>JACQWL010000435.1 GCA_016209255.1 Verrucomicrobiota bacterium
TCACGACGTCACGTTTTTCTTATTCGCTTTGTGCATGAGCCCAAGCCGTATCCATAACATGGAAATCCCTTTTCCCGTTGAGCCGTGTACACTAATTGGTGGGTGTAGGGGCGTCGCTTGCCGACGCCCGTTTCCACATCGTATGGCGACGCCCCTACACCCACCAATTAGTTTACACGGCTCAACGGGAAAATGGATTTCCATTTTATGGATACGGCTTGGTCTCATGCAAAAAGCGAATAAGAAAAACGTGACGTCGTGAAGGTTCGCAGGCCGTGCAGACGTGAGGATCACGAGCCGGGCACCACGAGTTGCAGACTCGGCCGAATCGTGATGACGAGCGTGACGGGGGCACCCGTACCGCTGGCGTTGCTGGCACTGAGGGTGACGTTGAACGCGCCCGACTGCGCCGGTGTGCCGGAGATGACGCCCGTGGCGCTGTTGAGCGAGAGCCCGGCGGGCAGGCCGGTGGCCACGAAAGACGTGGCCGCCGGCGTCGCCGTGATGGTGTAACCGGTGAACGCGACACCGACCTGGCCTGCCGCCATCGGCACGCTGTCGATCACGGGGGCGCTCGGCGCGGGCCGCACCAAGATCGTTAGCGGTCGGAACGGCCCGTTGCCCGCGGCACTCGTGCCGACGAGCGTGGCGGCGAACGTGCCGGCCGCCGTCGGGCGGCCCTGAATCAGGCCGGCGGACGGATTGACCGCGAGGCCCTCGGGGAGATCCACCGCATCGAGCGCATCCGTGGCGGGGAACGGTGCCGCCGGGAAGGCGGTCGCGCCGGGCATGATGACCGCGGTAATCTGGTAGCTGAAGTCGACGCCGACGGCGCCGACGGCAAAATTCGGGCTGGTGATCACCGGCACGCCATCGGGCGGCAGGATGTTGAGCACCAGCGGCTGTGGCAGGCTCGTGCCCCCGGCGCCAGTCGCCGTGAGTTGCACTGTGAAGATTCGCGACTCGGCCGGCCGCTGATAACGCCCGTACTCGTGTTGAACGAGAGACCGAGTGGCAGCGTGCCGGTGAGCGCATAACCGGTGATCGCGCCCGGGGTGGCAACGATGGCGTAGGTGAAGTTGACTCCAACCTTGCCGTTGGCCGCCGGCGTGCTGGTGATCGACGGTGCCGCGAGCGCTGGCGCGACATTGAACCGGAGCGTGGACGGAGCGCCCACACCGGCAGAGTTGGCGGCGCGAAGCGTGACGCTGAACACGTCGGAGGAAACGGGCGTGCCGGAAATCGCCCCGGTGGTGGCGTTGACGGAAAGCCCGGCCGGCAGGTCCAGCGCGACAAAGGACGTCGCCCCCTCGCTGGCCGTGATTTGATAGGTGAACGCAGAGCCAACACGGCCGTGGGCTCCCAAGGCGCTGGTGATGATCGGCGTGGCGGGTGCGGCGGCGATGCCGAGGAGGAGCGTCTTCGGGTGGCTCGTGCCGGCGGCGTTGGTCGCGGTGGGCGTGATCGGAATAGGCTGCGTGCTTGCCTCGTTCGGGATGCCCGAGATGACGGCGCCGGTGAGCGTCAGGCCCGCGGGAAGGCCGGTGGCACCGAACGATGTCCGATGTCGGGCTGTTCGTCGCGGTGATGACGTATTGGAACGGCTGGCCGACCTGGGTCGGCGTGCCCGTGATCGCGCCGGTGTTCGCATTAAGCCCGAGCCCCGCCGGCAGCGTGCCGGAAGTGACGACGAAACCGGTCGGCGTGTTGGTGGCCGCGATGGCAACGCCGGTGAGCAGGTCGCCCACCCTGCCATGTACGACAGGCGCACTCGTAATGACGGGGGCATTGCCGGCGGGGTTGATGACGATGACGAGTGCAGCCGGTGGGCCGTCGCCAGCGGTGTTGCTGGCGCGAACGTGCAAGCGGAGCGTGGCCGGCGCGGTGGGAGTGCCGCCGATCGCGCCGGTCGCGGGGTTGAGCGAGAGACCGGAGGCGGGCAGGCCGGTAGCGGCGTAGCTCGAGGCGGCAGGCGTGCCGCTCGACGTGAGCTCGAAGTTGAAGGCCGTGCCGACGGTGGCCGCGACTGTGCTGGCGCTCGTGATGACTGGCGCGGTCGCGGACGAGTTGATCGTGAGCGTAAAGGTGGCGTTGGTGGCGCTGATCGCGGCGTTGAAGAATCCTGCCTGCGTCGGCGTGCCGGCGATGGCGCCGGTCGTGGGATTCAGCGCCAGCCCCGGAGGCAGTGCGCCCGCCGTGACGGCGAAGCCCGTCGGCGAGTTGCTCGCCGCAACGGCAAACGTGAACGGAACGCCCACGCGACCTGAGGCGGCGGCGTGGTCGTGACAACATGCGCCGCGGTGGTAATCTGATAAAAGAAGTTGCGGCCCATGACGCCGCCGGCAGTGGTCGGGCTAGTGATGGCGGGGCCAGCGGGTTGACCGAGAGCATCACCGGCGTACTCGTGAAAATGCCACTGGAGTTGCGAACTTCGACGACAATGCGGCCACCGCCGTTGAACGGAACGTCATTCAACGTGAGCGTGACTCCGGTTGCGCCAGGGAGGTTGAGCCCGTTGCGGCGCCACTGGTAGGTCGGTGCGGGGTTGCCGGTGGCAGTCACGGTGAATGTGACATTCGCGCCCGCCGTCACCGTCTGCGGCTGGGGAGGTGTGGTGATGCTGGACAACGACGAGGGGACATAGCTTATCGTATCGAGAAACGCACTTTCTCCACTCGCCGCTGCGTTGCTCGACTGGCGGCTGAAGCGCCAGCGCACGGTTTTGGATCCAGAGCCAGAGACAACAAACGTGCGCTGTACCCACTCGGTCGTATTGGAGATGCTTTCCTGCACTGCACCACCAAGGTTAAACTGAAGCGTGGAACCGCCACCGGAGGCGATTTGAAGCTTCCAGCGCCACGTGAGTGTACCCGGCGCGTTAACCGTCGTTTCAATCCAGCCTTCGCCGGTGATCGAAGAAAGACCAGTCGCTTGCGCCGCATCGACTCCATCCTGAGCCGTGGAGATCTGACCACACCACAGCACAGTGCCGCCCGTCGTCCACGTCAGCCCGGTGGTATCGAGCGCTTCTGCCAGCGGCAGACCTGCGTAAGCGGTCAGCGCCTTGTTCGCATTCATCACCACGAACAGTGGGTTCGTCGTCACGGCGGCAGCAAAACCACCGTTGCCTGACAGCACCGCCGTCGGCGCCCAGCCGATGAACGTCAGTCCGCCGAGAGGTGCGGCCGCAACTGAAACGAACGCGCCCTTGTCGTAGAGCGTTTGGTCGGGAGCCTTCGAGAGCTTCGCATTAACCCCATTGACGCTGGGGAATATTTCGCGGAGCCGGCGTCATTCGGATTCGTCCCGTTGAGGAATTCCTCGAGGTTGGTCGAACCATCGCCGTCGCGATCAGCAGCCGCGTCGTTGAGATTTGGGTTCAACCCGTTGGCGACTTCCCAGTCGTCCGGCATGCCATCCCCATCGGTGTCGACCGCAGGTGTCAGATCGACCAGATAAGGCGTCGCGTCCGACCAATTGCCGATGTCCGAAAAATCGCTCCCGCGCACGCGTAGCTGCACGGTGCCCATGAAATTGGCAGCGAGATTTTTGGCCGCATTCCATACGATTTGATGCGTTGCTCCGGTCGGCGGAGCGCTCAGGAGCGGAATCGACGCGGCCGGCACTCCGTCGATCGTCGTCAGCGCCGCGGCCTGCCATTGGCTATTTTGCGGATTTTGGAACTGCGTTTCGAGTCGGGCTGGGTTCCCGTCGCTGTCGAAGAGCCGCACCGCGATGCGCGCGACCGCGCCACCAAAGCCGGGAGACGATAGAATACGGGCCGACGGCGGCGACTGTTGGATCACCATCGGCACGGACGGGCTCAGCTCGCGAGCAGGGAACATGACAACATCGGCACGCTGCGGAGTCACTGGATCGACGCGCAATCCCACCAGCCCATCTCCCGAACCCGCGGTCGCAAGCGGCTCCAACGCATGCCAGGATTTCCCCACGTGCTCCATGCTCATCAGCCGGCTCTGCAGCGCCATTCCCGCCGCGGGCGCGGACCACAGAAAGAACTGGCCGTCGGGCTCCGCGGTCACGAGCATTTCGCTCGCGTCCGCTCGCGGCCGAAGTGCGGCGAGACCATAGCCTCGCGAGAGCGCCGCCCTGGTCAGCGTCCGCCGGGAAAGCGTGCGGATCGCCGTGCCACTCGCGCTTGGCACCAGTTCGGCCACGACGAATTCGTCGCCGACCGTAGCTGTGCCGGAGCCATCGACATCCTCGACAAAGGTTTCAATCATTGACGATTCCCCAGCTGTCCCCGGGTTGAAGAACCCCGCCGTCAGATTTCGTCCCGTCCATTGTAGTCGCCGGAGCGATGTCGGCTCGGTCAAGTTAGAGAGCACCACTTCGACCGGCGCAGATTTGACCTCGAAAACGCCGCGCTTCGATTCGACGCCGGTCGCCGATGACCATGTGCCCCCACTGGCAAACGCTTAAATTTGATCGGCGGTGGCACCGGGCTGACCTGAAAACCAGTTCGCATACGTCGCGACGGAGCCACCCACCCAGCGCAATGGACTCGCAACAAAATCACGATAGTAGCCCAGCCAGAACTCGCCCGTAAATTTGCCTTGGAGCCGCGTGTTCGCCTCGGCGCTTTCCATCGTGGCGAGATTGCCGCCGCGCGTGAATGCATAAAGCTGCGCATCGCGCCACGACGAGCTGGACGGTGTTTGAAAATACCACGTGCTACTGGAGGAGCGATACGCCGCGTCGGCAGAGCCAAATTCGGGCGACGCGCCCGCCGCGAGCAGCTCGCTTACGCTTCGATAGCGAATGTAGTCGATTCGCATGGATGCATTGTTGGTCCTCCCATAGGAATTGGGGAGACTTCCCAACCCAAAGCACAAGATGCTCGACGTGGTGTTTGTCCGGTCCCACGCACTCCACACCCCGCCGTTGACGCTCCGACGGAAATACGCAGTTCCATCCAACCGGAAAAGGTGGATCAGAATATTGATATTGGAATTGGATTGGATTCCCAGCCCTTGGCGTGAGAAAATTTCCGGGCCGCCATACGACCCAGTTTGGTGGCTCGGGGTGTAATCGAAGTTCGGAGTATAACTCGAAGAAGAAATCGAAATCACCATGGCCCGCTGATCCGCCGCCCAAGGCTAATTGGTCTCGATATACGCCGAGGCCCCGGCCAGATTTCCTGGCCACGCAATGTCGAGTTGAGCCAACCCATCTGCCACGCGAATCGAATAGCTGCCGCTCGGACCTCCGCCGAAAGTCCAAGTCTTCAGGTTGAGGAAGCTGCCATCGAACTCGTCGAGCGATGACGAGAGACCGGGTTGGGATCCTGCATCTTGAATTCCGCCCGCATCAAGCAACCGTAACACGCGGTCCGCAGCCACCCCAACCGCTGTCCGTGCCATTGTGGCCGTCGCATGTCGGGCCGGTTCAGCATTCAACAGCGCCAGCTTCCAAACGGAGTCTTCGAAGGTCGCACGGTAGAGCGCCCCATCGGGTCCGAAGCGCGTCGCCGGATTCAGCACGAGATCGGTTCCCGCCGAAGTGGTCCGAATTCCAATCACCTCGGCTGTCTCGCTTTGACTGTCGGCGATCACATTCGTCTGCCACACGCCGTCTTTCTTGAGCAGCTCCACGACCCTTCCGTTACCACCGACTTTCCGCAGGCCGGCATAAATCGCCGGGGATCTTCCCGGCGTTTGCCCAACCGTGATCGACGTGACGCCGTAAGGTCCGACCGGCACATCCTCGCTGACCCAGCCTGAGCCGGCCTCGGTATACACACGGACAAAATTCGCGCTCGCGCCGGGATTGCCATCAGCACCCACGACGATCTCAGCCGTTCCGGCATTGTCGAGTTGACCGACTCCGGCGACAAAGCGCGTCGGCACGAACGGCACCTGAAACGCACTTGCCACGCCGCCGTTGGTTCCGGGTTTCGATGCCGCATCGCGCGGATTGGTTCGCGCCATCCATTCCTGCAAGTTGGTCCAACCGTCGCCATCCGGTGACGCCGCCATCGTATTCCTCGGCATTCGTCAGGAAATCGAAATCGCGATCTTCGTTCGCATCGTTGCGGCGTGGTTCGAGGCCGTTGTCCACCTCTCATTTGTCGGGCATGCCGTCGCCATCGGTATCGGCCAGCAACGGGCTGGTGCCGTAAACAAAGAGTTCATCAAAGTCGCTGAGCCCGTCGCCGTCGGTGTCCGTCGTCCGCGGATTCAGGCCGGAGCGAAAAATCTGGAGATAGGTCAGTGGGTGGCCGGTCGGGCGCGTCACAGCGTCCGCCGGGTTGTTGGGACTCAGATTCGGCCCGGCAAACGTCTCCCAATAATCAGGGAGTCCATCGCCGTCGCTGTCCTGGGTGCGCGCCGAGCCGTCCGCCGCCAGTTCGAGGGAATCCGGAATGCCGTTGTTGTTGCTGTCTGTATCGCGATAGTCCGGCACCCCGTCGCCATCGGTAGCGCGAGGGTGCAGTCCGTCTGGGCCGCGTTCGATTGCGTCGGGGATTCCATCGTTGTCGCTGTCGGTTTCGCGGTAATCGAAAATTCCGTCGCCGTCCGTGTCGAGAGGGACATTCAGGTCGGCCCCCATTCGACGTTGTCGCGGATGCCGTCGCCATCCATGTCGCTCCCACTGTTGTCGAGGGTCGAAGCGGCAGGCGACGTTGCGCCGGGGACACCCGCGGAATATTCGATTCGAATCCACGCGACACCGCCCGCGCCGCCGGCTGGATTCCCATAGCGGTCACTGCCGCCACCTCCACCTGCGGCCGAGACATTGCCCAGGGCTACGGAGATAACCCGTAGTAAGATCGATCCGCCGCTGCCCCCGCCGCTGCCGCCGCTGCCACCGCCTGGATAGTATTCGGTCAAACCGTCAGATCCGCCCGCGTGAAGCTGACCGTCCACCCGCAGCCTCCCCGCGTTGATGACAATCACGCCACCACCAGCACGACCCGCTGCACCTTCGGCACCACCACCGCCGCCGCTACTCATAAAAAGGGTTTCCAAGGCGGCGCCATACACGCCGCCACCAGCACCGCCGCTATTCGTACCGGCACCACCAGCGGACCCGTAGCCGCCACCTCCGCCTGACCGATAGCCCGTGGTCCCGGGACGGGGCGAATAGGTGGAGCCTCCTCCACCACTACCGGGACCAGCACCCGGTTGACCAGCACCGCCGCCACCGAAGCCGAGTCCCTTGGCGGAGATTGACGATCCAGCGTCAATTGCCAACACGCCTTGCACGCTGCATTCGATTCGACCAACAAAGTTATTTCCGTTCCACAATGTCGCCGTGAGCACAGAATTGTTGGTAATCGTAAAATTCCTAAAACTGGGAACGGCTCGCGAGTCAGACGGATTGTAGACCGGCGGGTCCGACTGCAACCGCACCGAGAGGTAAAGCTGCTCGATGGTTGTGCTCATCGTCAGCACGAAGGAGCCATGCCGGCCGTCGCCGTAGTCCCATGCATGGGCGATACTGCTCACGCAACCGAGGGTTGTGACGAGCCTCAGCACGCCGCCGACTCGAGAAAGGATGCGGCTCACGGTTTTCATGTGTGCTGAACGACGACCGTGGCAAGAGGCGACAAGCGCCTTGCCAACGCCCGCTCTCGCGCGCAAATTCCGGGCATGAGAAAGGCAACCGCGCGCGCGCAGCCCAGAATCGAGTTGGGCCAATACATCGTGGCCGACCCGGCCATCTGCCACGGACAGCCCACGTTCAAAGGCACGCGGATCATGGTGTGGCAGGTGCTCGACGACGTGGCCGATGGCCGGTCGTGGGACTTCATCTGCAACGTTCGCTGGAGTGGCAAGGTTCCGCTCGCCGCGGTCGCAGAGGCCGTGAAACTAGCCGAAACGGCGTGGCTCGGGCCGGATGCGCCAAAGGGTCGGCGAAGTTCCGCGCCTGTGCTCGCTTGAACCTGCTGGACGAAAATTTTCCCGCGGATCAGGTTCCCTTGCTCAACGAATGGCGGATTCCGTTCCGGCAAATGGGTCGGGATGTTGCCTGTCTGGGCATCGGCGATGACGACATCCTTCCGCTGCTGCACCGGTTCCGGCGCGTGACGTTTTTCACTTTGGACAAGGACTTCTTCCAGTCGCGGCTCTGTCATCGGGCCTACTGCCTGGTGTGGTTGGAAGTGCGCGCGGATGACGCTGCGGACTACATCCGGCGCTTTTTGCGGCACCCGCGATTCCACACCCAGGTGCAACGGATGGGAGTAGTGGCGCGCGCGCACCACGATGGCGTTCATTTCTGGCGGCGCGGGAGCGACGCGCTTCAGCGCAGCGCGTGGGTTCGGCGGAGGTCAAGCCCGGCGGGAAAGGTTTGGGCGGCGCGAGTTCATCACCAGTCGAAGAAGCTCTTGATTTTGCCCCACAGGCTGGAGTTTGGAGCGGCTGCCGGGAAGGGGGTTGTTGTTTGGCCTCCAGTTTTCGGCAAAGAAAAGCCGCCACCACTCGAGCCTACGAAGTTTCCGGACGGTGGAGCAGAAGTGGTGGTTTGAATTGGATTTAACACCAATGGCGCAGCAATCGCAGCGACCGTCTTGTCCACAATACCGCCTCCGATCCAACCGACCGTCTTATTCACCAAAATTCTACGCCATCTTGTTCCAACTTCAGGCTTCATCTCGTGTACGGTGGCGAGCGCGATGTGGGCGGCGTCGCGGTCGGCGTCCGTCGGCAGCAAACCGGAACCAAGGACGCGCATGGCCGAAGTTCACGCCCGCCGTTAGTGGGGGAAGGCAAGAATGTCGGCGGGGATGGTTGTGATCGATTTCATGGTTTCGCATAAAGCCCACTTCCTTTGCCGGTGAACTCGCGGAACTCTTCTTTCACTCCCGTTTGCGAGCTTCCGGCAGGTTCATCGCGGCTGGTTCTCATCGGACAGGGTATTTGTTTGGGGCCGAAGCATCTGCCTGTGCGTGCTCGCCTGCCTGTGCGTGGCCGCACGCAGACAGGCACGCAGACAGGTCATGCGCAAAGGCCGCAAATTCTCCGGATACATTTGAGAATATGCCAGGTCTCGCACCGGAGCAACGACATTCCCGGCACAGATCTTGCGGATTCATGGGTGGTACTTGTTCTCAGCGCTCGGGAATCGGTGGACGGAGGACGTTGGGCGGAAGTCAGAACTCAGAGGTCAGAAATCAGTGATCAGTGGGCACTCGCCGGCGGTCTCTTTCACCCGGGAGGGCAGATTGACTGCACCGCCGATTGACTTTGCCCGGCGACAGAACATTTTCCCCGCCATTTCCGCAACGATTCTGGACGACTTCCGCGCGGAACGTGGTTCATGAGCTGCCGGAAGTGACGGCTGGTTGAGGCGAGGGGCCGGGTGGAGGCAGAGGTTAATCGGATGAGAAAACCGTCCCGGGCAAGTTCATCGGCGAGGAGAATGGCTACGCGACCGCCTTAAGCACCACATCAGGATGGGTTGCCGCGACGCGCAACAGCACTTTGGCGGCGCCGGTCGGCTCGCGGCGGCCTTGCTCCCAATTCTCCAGCGTTCGCCGCGAGATGCCGAGCAAATCAGCCAGCTCCTGCTGGGAAAGCCCGAGCTGCTCGCGCACGCCGGCCACGCCAGCCCGACAGGCGGCAGCCTGCCGGCGCCGGACGGTCCCGGGTGCGATGGCGCGTCGAACAACGCGTCCTTTCGCGTTCAGCGTGACGGCGATCACGCGGGCAGGGGCGATCGCTCCGCGCTGGATGGCTTTCATCTCCTGCACGGCTTTCAACAGACGTTTGAAGTGAGCGGATGGCATGATTCAATCCTCCAATAACAGGTTCAGCAGGCGGATTTCGACTTTGGACAGATCGTCTTTTTCGTTTTTTGGATAGATGTCGAGCAGGGTGATCAATTCTGGCCTTACGTGCCAGTAGTAGATGACACGCACCCCGCCTCGTTTGCCGTGACCTTTGGCTGCCCAGCGCAGTTTGCGGAGTCCCCGCTGCCGCGGATGAGGGTGCCGGCGGCCGGACGATGCATGAGCTGGACTTGCAGGCGCACATATTCGTCTTCCCCAAGGTAGCGCAACACGCGCGGCGTGAAGCTCGGCACCTCGATGAATTCCATTGACGCACGCTACGCCATTGACGTAACGGCGCAAGCAGCAAACCTGCGGGCGTCGATGAAAGCTCAACGAGAGCAGGCCGACGGGGTCAGCTGCGGAAGTTGATGAGCCGCCACGCTCAGCGCACGGCCGCCGCGGCGGGACGATTCGTGTCCGCAACACCGCGACTGTTCCCACGACGCTCGGA
>JACQWL010000436.1 GCA_016209255.1 Verrucomicrobiota bacterium
CGACGCCCGTCATACGAGGTGGAAACGGGCGTCGGCAAGCGACGCCCCTACACTCACCAATTAGTTTGGACGTTCAACAGGTAAACGGGGTTCTACTGCATGGTTCCGGCTAAGAAGAGCGCCAGCACCTCGACAGGCTCGGTGCCCTGAGCTCGTCGAACGGGCAAGCTGGCTGCCTACAATTTACGAATTCAGAACGAAAGAGCGTGCAGGAAAATCCCTGAACTTTGCCAACCGATCCATGCTTGGGATCAGATCTATTGACCGCGGTCTTCAGAAACCGTGCAATAACCTCCGGAGCTGGTTGACCGCGGCGGAAACCGCCCCGCGCGCCGCTGCCCACGATTTACCCACCCTCACGCTTTGTCCCCCCCGGCCATGGAACCCAATTCATACCGCCCGCTGCACGATCTGCCGCCACTCGCCGGCATCACTTCAATCGACGATGCCATGCGCATCGGCTTCTCCGTCGAGGACTGCGTGGCGCGCCTCAAGCGCCACCACTGGGCCTTCCGGCGGCTGCACGGGATTTTCATCCAACGATTGACGGCCGAGCCGATCTACGAGTTGAAAATGGCTTTCAGCCTGCACGCGCATTACTGCGCGGAACACGCGGCCGCCTGGCGCAGGCGGGTCGGCGAAATGCGGGAACCGCCGCTCGGCCTCGACGCCGTGCCCAACGCCGCGCTCGAGGTTTTCTTCGACGAGCTGCTCGCCGCCCCGGAAACCGACGCGCTGTTGTTCGGGGTCTACGAGCACGCGCTGCCGGCCCTGCTCGAAGCGCTGCAGCGGCACATGGCCGCGACCAACCGCCTCATCGACCACCCGAGCTTTCGCCTCTGTCGCTTCGCCGTGATCGAAGTCGTGGAGATGCTCGATTTCGGCGCCAAGGCCGTGGCCCGCCTGCTGCCCCCGCCGCGGCGGGCGGCGTTGGGCGAGTGGAGCGCGCTCTTGCAGGATTTGCTCCAGCGCGCGGGCGGTCTCGACGGTTCGGCGCCGGTCCGTGACGGGCCCTTGCGCCGCCTGTATTCGGCCCAGGCGCCCGCCCTCGACAAGAAGCCGCGGCGCGACGAGCGATTCGTCGATCCCTTCAACATGGGTGTGCACGCCGAGGCGTTTCTCTACGACGAAAAATTTCCGCCAGCGCCGAAGACGCTGATGCTTTACTACAAACGCCTCCGCGAAATCGACGTGCCGGAGATGATGGCCACGATTATCGCCGAGACCAGGGACAAGCCGTGGGATTACTACGTCGACATGACGCGCCAGCTCTGGGACGAGGCGCGGCACGCGATGATGGGCGAGGTCGGTTTCGTCCGCGCGGGCATCGACTGGCGGACGCTGGTGCGGATCAACTTCACCTGGTCGCTCGCGTTGAACACGCAGCTCAATCCGCTCGAACGCCACGCCGTGCTGTATTTTATCGAGCAGGGATTGATGCCGAAAACCGGCAAGCGTTTCGAATGGGAGACGGGCGTGGCCTCGGGCGACGAGTATGCCGCCATGGTCCAGGACTACGACTGGGCCGACGAGGTGCTGCACGCGCGCATCGGCCGGGATTGGTATGTGAAGGCGATCGGCGACGCGCGCAAGGCTGTCGAGTATGGCGACGCGTGCTGGTCGCGAGTGCTGATCGACTGGCAGAGCTACCTCGCCGCCGGGCTCACCCGCCACGAGAACTGGTGGCCGGCCGCTTATCGGGAATGGTGCCGCGTGCAGGGGCACACGCCCGATCCCGCCGTGCTGGCGTACGCCACGAGCTACGAACAGGTGCGGGCCGATCTCAAGCCGTTGACCAGCTCCGGATAGCAGCGAGCCGCACTTTTGGCTCCGCCGACTTCCGGGCCGGCAGGCGATCGAGCGCCACCTTGAGCGGTTTCGCCCGCCGGCCAAATCTCTCTTTCCGCAACTTCGCCTCCTCTTCCGCCCCGCAAACAAGTCGCGCCGGTAGTTCCCGCGACTTGTGCGCCTCAGGCGAATTAATCACATGCTAACATGCCCCGGCCCATTCCACCCCAGCCTGCGCGCCATGATTGGAAAAACCGGCCGGTATTCCGCCGCGTGCCAAGAGTCAATGCCCGACCCATTCGGCTCCGGCTGGAGCCGTCCGTCATTCCCGGGCTTGCTCAACCGGAGTCGTGTGACGGCTGCGGCGTCACACAACGCTCAGAGTTAGGCTCTTTTTCACGGGAAAGACGGGACGACATTACTGGTCTGTCACTCGGAGTGCCACTTCCAATGTAAGCGTCAACCGGCTGGAGTTGTCCAACCACAAGGCGACGCGGTGTCACAAGCTGCCGCACGATCCGGCCAAGATCGAAGCCTGCCTGTTGACCCTGGGCGTGCGGTGCCTGCGCTGAAAAAGGTCGTGGCGGCGATCCGCCGGCGTTGCAAAAAAGCGCGCATCATCGTGCGGGGTGACAGCGGTTTTTGCGTGGAGGAAATCCTGGCCTGGTGCGAAGCCCAGCCGGAGGTTTACTACTGCCTGGGGATGGGCAAGAACGCGGTGCTGATTGGGAAACTGGCCCTGGCGCAGGCCAACGCGCGCATGCGGTATTGTCTCTGCGGCGCACCCAGGGTGCGGGAGTTTGCCGAGTTCGAGTATCAGACCCAGCAGAGCTGGAGTCGGCCGCGCCGGCTGGTGGGCAAGGCCGAAGTGACGAACGGCGGCGACAACCCGCGCTTCATCGTCACGAACCTGCCGGCCACGGCTTTCCCGGGCGACCCTCAGCCTCCGGCCTTCCGCGTAGATCCCCGCAGCGCGAGCACGAGCGGCAGCATGACGGCCGGCGCGAGCGCCGAGGCGGCAAGGCCCCAGTGCAGATCGCGCCAGTCGGCCGCCGCGCCCACCACCCACGGCATGACGATGCCGCCCGCGTTGCCGAACGCCGCCAGCACGCCGAACATGCTCGCGCCACCCTCCGGGTACCGGTCGGCCGTCACCGCCAGCATGGTCGGCCACAGGCAGCTTCCCGTAATACCCGTCGCGATACACACCGCGAGCGCCAGCCCCGGCACCGGCAGGAACGACCCGCCGAGCAGCAACAGCACCGAGAGCCCGCAGCACCACGCCATCAGCTTATACGGGTTCAGCCGGGCGCCCGCCGCACCCACTCCCATTCGTCCCGCGGCCATGGCCAGCGAAAAAAGCAGCAGCGCCGCGCCGCCGATCCACGCCGGATAGCCGAGCGCCGTTTCCGCGTAGGCCGGCAGCCACTGGGCCATCCCCGCTTCGGTGGCACCGCCGAGAAAAATCGCCGCCAGCGCCGCCCAAAACCAGCCGCGGCGGAGCAGCCCGCGCACCGAGGTCCGGCCGCGCTCGCCGGTCAGCGCGGGAAACTGCAGCGGTGCGAAGGCGGCCAGCAACCCCGCCGGCACTGGCAGCAGGATGAGACAGCCCGTGCGCCAGCCGAAACCAGCGCGCAACACGAGCGTGCCCGCCAGAACCGTCACGACCGCGCCCACGCAGTAGAAGGAGTGCAGCCAGTTCATGGCGGCCCCGCGCCGCTCCGGATTGAGTGCCGCCACGATCGGACTCAGCACCATGTCGAGTACGCCCGCCCCGAACCCGAGCAACAACAGCGCCCCGCCGAGCGCGGCATAGCCCGGCGCGAAGGCGGCGGCGACGAGGCCCGCCCCGACCAGCGCATTGCCGAGCTGGGCAAACGGTTTTGGACCCCACCGATCCGCCAGCGGCCCGGTCGCCAGGATGCCGAACGCCAGCCCCGCGAAGGTGATCGCACCGAGCCGTCCGAGTTGCTCCTGCGTGAGTCCGCCTGCGTCACCGTACGTGGCGCCCAGCGTGGTCAGAAACACCGGCACGAGATTGAGCCCGATCGAGAGGCTCATCATCGCCACGTAACAAAGACCGGTCAGCAGGCGGGGAGCGAGACGACGGGTCGGGGACAAACCAGCAAGCGGAGAACCACGAAGACACCGAGGCACAGAGAAAAATCCATGTCCTCCTGGGCTTCTCTGTGTCTCCGTAATACTATCCGTGAAAATGTTGTTGTGCTGCATGCATCTTTTTTTTGCCAATCTCGTGTGCGGATTACCCGGACCAAGCGGAAGGGAACCGCTAATCTGCGCTAATTTTCAGAAGTTAAAGGCGGGTGAGGGGCGTGCGTGCTTCGTCTAATCGACGAAGCGCGAAGGAGGCCAGTGGTTTTCTGAGATTTTATTAGCGGAGTTTACCCGCCTGCGGCGGCGCCGAAGGCGACCAGGGATTAGCGAAGTTTACCCGCCTACGGCGGCGCCGAAGGCGACCAGGGATTAGCGGTTAAGAACTGTCTTGGTTGATCAACTTGGTTGCGGCTCCGCCGCGCTAGGTCTTTGTGGTTCAATGTCTTTCTTGATTAGCGCCGAATCGAATCCGGTTACCCGCCCTATCGGGTTTCGCGCTCCACCTTCGCGGCGAGCCCTTTCAAATCCAGTTGTTCGCCGGGCTTCGGAAACGGATTTTCGAGCAGCCACCAGTCCTCCGTGAAGCCCGCGGTCTCCCCGGGAGCCAGCCGTTCGCGCGGGCCGATCGGCTCCAGCTCCACCGCCGGGGTCAGCGCGGGTTTCGGGTACCAGATCGAGATCGTCAGCCCGGCCACCTCGTTGTAGACACGATCGGGATACGTCGCGTACCGCTTCACGAAGGCGAGATCGTTCTGCATCTGGTATGCAAACCAGCCGGCGAACGAGTCGAACCCGAGTTTCGGAAACGCCGGCGGCCCCAGCACCTCGATGAATCCCTCGCGCTGCCGGATGTTGGGATCGGTGGGCCGGAGCAGGATCGCGCTCTCTTTGCCCGGTTGATACATCACATAGCCATGGGGAAACTTGCCGCTCGAGGAAAGAGGCACGACGCCGATGCCGCCGGGCTGCGCAAATGTGCGGCTCCAATGGCACCACTCCTTCGTGTCCGTGGAAAAGTTCTTGATGATTTGCGTGCAGGCGAGATGGGAACCGGTGGCCGCCAGCCGGAACTCGCGCACCAACTGCACCCCGGTCGCGGCGTCGGGCTGGCTGATGAGCCGGGCGGCGCGCGGCGCGATCATCTCCGCCGCCCACCCGCCGGACCAAAGCACCTCGCGCTTGGGAACCAGATTCTCGGGGCCGATATCGAAGCGGCCGGCCGTGATGGCCCGGCTCGCAACCGGCTGGTTGGGTTTCCAGTCCGCCTCTTCCGGACTGAGGAACAGGGCATCCTTTCCGCGCCAGGCATATTTCAGCACCCGCCCGCCGGCGTGATGACCGAGCACGACAATCGTGTCGGCATTCGAAAGCTCGATACAATCGGGATAGTTCAGCAGCTTCACGCGCCGCGTGCCGGCGGGATCGGCCGCGGCAAAGGCGTTCAAAACGGCGGCGAGGACGGCGAAAATCAGAGGCAGTCGGTTCATAGGGAAGGAGGTTGAGCTGACTCAATGCCGGCTCCGGGCGAATTGATCGAGGCGGCAATGTCATCCGCCTGCCCCCACGCTCCTAAAGGACCCCTTCGTATATCTGCGCGAGGGGCAAGATGAGTTTGATCGAACGGAATTCCACGGGTGCGTCCGGCATGGTGAGCAGCACCGGCCGCCACTGTTCCTCGCGTCGGTGCAACGTCATCTCCCGGGTGTCCTGCGCGATGAGCACGTATTCGGCGAGCGTGGAAATCGTCGGATAGTTGAGCAGTTTTTCGCGCCGGTCGATCGCCTCGGTCGATTCGGAAAGAACCTCCACGATGAGTTTCGGGTAGCGCAGGTAATATTTCTCCACGCCGTCCCGCACGCAGGCGACCATCACATCGGGGTAGTAGAGAGTGTCCTCACGGTTGATTTCGAGCCGCACCTTGAAATCGGCCATTTAGGTTTTGCACGGTCCGCCGCGCAGGTGGTTGAAAAACGCATTGAACACGTTTCCGGCAATCAGATTGTGTTGCTCGCTCGTCCCCGCCATCGCGTGGATGCGCCCGCCGACGTATTCGTGCCGCACCTGCCCATCGGCCTCGGACTTGAGATAGTTCTCGACGGAAAGGTGCAGCGGATGCGCGGCGGTTTCCATGAGGTGCGACTATGCGCGCGCTTGGACGAGAGGCAAGTTCGCCGTGTCTTTCTGATCGGTTTCGAGGCAGGTCCGTGACCCAACGAGTAGTTCGAATGCGGTCTGACGCCAAAAAGGCATCGTCGGTGACCGCCTGCCTTCACCCCTAAATTGGGGGTTTGCGCCGCGAAAATCCCCTTGAACCGCGGCGAGGTGGCGCTAACTTTCGCGCCATGATCCTCGATTCGATTCGCGCGTTCAACGATGCCACGCCGTTTCAATCGTACGAGATTCGGATGACCAGTGGGGAGCGGCACCGCGTGCCGCACCCGGATTTCATTTCCATTTCACCCAGCGGATCGTTCGTAATCGTGATCGATGCAAAGGATCGCCCGCATCACCTCAGCACCTTGCTGATCGAGGAGGCCGTGCCCGCGAGCGGACGAGAGCGAAGGCGGATCCGCCGGGCGTAGGGCCGGCCGCCAGCGCATGGGCGGGAAAGACCCGCCCGCCCTTCATCGGTTCGAGCCGTGGCGCGCCCCGTCTTCGTCAAGGCTTTGGCGCGGCGAGCAAGCGCGCCTCCTTCAAAAAACGCCGCACGTTCTTTGTTCGGTTTTCTCCCGGCACCCGTCCTTAAGGCCCGGCCGCTGAAATTCCAGGTTCACATGCGCAACATAAAATTGCGCATCGTCGAAAAGTGGGTCTAAAGAACTCCTTCGTGCCGCGCCCGCTCCTTTCACCCCAAGCCCAAGCGGCCAAGATCAAGATCGCGGAGCTACGGAATCAACTACTCGACCTCTCCAACCGAAACCGGCTGCTCAATTTCAAACACACCGCGCGTGGCGCCCGGCAAGTGCGGATCGTCGATGAATCCTTGAACGAGCTATTTGCACAGCTGCAACGCCCGGGCACCGTCGAACTGGTCGAACTCCCCGATCTTCCCGGTGAACCCGATGATGAAAACGACCAGGAATTCATCAACGCGTTCGAGGAGTCGCTGCTGACCGACAAAACGTACCTCAGAGCAGCGGCAAAGATCGAGGCGGAGCCGGCAGATGATGCTGATGCGAAACTCCGCAAGGCGGAACGCGCGTTGCGGGATCGCGTGCGAAGAAAACTGAACCGAAGTCCGCGGCACGAGCTCGGCATCTCCTTGGATGCTCACGCCGCCAAATTCGGGATCAACCCGGCCTATCATCTGGAAGGAGCCCAACAACGGCGCCGGCCGTTGCGCCACTGGCAAACTCTTCTTAGCGACGAAGAACTAGCCCGACGGCTCCGCGCCATCGTTCACCTTGGCAAGGGCCTGACCTCCCTTCAGCAGTTGTTGCTCGTCAAGGTGGAGAAAAAACGCGGACAACACCGGAGCCACCGCGTTGAAGAGGGCTACATCGCCCGTGATTTTGCGCGGCAGGATTTCCAGGCAACACTCACGCACACCGCCGGCTGTCCACTGGCCCGGAAATTCACCCGTGTAGTCACGGGAGTAAGTAGCGAAGAAATCGATGACACCCCAGGCGCGCTTCCGGTGCCCGTCCGGCAACCGTTTAAAATGCGCGCTCGCCTGGAAGCCATCGTACCAACGGGCGATGGGGTCATTGTCCGCTACCGAAGTGCTGTCCGCGTCCGGGTCGCTCATGGCCGAGGTTCAGTTGAGTTCGCGAAACGTGTCAATCGCGGTGCGAGGTTCGGAGCCGTCGGGATCGGTTTGACCGAGGGTCCCGGTAGCCCTGTGCGTGAGCGCACGGACCGAATGCAAGAACGACGCTTTTCCCCCGCCGCTCACACAGCGGGCGACAAGGACGATCGCGGAATCCCGGATTTGGTCACCCCGACCAAGAAACGGCCGAACGGACCACCTTCAAACAGAATGCTCGCACGGTGCGCTTTTCATCGCCCTTCATCCAGCTCGACGTTCATTGTGACCATCACGTAGAAAAACGGACGTTGGTGAATACCAATCTGCACCACGCTACGAACGAGACAATGAAGCACCAGGATGAAACCGGGCGGATGAACCGGCGCGATTTTCTTCGCCGGGCGGCGGGTGCATCGTGCCTGGCGGGTTTGTTCCCGACGAAGGCGCTGCCCGGCGCCACGCCGACCGGCGAAGCGGTGGTGACCCAGGAGCCGCTCTATTGGGCGTGGTGGGGTTGGGAACCGCTGGCGCACTACCGGCGCGCGGGCGGCATCATCGGTGCCGTGGATACCAGGTCGCCGACGCTGGAGCAGTGGTACGACCGGCTCCACTCCGAGGATCTCGCACGCCAGATGGCGGACCTCGGCATCAACCTCGCCGTCACCCATTTCTTCAAGGGCTTCGGCCTCGTCGCCGAGCGCGCCGAGCAACAGCGCTCCGCCCGCCTGGTGACGTTCGCCCACCGCCACGGCATCAAGGTGCTCGGCTACTGCCAGTCGCGTTCGCTTTACCATGAACAATTTCTCGCCGAGGAACCGCGCGCCGCCGGCTGGATTCAGCGCGACGAGAAAGGCCAGCTACGCACGTGGGGTGGCGTGAAATACCGCTGGGCACCGTGCATCCTTTCCCGCGAGTTTCGCGATTACATGCAGCGCGCCATCCGCGTCGGCCTGGAGGACGTTGGCCTCGACGGCCTCCACTTCGACAACGACTACTCCCAGCCCTGTTACTGCCAACGCTGCGAGGAAGGTTTCCGCACGTGGCTGGCCAAACGATTTCCGGAGCCACCGAAGCGGTTTGGCCGCGCGTCGTTCGATGACGTGCGCCTGCCGCCGACCCAGTCGTCGCCCGGCCGCATCGACGACCCGCTCGTGCGGGAGTGGGTGCGGTTTCGGTGCGAGAGCCTGGCCGGATATCACGCTGAACTCTGCGACTACGCGCGCCGCCTCCGCCCGAACACGATTCTGCTCGGCAACCCGGCGTATCCGCGGGGCCCCAACAGTCCCTACCTGCGCAGCGTCTGGCCGGTGCACGTGGGCCGGCATCTCGATTTGATGTTCGCCGAGAACGGCAACTTCTCCGGCGTGGAAGCCGGCGTGCTGGTTTCGCAGGTCCGCGCCTACAAACAGGCGGCGGCGGTCGGCTACCGCGTCATCTCCACTGTCTGGCGGCGCAACAAGCTGAACGCGTCGGGGCTGCCCGAGTCCGCGGGCGAAATCCGCCTCCAGGTCGCCGAGGCGGCGGCCAACGGCGGCATCCCCGGCACCAACTGGGCATTGCGCCCCGGCGGCGAAGGCGATCGCCTGCGGATCGACCGGCCTGATTTGCGCGACGCGCTGGCGAAGTCGCTGCGGTTCGTGCGCGGCAACGCGAAACTGCTCGCGGGCG
>JACQWL010000437.1 GCA_016209255.1 Verrucomicrobiota bacterium
ATCTTCGTGTGGAACAATCGCTGGCGGGTCACCCGGTCCGGATAGGCGGAATAGATCGTGTCGAGCGGCTCGGAGAAAATATTCTCCAGGTCGAGGAAAAGGTTCAATCCCTTCGAGAAGGCATACCGCGATTTCCAGTTCCACGTCGTCTTGGCCTTCTGGTACTGCACGAGCGCCGCAGTGGTCGAGTTGCTGGTCAAATACGCGCCGCGGTAATTCGCCTGCAATCGCAGATCCAGCCTAAATCCGCGGAAGCTGAGACCGACGTTGGCTGTCTTGTCCAGGAAGCCCGGCAGAGTTCCACCCGCGCTGCTGGTCGGCCCGGTCGTGAAAGAGGTATTGTTCCCCCAAGTCCGGAGCTTGGTGAAGTTGGTGTAGACCCCAAAACCCTTCCACCAGCCGGGAAGGAAAGCCAACTGCTGCTGGTAGCTGAATTCGTAGCCCTCGATCGTCGCATCGCCGCCGTTGGCCTGTGTCGTCAAACGGTACCCCGCATACTGCCCGTCGAAACCGTTATTCTCGCCGACTGCAATGTACTGGCTGCTGTCCGTGAAAATATACTCGGTGATCTTCTTTTTGAAGGCGCCCACCGACAGCATCCCCTGGGGTCTGAAGTAATACTCGGCGCTCAAATCGTAGTTGTTGGCATACTGAGGCTTCAAGTCCGGGTTGCTCACCGACACCGTCATGTTGTTGTCGTTGACGGTTTCATTCGGGATGATCGAGCCGAAGCCCGGGCGCCCGACGCCGGTCGACCAACTCGCCCGCGCCACCAAACCACCGAACGGTTCATACTTGAAATGAACACCGGGGAGGACCGAACGGTACTGGCCATCATTGGTCTTCCGGTTGCCATACTGCGCCACCCCGCGGCGCCGCGCCTCCGGATCGGTGACCGGCCCCACCCAGGCTGCCCGGCGAGCCGCCTCCGCGGGGGATATGTAGTTCAGCGGCCCCTCCCCCTTGCCACGCGTTTCCTCCATGCGGACCCCGGTGAGAACCGACACCTTGCCGAACCGCACATTACCCATGACATAGGCGGCGCCGATCTTCTCCGAAATCTGCCGGTAGGACTGCAGCGTGTTCTGGGTACCGAAGGCGATGTCCTCCTTCCAAAGTTCGGGATACAGCTTCTGGTGGCGGGGCACGCCATAGGGACTTGGCCACACCGGCTTTCCGCCGCGGTCCTGAAAAATCTTTTCATCCTTGTGGTCGATGACGTTGTCCGCGAACTGCATCAGATCCCGGTTATCGTCGGCGGTCCCGAGGATGCCATCAGGCCCGGTGTAGTCGTATCGCCGGTTCTCGGCCCAGAGCTTCCGGGACTGCTGCTTAAGGTGGAAACCCGTCTTGAAGACGGTCGGAAACCTCCACGGAAGATCCTTGCGCAGGTCGAATTTCCCGCCGAGAACGACGTCATATCCGCGCCGGTCATTCTGGCCGAGCCGCAGTCCGGTGTAATTGTTCAGGTTATAAAGGTCCGGGCCCTCCGTCTGCCGGACCGTCGGCCAGATCGGATCATTGGAACGGTCCACGGTGAAGCCGATGTTATTAAGTCGCAGGCTCACGTCGCCCTTGGGTCGCGAGTTGTACTTCTCATCCCTGTGGGATACATCGTAGTAGTTGGCCGAGTTCGACCAGGTGAAGCTGTATTCGATATTCAGACCGTCGAGCCGATGCCGCACCATGGGCTGGAACAGGATCGTCCGCCCCGACTTGTCATTCGTCCCGGCCGAAAGGTTGCTGAAGGTAGTGGTCCCGCCGCCCCCAAAGATTCGGGTGATGCCGTTCGCGTAATTGGGGTGAATGAACCCTCCGCCCGTGCGGTTGCCACTGGCATCCAACGTCGCCAGCGTCCGGGCCGTCTCCAGAGTGTTGTTCCGCGAATCGTTGTTCTCGTGGAAATAGTTGTACGAGGTGCTCACCGAAACGGTGGTTCGCTCGCTCCAGCGGTAGTCCACTTTCAGGCCGGTCGCGATCCGGGAGCGGGTTGCGCCCGGATTGCTGGGGCGTTGCACCTGCCAGGTGTAAACATTGCCGGGCAGGTTATTGCGCTCCAAGCCCAGCGTCGACGACAGCCCACCCTGCGGCTGGCTGTGGAGCGTGCTGTTCAGGGTGATGCCGATGTTTCTCTTTTCCCCCAGCACGTCCGAGTAGCTGAAGGCCAGCGACGGACCGAACCCCTTGATCGGCTGCTTCCACCTGCCGGCGTAGCCATAGTACCCTGGCAGCGTGGCAAAGCCGACCGTGTAACCGATCGTCCGGCCCGCCGCGCGATCGAAGGCGCTTTTCGTCACCAAGTTCACGTTCCCACCGACCGAGGCCCCGTCCATGTCCGGCGTCGGCGCCTTGGTCACTTCGATGGTTTCGATGTTGCCCAAGGACGCCTGCTCGAACTCGAAGGCCCTCCCGCTGCCCGCCGACTGCGCGCTGGCCACCTGCTGACCGTCCATCGTCACCGCGGTCATGCCCGTGACCCCACGAACTGTCACTTGGCGCACCTCGGGCCCGTTGTAATCCGCGGTCATCCCGACGATGCGCTGCAGCAAGTCGCCGACGTTGCCGTCCGCCACATTGCCGAAGGTATCCGAGGAAACGACGTTCTTTACGTTCGCCGCCTGGCGCTGCAGCGTTTCCGCCTTCGCCGTCCCTTCGCGCACGCCGGCAACCGTGAATTTGTCCAGTTTGTAGATTTCCGAGGTCAGCTCCACATCGCGCACCACCCTTTGACCGGGCTCCACCGACATCGGAATTCGTTGCGGATCCAGACCCGTGAAACTGACCACGAGCGTCGCCGAACCCACCGGCACGCCGCTGAATTGGTAACGACCCTCACGATCGGTGATGACGCTCCGGTTGGTGCCCGCCAGTTCCACGACCGCGCCTTCCAGGAACGATTGGGTGGCGGCGTTGCTAATCTGGCCCGAGATGGAGCCGGCTGGTTGAACGGCAGGGCCGGCAACGCTGCTGTCCGCGGCGCGGACGGCGTCGGTCGGTGCCAAGGCAAAGGCGATCCACGCGATCAACAGGGGAGTGGCGTTCTTTCGATTCATGGCTTCTGGGGGGTTGGTAGTGGTTTAGTGGTTTTGGCGCTGACGGAAAGGGGCGGCCGGCAGGTCGCCGCGGCACTCATGTCCTCGGCCGCGGCAGATGAAACCGTTGCGAGTTTCGTGCAATCGACCGCGCAAGGGATGATGGATTCGCCACGGGATTTCGGGGGTAATTGTCCAATACGGGCAGGCGCAAACGTGTTCGAAAAGGTCGCAACCAGCAAGGCTCGTACCCGCGGAAAAACAAGCCAAAAGTCCCGTGCTTTAACCCGGAGGGACGCCCGCCCGCCATCACGGCCCTTGACAGCGCCGCCGCCCGGAAACTCACTTAAATAACCATGCCGAATGATTATTCAGACGATCGGCTGCGCCTCGTGGCCCGCCTCTACTACCGGGACGGTCTCGGCCAGAGCGAGGTGGCCCGGTTTGCCCGGGTGTCCCAGGCCAAGGTGTCGCGGCTGCTCGCCCTGGCGCGCGAGCGCGGCATCGTGCGCATCACCGTGGCGGACTATGAGCCGCGCCGCCGCGACCTCGAGGACCAGCTGCAGTCCCGTCTCGGCCTGAAGCCGGCGGTGGTCATCAAGGCGGGCGACCACCCCGACGCCGCGGATCTCCGGCGCGCCGTGGGGCACTTCGGGGCCGCGGTCATGGATTCGCTCATCCAGCCGCGCGACGTCGTGGCCCTGGCCGGCGGGCGGACGATTCACGAACTGGTGCACCATCTGCCCCAGGCGGGGAACAAGACGCTCACCGTGGTGCAGGCGATGGGGAGCGTGGACTCGAGCGTGAACGCGTTCGACGCCCAGGAGGTGGGGCGGGTCATGGCCCAGCGCCTCGGCGGGATCTTCCTCGCGCTGAACACGCCGGCCTTCATCCCCGAAAAGCGCACGCGCGACGCGCTGCTCGAACTCGAGCAGGTGCGCGGGGTGCACGAAAACCTCGACCGCGCCAATGTCGCGGTGGTGGGCATGGGCACGCTGCAGAATTCGGTTTTCGTCGAACGCCGCGTACTCGACGAAGCGATGGTTCGCGAACTCGAGCGCGCGGGGGCGGTGGGCGAGGTCTGCGGCCGGTTTATCGATGCGAATGGCAACGAGTGCGCGACGGCCTGGCGCGACCGGGTCATCAGCGTGCAGGTCCTGCAATTGCGCAAGATCCCGCAGGTGATCGGCGTCGTTTCGGGCCGCGATCGCTCGGCGGCCATTCTCGCGGCGATCAAGGGTCATCTCATCAAATCACTGATCATCGACGAGGGCGGCGCGAGCGCGCTTCTCGCCGCCGCCAGCCTCGCTGGAACGCCAACTCCAAGAATCACGAGGAAAATGAAATGAGAACCGCCCCGCTCCTCCCCGCCGGTCTGTGCTGCGGGCTCGAGTCCTTTGCGCCCGACCATCCCGATGCCGCGCGGCGCGGACTCACGGCCTGCTCCCACCACCGCCGTGGCGCGGTGCGGCGCTGAACTCGTCGGTCTTCCGCCCCATGTCGCGCACGATTTCCCCGCCGCCCTCCCTCGATGAGGCGCTGCATTCCGCGCGCGAAACCCGGGCGCTCGCAATCGGCCCCGCCATCCTGCCGCGGGTGCCGGAGGTTTTCCGCGAACAGTTTCCCGGCCGGCGCGCCATCGTCGTGGCCGACCCAACGACGTTCACGATCGCCGGCCGGGCCGTGCGCGACGCGCTCGACGCCGCCGGACTCAACCTGGCGGAGCCGTTCGTGTTCGCCGCTCCCGCGCTCTTTGCCGAGCATCGCTTTGTCGAGCAGCTGGAGGCGGCGTTGCGGACCCACGAGGCGATTCCCGTCGCGGTCGGCTCCGGCACGATCAACGAC
>JACQWL010000440.1 GCA_016209255.1 Verrucomicrobiota bacterium
CGCGGAAAAACGCGTCGGAGGGGAGGAAAAACTCCGCGTCTGCTCCCATGGCAACGTGGGTTTGAGTCGAGGCAACCTTGGTCATAAGTTGCCATGAACGGAGTAGGCCTTGCGCACCAGAGCGCAACGGGAATTTTTTGGCGTGGTGCGTGGGAGCGGCAGCTGCCGTCTGGCGATGCCCTTGGTCCAAGATCCATGGCAGGGTTCGCTGTGGGAGGGGCTTTACACCCCGACTGGTTGGCGCATGTCCTGCGTCGGGGCATGAAGTTTACGCGCCTCTGGCGGTGCCGATGGCGACCAAAGCCCCTCCCACAGTCGCGCCGCCGCGGCCAAGCGGCGAGACGCCGCCTCTACCTTGAATTGTGGCGCGACCTTGGCGCCATTCGCCTTTACGCCCCGGGGCGCACGGGGGATAAAACCCGTTCTACCGGATCCGATCATGCGCTTTCGTTTTCAGTTTCGTCGTTATCTTCTGCCGCTGCGCGTGGCCGTGCGCACGGCGCATGGCGTGTGGAGCGAACGCGAGGGGCTGATCGTGCGGCTCGAAAATGAGGCGGGGATCGCGGGCTGCGGCGAGGCGGCGCCGATTCCGGCGTTTGGGACGGAGACGGTGGACGAGGTGGAGGCAGCCTGCCGCGACCTGGGCGAATGGGCCGACGATGCACGGCTGGCGTCGGTGCCGGCACGGCTGGCATGCCTGCGAAATGGGATTGCCACGGCGCGTGCCGCCTTCGCCGACACCATGACGGCGAAGGCGGCGCACAAGTTCATCGGAGTGGCGGCGCTGCTCCCGGCGGGGCGGGCGGCGCTCGCGCTGGTTGGGCCGAAGGCGGAGAGCGGGTTTCGCGTTTTCAAGTGGAAGGTGGGCGTCGGTGACGTGGCCGACGAGTTGTCGCTGCTCGACGACTTGTGTGCGGCCCTGCCGTCGGGCGCGACATTGCGGCTGGATGCGAACGGCGCGTGGGACCGCCGGCGCGCCGAACGGTGGCTGGAGCGCTGCGCGGAGCGCCCGGTGGAATTCGTCGAACAACCCTGCTTCGCTCCGCGGGGCGGACCTGCGGAAGGCACGGCCCGGCGGAGTCGCGACGAGGATTTGTTGCTCGGACTCGCGAATGACTGGCCGACGCCGATTGCGCTCGACGAATCGCTCATCGGCGGGGGCGATATCGAGCGCTGGGTCGGCGCGGGCTGGCCCGGAGTTTTCGTGGTCAAGCCGGCGCTGCTCGGCGACGTTGCCGGCGCGCTGGCGCAGCTCGCGAAGGCGAGGGCGCACGTCGTGTTTTCATCGGCCTTGGAGACGGCGGTCGGGGCGCGTGCGGCGTTGCGCGCGGCGTTTGCCTGGCCGGGCGAGGTTGAGCCAGCCCGTTCGGGAGGCTCGCCACAGCCGCGTGCGCTGGGCTTCGGCGTGTGGCCGTTGTTTGCGGATGGGCGGTTCGATGGGCCGGCGGCGGCGCCGTTTTTGCGCGCCGAGGATGTGGAGCGAATCAACGTGGAGGCCGTGTGGACCGCGCTGAGTTAAGGACCTGCCTGCGCGCAGCCGGCGGCGCGGAAGCGCACGGCGGATTCGTGTTTTTGTGCGATCCAAACTGGACCACGGCGGAACGCGCGGAGGCGGAGAGGCAGATGGCCGCGGCGCGAGCGCAAACCGGGGTCGTGGCGGAAGGCTGGCTGTGCGTGCGGACCGGCGGCTCGAGCGGCGGCGTGCGTTTTGCCCGGCACGATGAGCAAACGCTCACCGCGGCGATCCGCGGCTTTTGCGAGCACTTCGGCCTGGCGCGCGTGAATGCGGTGAACGTATTGCCGGCGCATCACGTGAGCGGGTTGATGGCGCGGGTGCGGTGCGCGGCGACGGGTGGCGTTCACCTCCCGTGGGAGTGGCCACGGCTCGAGGCGGGCGAGCGGCCGGACCTCGCCGGCTCGTCGGAGGACTGGGTCATTTCACTCGTGCCAACGCAACTGCAGCGGCTGATGGTGTCGCCGGAGGCGGTGGCATGGTTGCGGAAGTTCAGGATTATTTTCCTCGGTGGCGGACCGACCTGGGCCGACCTGGCGGAGGCGGCGGCGCGCGCCGGGCTGCCGTTGTCGCTGAGTTACGGTTTGACTGAAACGGCCGCGATGGTGGCGGCGCTTCGGCCGGGCGAATTTCTGGCCGGCGCGCGGAGTTGCGGGGCGGCGCTGCCGCATGCGCGGATCGCCGTGACGGCGGGCGGAACGGTGAGCATCGCGGGCGAATCGGTCTTTCGCGGCTATTTTCCGGAAAAACGGACCGGGCGCGATTTCACGACCGAGGATCTGGGCCGCATCGACGAGCGCGGCCATCTGCACCTGCTTGGGCGGCGCGATGCGGTCATCGTCACGGGCGGCAAGAAAGTTCAGCCGGCCGAGGTGGAGGCGGCATTGCGGGCGAGCGGGGAATTCATCGATGTGGCGGTGATCGGCGTGCCCGACGCGGAGTGGGGCGAAGTGGTGGTGGCGTGCTACCTGGCGGGCGGGCACATGCCGGATGCCGCCCGCGCCGGCGCGGGACTCGCCCCCCATCAGCGGCCGAAGCGCTTTGTCGCGATCGCAGACTGGCCGCGCACGGCGCAGGGCAAGCTGAACCGCGCCGCGCTGCTCGAGACGGTGCGCGCGCGAGTGTAGGGACCGGGCGCATCCCTGTTTTCTGTAGCGGCGGTCTGCGACCGCCGGGAACGGCGCGGCGCCCTCGACGGCGCTGATAGAGCGCCGGTCCGGGAAACTGATCCACTACCCCCGGCGGAACACCGATGCGATCCGAGTGCAGGCTTGTTTCTCGCGGCAGACACGAACGCACTGCTGTCCGGTGAAGCTTGCCAAGGAGTGCCATCCTCGGCTGAGACTTCCCCGTGACGCCTCATCGACGATTTCAATCCGGCACGATGACGGTGCTCGCCGCCCTTGCCCTCGGCAGCCTGCTTGCCGGATGCGGCAGCACCGGCCCGGCACCGGGCTTTGCCTCATCAGCCGAAAAAGTGGGGCACGCCGGGAACAACCGGGCGGTGACTCCCGTGAATCAGGTGCTTACGCCCCTCGGCCGGACGGTGGAACTCCCCGGCCTTCGCCCGCAGGCGCTCGCCCTTTCACCTGACGGCCGCATTCTCGTTGCCTCGGGCAAGACCAGCCAACTTGTCGTCCTCGACCCTGCGACGGGCGAAATCCGGCAGCGGGTGAACCTCCCGCACGAGGAGCAGGGCGAACCGCAACCGGACGTTGTCT
The DNA here is from genome assembly GCA_016209255.1 of Verrucomicrobiota bacterium. Taxonomy (GTDB): domain Bacteria; phylum Verrucomicrobiota; class Verrucomicrobiia; order Opitutales; family Opitutaceae; genus ER46. Next base: position 3,235 of record JACQWL010000440.1, read on the forward strand.
CGCCGAACATCCTCCAGCCCGACCGGAAGGGGCAGGTCAGCTACACGGGCCTCGTATTCGCGCCGGACGGACGGCGTCTTTTCCTCAGCAATGTCAACGGCAGCATCAAGGTTTTTGCCCTTGCGTCGGACGGAACGGTGACACCGTCGCACAGCATCCCCCTGCCCGCGGCCAACGCCCCGCGGCGCAAGGAGGAGATTCCCAGCGGGCTGGCCTTTTCGCCGGACGGCCGGCGCCTCTACGTCTGCGGCAACCTCTCCAACCAGCTCTTCGAACTCGATGGGCGGGGCGGAAAGGTGTTGCGCACGTTTCCCGTCGGCGTCGCGCCGTACGATGTCGTGCTCGCCGGCGGCAAGGCCTACGTGAGCAACTGGGGCGGACGCCGCCCGGCCGCCGGCGATCTGACCGGCCCGGCGGGACGCGGCACCCTCGTGCGGGTCGACCCGGTGCGGCACATCGCGAACGAGGGTTCGGTCAGCGTGGTGCCGCTGAAAGAAGGCGCCGGTGGCGGCGCGACCGAGCTTCTCACCGGGCTGCATGCCAGCGCGCTGGCGGTGTCTCCAGACGGCCGTTACGTCGTCTGCGCCAACGCCGCGGCGGACAATCTGAGCGTGGTCGACACCTGGAGCGACTCGGTCATCGAGACCATCTGGGTGAAGCCGAAGCCCAGCGATCTGTTTGGCGCCTCGCCGAACGCGCTCGTGTTCGATCCGTCGGGCCGGCGGCTCTACGTGGCCAACGGCACGCAGAACGCCATCGCGGTGGTGAAGTTCGATCCCGCGGGCCGCGAGTCGAAGCTCGAGGGCCTCATCCCCGTGGGCTGGTTTCCGGGCGCGCTGGTCTTCGACGCCCGGCGCGGCACGATCGGTGCGGCCAACATCAAGGGCCTGCCCGAGGCGAAGCGGCCGCAGTCCGGCACCGGGGCGCTGGGCTTCAATTCGCATCACTACTCGGGGTCACTCTCGCTCGTGCCCGTGCCGGCCGCGCGCGATCTGCCCAAGCTTTCCGAGACGGTCTGGCGCAACCTCCGCCGCGAGGCCATCGCGCAGGCCCGGCTTCCGGCCCGCCCCGGCCAGCCCGCGCGCGCCGTTCCCGAGCGCATCGGCGAACCGAGCCGCATCAAGCACGTCGTCTACGTCATCAAGGAAAACCGCACCTACGATCAGGTTTTGGGCGACATCAAGGAGGGCAACGGCGATCCGGCGCTCTGCATCTTTGGCGAGCGGATCACGCCCAATCAGCACAAGCTGGTGCGCGATTTCGTCCTGCTCGATAACACGTACTGCGCCGGCATCCTCAGTGCCGACGGCCACCAGTGGAGCACGACCGCCTTCGCGACCGACTACATGGAAAAAAGCTTCGCGGGATTTCCCCGCAGCTATCCCGATGGCATGGGCGTGGACGACGATGACGCGCTGGCCTATTCGCCGGCCGGCTTCATCTGGGACAGCGCGGTGAAGCACCAGGTCAGCATTCGCAACTACGGCGAGTTCATGGCCCCGGCGGTCCGCTGGCGCGACGGCCGCACGGGCACGCCGGACTTCACGACCTGTTACCGCACATGGCGGGGCCTCGGTACCGACGCCGTCTTCACGAGCTATCCGATGATCGAGAGCATCCGCCCGTTCTCACCGACCGGCTACGTCGGCTGGGAGATGAATGTCCCCGATCAGTTCCGCGCCGACTTAATTCTCCGCGAACTGCGGGAGTTTGAGGCGCAGGGGGAATTCCCGGCGTTCACCATCATCTGCCTTCCCAACGATCACACGAGCGGCACAAAAAAGGGCGCGCCCACCCCGGCGGCGTGCGTGGCGGACAACGATCTCGCCTTTGGCCGGATCGTCGAGGCGCTGAGCCGGTCTCGTTTCTGGAAGGAGATGGCGATCTTCGGCATCGAGGACGATCCGCAGGCGGGCTGGGACCACGTCAGCGGCTACCGCACGACCGCCTACGTCGTCAGCCCGTTCGCGAAACGGCAGACGGTCGTCAGCACGCAATACAACACCACGAGCCTCATTCGCACCATCGAGCAGATTCTCGGGCTGCCGGTGATGAACCAGTTCGATGCGAGCGCGACGCCGATGTTCGACTGTTTCACCGAAGCGCCGGACTTCACTCCGTTCGCGGCGCTGGCCAGCAATGTGCCGCTCGACCAGATGAATCCGGACGTCACCGCCCTGAGCGATCCGATTCTGCGGCGGGACGCGCTCGCCTCGGCCCGGATGAATTTTCGCGCGGTCGACCAGGCGCCCGAGGATCAGCTCAACCGCATCCTCTGGCGGGCGATGAAGGGCAGCCGCGTTCCGTATCCGGAATGGGCGATCACGCCCGGAGCGGAGGACGACGACAAAGACTGACCGCGCGGCCGGCCGTCGCAAAGCCGCGCTCATTTCAATTTGGGTTCAAGTCAAGACTCACCACGCGTCGCCGAATTCGCTTTGTAGGGGCAGTCGGTACGGGGTCTGCCTGGAACATGTTAGCTCCCGCCACGCGTCAGCGGTTTTGTAATATGTAACAGGCAGACGCCGTACGGTATCTCGCCTGAAAAGCGGTTGCGTCCGTATGCAGACGAATGCAGGCTGGGACTGCAGTCATGACGCCCCAGCGCGACGCTTTCAGCCAGCTCGAGTACGACGGATGGCAGCGCGCGGCCGACAAATACGAGTCGGCTTGGAGCGGGCTCACGAAATTGTTCATTTCCCCGTTGCTTGAGGCCGCCCGCGTTGGCGCCGGCGCGGCCGTTCTCGATGTCGCCTGCGGCCCCGGGTATGTGGCCGAAGCAGCGCGTGCACTCCGCGCTTGTCCGACCGGCGTCGACTTCTCCCCCGAAATGATTCGGCTGGCCCGGTCGCGCAGCCGCGACATCCCCTTTCATGAGGGCGACGCCCAGTCCCTCGATTTCGCCGATCGCTCCTTCGATGTCGTCGTGATGAATTTCGGCGTGCTGCATCTGTCCCGTCCCGAGGCCGCATTCGCCGAGGCCGCGCGGGTGCTGCGGCCGGGAGGCCGCTACAGCTTTTCCGTCTGGGCATCTCCGGAGCACAGTCCCGGCGCTCGCGCCATCCGCAACGCCATCGAGGTGCATGCCGATCTGAACGTCACCCTGCCTAAAGGGCCTGATTACTTCGGTTACAGCGATGCCAACACCTGTCGCGACATTCTTGCCCGGTCGGGATTCGATCCGGCGTCGGTGCAATTCAGGACGGTCACCGCCGAGTGGCACGTGCCGACGGCGGCGTTCGTGTTCGAAGCCGAACGGGACGCCGGCGTGCGAACGGCGGCGCTGTTGGCGGCGCAAAGCGCGGACGCCCGATCCGCAATCCAGGCCGCCGTTGAGGCCGCATTGCGCCCTTACGCGAAGGGAACGGGCTTCAGCATTCCCTTCGCGGCCCATGTGATCGCCGTGACGGCCGTGTGACCGATAGAAGCGCCGGACCACGGGGTCAGTCCGCTAGAAGCTAATTCGGGGCCGGACCACGGGGTCAGCCCGCTAGAAGCTAATTCGAGCGGGCCGGACCACGGGGTCAGCCCGCTAGAAGCTAATTCGAGCGGAGGAAACGCCGAGGCGACGATTGAGATCTAGCAACTAGCGGACTTCCGGGTAGGCCCGGCGGTTGCCCGCCGAGCCCCCCACAGACCCGGACTAGCCCAATTAAGGCATCCGGTTCTTCAAGGAGAAGATTCGTTCACGGAGACTAAATACCACGGGTGTGGTGAGACGTTTGACTGGGGCAGTGTCTCCCCAACGTCTCGCCCGATGGCAC
>JACQWL010000444.1 GCA_016209255.1 Verrucomicrobiota bacterium
AGAATTTTGCCTTTTACGCGGACCTCCACAATCCGGTGGAGATTGACACGGAGATTGCCAACTCGGCCACCCCAGACCATGCGCAGCTCGCCACCCGCCAGAAATATGGCGCGCTCTGGACCTTTGGCATCAAGAGTTCATTCTGAGATCTTTGCCACACGGGGTAGGAGCCTGCTTGCAGGCGATTTCAGCGCGTGTCGGCAGAGAGCGCTCCGAATCGCCTGCAAGCAGGCTCCTACAACTGACGACCGTAAGTTCATGTGCAACCAATGAAACCTGCCTGTTGCCACTTCTTTGCCCTCCTGCTTGTTCCGGCGGCGTTCGCGGGCGCCCCCCATCAAGTCGGTTTCGATTCCCTCAAGCAATTGGTCCTCGACACGCGGGTCATCGAGCGCGTGGAAAACGCGCGCCTCGTCCTCGGCGCGCCCGTCAAGGATCCACGGAATCCGCTCTTCACCGCGGATCGGCCATGGGAGAACGCGACGAATAACCTCTATCCCAACGTCCTCTGGGACGAACAGGAGCAGATCTTCAAGATCTGGTACAAGAACGTCCTCGCGGACAAAGACGTCATCGCGCAGATGGATCGTCCCAGTACGGTCCATGACGTCGGCTGGTATCTGCTCTATGCCACGTCGCGGGATGGCATCGCGTGGGAAAAACCCGCCCTGGGGTTGCATAAATTCGATGGCCGCGAGGCGACCAACATCGTGGCTCGCGACACACCCAATGTCGGCGTCTTTAAAGACACGCATGATCCTGATGCCATGCGGCGCTACAAGATGGTCTATGACGTGGGTCTCGGAAAGCCGCGGGTGCGCTTCTCGGCTGACGGCATGCATTGGGGCGAGCCCATCGAGGCGAAGGGTTTTTCCTCCGCGAATGGGGATACGCACAACAACGCCTTCTGGGACTCGCGCATCGGCAAATACGTCTGGTTTACCAAACTCTATCTTGGGGAACGACTGGTAGCCCGGTTCGAAAGCGACGACTTCATTACGTGGAAATCCTCCGGCATGGTACTGCGGTCGTCGGTGGCCGAGGGGCGAAGCAGCCAGACCTACTGCCTGCCGGTGTTTCCCTACGGCAATATTTACCTGGGCTACGTGATGATGTATAATCTGGGCAAGGGGCGGACGGTGGACTGCGAGCTGGCGTGGAGTCACGATGGCATCCGCTGGCAGCGGGTCGCGCCCGGCACGCCAATGATCCCGCGAGGCGCGCCGGGCAGTTACGACTCCCAGTGCATCTACGCCCAGGCCGGTCCCGCGACCGCGCAGGACGGCCAGCTGCTGATTTATTACGGCGGGAGCGATGTACCGCATACGGGCTGGAAGCGCCACTGCCTGCCCGGTCTCGCGCGGTTGCGGCTGGACGGTTTTGCCGGTTATGAAGCCAGGGACACTGCCCTCCCTGCAAACCTCACCAGCTCGCCCGTGAGGATTGTAAACGAACGGCTGACCCTCAGTGCCGATGCGGCGGGAGGCAGTGTCGTGGTCGAAGTCTTGGGCGATCAGGGTCGTGTCCTTGCCAAATCCATCCCTGCGACGGGCGACCTCACCGCGCAACCCGTGAAGCTCGACCTTGCGCCCTACGTCGGTCGAACGGTGCGGCTCCGATTCGTGCTCACCCGCGCGCGGCTATATGCCTTTGGCGGCGTGAGCTTGGTGAACGCAGAGCTGCCTGCTCCGGCGATCGGACCGTTACCGCGTTATCCGGTCCCATCCGAACCGGTTCGTGTTTCGTTTGACGAGGACCCTGCCGGCTGGAAAGGCGTGGACCGTCTCGAGCACCGTCGCGACGCCGGGTTCAAGGGCGGATTCATCACGGTCTCCCGGGCCTCCAAGCTGAACCCTTTTGCGAGCTCCTCCCCCGACGCCCGGATCTCGGGCCTGGCCGGCGATTGGCCCGCGATGTTCGGCGGTGCGACAGCGGCGATAACGGTTCGTGTGCGGACGCGTCAGGCGGGCGCGGTCCTCTTCGAACTCTTTGCCCAGGATACGCAATGGAATTATCGCCAGCCCCAACCGGCGGGCGGGGGATGGAAAACGCACACGGCGGTGCTGCGCTACGACTGGACCGATGCGCAGGCGGAAGCGGCGGGCTGGACCCGCGCGCAAAGTGCCTTCTCCTGGCGGGATACGATTCGCCATGTCGGCCGGCTCCATATCGGCTTCGTTCCGGATCCGGGTGAACCGGCGCCGGCCTTTGATCTGGATGAGCTGGAGGTGCGGGGAAAGTGAGGCCGCGTTGACGGAAACCGAACGAGAAAACCTTTATGAGAAAATCCTTTTGCGGCCGATTCCGGAAATCCCTGTGGGCGTTGCTGTTTTTGCCCTCGTTGCTGGCGGCTGAGGTGGTGCTTTCGCCGGCAACCGTGATTGTCCTGCCGACAAACGCCGGCGGCGGCGAGCGGGACGCGGCTGAACTCATGCAAGTCTGGCTGCGGCGCGTCTGCGAAAGCCAGACGGGCTTTGCCATCGTCGACGAGGCGAACGCCGTCGCCACAGGCTCGCGGATCTTCGTCGGCGCGACCAGGCGGGCGCCGAATGTCACCGGCGTGTACCGGGACGGATTTGTCGTGGAGGTGCGGGATGGAATCATTGCCCTACGCGGTGGCGGCGAGCCGGGGACGTTTTTTGGCGCAGCCCGTTTTCTCGATCGCTTCGCCGGTGTCCGTTTCTACCTCCCGGGCGACTTGTTCACGCACGTCTCCCTGCAAGCGAAGATCACCGTGCCCGATGGGCGGTATCGCGAAGAGCCCTACGCCTTGAATTCGATGATGAGTGGAACCGGCGGCATGTCGGGCACCGGTGGAGTGACGGACCTCAATCCCCGAAGGGAAGAGGCGGCCTGGTTGCGGCGGAACGCGGTCTTTCGCAAGGAATCGCTCAACTTTTCCCACCAACACAGCATGTTCCAGCGATTTCCCCCGGCGAAGTTCGCGGCGCGCTATCCGGAAATTTATCCGATCATCGCCGGCCAGCGGCATCTGCCCGCGGACGGAGCCGACCAGGGATGGCAACCTTGCCTGACGGAGCCCACGCTGGTTGACGCGGCCGTTGAGTCGGCGATCGAGTACTTCAAGGACAACCCCAAACTCCGCTACCTCTCCTATTCGATTCAGGACTCGCACAAATTCTGCGAATGCCGGCGCTGCAAGGCAGAAATGGGAAAATACCTGAACCGGCCGGCGGCGCTATCGGCGATGAACGCGCGCTTTCTCAACGCGGTGGCGGAGCGTTTTGAAAAGGACCTGCCGTCCGCCGGCGTGCCGGCCGACAAGACCATCGTGTACATCGCATACTCGAATGTGAGCGAGGTGCCGCCCTTCCGCATCCACGCGTCCATCCTGCCGGTCGTGGTTTTCACGATCGGCGACATGATCATCGACAAGCGTTTTGAACCGGAAACGAACATCGTTGAACTCTGGGGCGACGCGGTGAAACAGATGGGGAATCACGACTGGGGGCAGGGGCACCTGTATTTCATTCCCCGGATCTACACCGGGCTGACCAGCCGCCTGTTCCGTGCCGCCAAGGCGCGCGGCCTGACGTGGGGTTACCAGCATATGGAGGCCTATCCGAACTGGGGCCTCGACGGCGCGAAGTTGTGGGTCAGTGCGCGGATTTTTTGGAACCCGGAATTGGATGAAAACGAACTGTGGAAGCAGTTTTCGAGCGACCTTTTTCCCGGCGCCCACGGGTCGATCGATAAATACTTCACCGTCTTGCGCGCGCTCTGGATCAAGATGGACAATGACGCGGAGCGAAAACTCCGCCGCTGGTCCAACCAGTTCGATCTGCGGAGCGAGGAGCAGCGCGAGATGGCGCGGGAAGCGCGCCGCCTGCTCGATCAGGCGGCCCGTGACAGCCGGAGCGACCGCGAGCGCGCGCGGGTGGAGCTGTTCTCGAAGAGCTATCGCCTGACCGAGTATTTCTTCGAGTTTGCGAATACCAAGAGCATCAAACGCGCCCGCGTCGAGGAGGCGCGGGCCTATGCCCTCGGCGTCATCGCCACCGATCCGATGACGGTATTCTCGGGTGGAAATCTGCCCGAATTCCTCGCGGTCTTCAATCCCGCCCTCGAGACCGTGACGAAGGGAAAGCTCGTCGATTGAACGCAGCCCGTTGGCGGCGTAACGCTGCAGGCGGGGGCGGCCCGGGGCTTGCCCGGTTCAGTTGAAATTCGGCGGTTCTCACGAACGAGCCGCTCGCAGGCGCTCGTGGCCACGAGCGCCGCGAGTGGTAACCGCGGAATTCAGGTTCAGCCGTGGCGGCGGCGTATGCGAACCGCGATCGGCTCGTTCTACCGCGGGCGTTTGAATGCCGCCGGCGCCAGCGTGTGCACGGCGCCGATGATCCGATCCTCGACGCCCGGGGCGAAACGGGTCGGACGATCGTAGTAGAGCATCGCGGTGGCGCCCTCGTAACCACCTTCCTGGAGGATGCGCTCGGACGGGATGTAACACGGCACGTCGTTGGAGTAGCCGTTGACCCACAGGCGCTCGGCGTCGAACTCGAGCTTGAGCCGGAGCGAATAGTCCACGACCACCTCGCCGGGCAGGAACACGATCGCGAGCTCGCGGCCGAAATTCCAGACCTGCACCAGATAGGGGAGTTCGGTCGGGATCTTCTCGCCGCGATCGAGTTTGGCGAGCTGGACCTTCGCGTGGAACGCGACGTTGGCGGATTTTTCCTTCGCCTTGGCCTCCCACTCCGCGCGCGTTGGCAGGGTATCGAAGGGCAGGGAGACTTGCCGGGTGCGGCATTCGAGTTTGCCGGCGAGTGGCTTGAGCGTGCCGGCGGCGAGCCGCTTGGCTTCCGCCCCGAGGGCATTGCCGTATTCGATGGCGTGCTCGTAGGTGCCGCGCGGATTGGGATTTTGATCCGCGCCGCAACCGATGGCGGTGAGCGCAATCGCGCCGGGAAATTCCTTTTCCAGATACTCCTGGGCGCAGCCGGCCCAGTCGCCGTGATGCTTGTTGAAGCCGACCGTCGTGCAGTGGCAGGCATAGCTCGTCAGCACCGCGCGCACCTTGCCGTCGGCGCCGGCCACGCGCAGCACCGGCAGCGAATGATCCTCGGGGCGGAAGACGAAGCCGCGGCGATTGTGCGCGAAGCTCACGTGACCCGAACCCCACGCGAGTCTTGCCGGCTGCCGGTCGGCGAGCGCGGCGAGGGCGACCTGCTCGAGTTTGTCTGTCAGATCGCGCGTATAGCGTTCGATGCGCGTCCAGTGGTCGGCCGGGATTTCGGTGCTGAAGAGATTGGGCAGAACGCCGGCCAGCATCGGCGCCGAATGAGTGTGACTGGAGCAGATGGCGACGCGCTCGTTGACGATTTTGGTTTTCGCCGCGAGGCGCTTCACCAGTTCATCGCGCATGCTGGCGGGCACGCCGCAGTTGTCCACGGTCAGCAGCACCGCGGGCCCCTCCGCATCGCTGCCGATGGCGATGGCCTTGGCGAACAGGCGCTGCACCACCCCTTCGACCTCCTCGCGCCGGCCACCGTAGCCGCTGAGGCGGACAGGATAATCCGGCGTCACGTCCACCTTCGCGGCCCCGACGGACCACGCGGGCGCTTCGGTCGCGGCAAGTGGAAAGACCGCGAACAACAGGGTGAGAATGGCCAGGAGCCGGGTGAAGAGATGGGTTTTCATGAAGCGTGATAAAGCAGGGTAGACCGAGGGAGAAAACGGCGGTGACGAGTCGCAGCCTGCCGGTCCGCCGGACGAAGCCGAGATTTTTGTGGAAGTTTCGTGCGCGGTCAGGGCTGAATTGAGGCAGTTAAGGACTTTGCAGACACGCGGGAATTCACTCAACGTTCGGCAACACCCTGATCATGAAATGCGTTAAATTCATCCTCCCGATTCTTGCCGGGAGCAGTTGGTTGTTGATGGGCCTGCCGGGCGCCGGCGCGGCGGAAGGCGAAGCCGCCTGGGCGCGCCTGGCCCCCTTCTTTGCGCCACCGCCGGAATATGCGAACCAACTTGGTTCCTACCCCTCGCCCTTGAAGTTTTATGACGGCCGTCCGGTCAAGGAAGTCGGGGACTGGCCGAAGCGGCGGCAGGAGATTCTGGCCCGATGGCATGGTTTGATGGGGGCGTGGCCGCGACTGCTGGCCGCGCCGCGGATCGATTTCCTCGGGAAAGCGCAGCGGGAGAATTTCACGCAACATAGGGTGAGGGTGGAGATCGCGGAGGACTATTTTATTGCCGGTTATCTGCTCGTTCCGGATGGCACGGGCCCTTTCCCGGCGGCGTTCGTGCCTTACTACGATCCCGAAACGAGCATTGGCGTGGCGGGCCAGTTGCGCGACTTTGCGTATCAACTGGCCCGGCGCGGCTTCGTGACGCTCTCGATCGGTTCGCCCGGTGGCGACGCCCGCAAACCCGACCTCGGCAAGGCGACGTGCCAGCCGCTGTCGTTCCTCGCGTATGTGGCGGCCAATTGTCACACCGTGCTGGCGAATCAGCCCGGCGTGGATGCGGCCCGCATCGGGGTGGTGGGACACTCTTATGGCGGCAAGTGGGCGCTGTTTGCCTCCTGCCTTTATGAAAAGTATGCCTGCGGCGTCTGGTCGGACCCCGGAATCATTTTTGATGATACGCGGGGAAGCATCAATTATTGGGAGCCGTGGTATCTGGGTTACGAGGCCGGAAAAACGCGCAAGCCGGGTCTGATCACCCCTGAGAATCCGGCGCATGGCCCGTACAAAGTGATGCGCGAAACCGGACGTGACCTGACCGAGCTGCACGCCTTGATGGCGCCCCGGCCCTTTCTGGTTTCCGGCGGTTCGGAGGATTATCGCGCGCGCTGGGTGGCGGTAAATCACGCGATCGCGGTGAACTCCTTTCTCGGCTACCAGCACCGCGCCGCGATGACAAACCGCCCGGCGCACTCGCCCACCGTGGACTCAAACGAAGCGATTTATCTCTTCTTCGAGCATTTCCTGAAACCAGGCCGGCCGGCCAGATAGGGGTTGGATTCCCATGGACGCTCCCGCGGCATGAATGCGCCTACGCCGCGAGGGCGTGGCAGAAGCGCGCGAGCTGGCGGTCGGTGATCGCGGACATCCGCTGCAGGGCGAAAATCGTCCGCGGTTCCCACAACAGCGTCCGCAACGGGGCCAGGAAACGCTTCGGCACATCGGGCTCCGCGACATTGCGCAGGATGGCGAGCGTCTGCGGTGAGGCGGGCAGACCCAGCCATTCGAGCACGCCGAAAATTCCGCTGCGCTCGTGCACGGCGTTGATCTCGCCCCAGCACGGCCCCGGCGTCCCGCGCAGACCCACGTGCGCCGCGACATAAGCGGTCAACGCCGGCGTCTCCGCCAGCGCCGGCAGGAGGGCGGGGCAGCGGGCGGCCACCTGGAGCGCCTCCATGCGCGCGCAGGAGAACCGCGCGAGGAATTCCCGCACCTCCCGCGGCGTGAATTCAAGGTAGGGCCGCCATTCCAGCGGGCCAAACGCCAGCGCCGCGGAAGCGAACACGTCTTCGGTGGGCGACAGTGCGATCCAGTCGTCGCCATAAAGGCGCTCGAACTGGACTTCGGGCCACGGGGTGACCCGGTAGGTCACACCGCAGTGCGACCACGTGAGGGCAACGGGCAGGGGGCATTTCATCCGGCGGTATGAAGGGTTCATGGCCGGCATCCTAGCCGCCCGGGTGGGACATTGCCTGACCCAGCCTCGAACAATCGCAAAATTTATTTTGGCCGCCGACAGGGACGAATCAAGAGAGGTCACCACGACCTTGCTGACCAGTCTGCGCCCGGGTCACGAGCCAGGATCAGGGGTACCCCATTTCGCTCATTATCCCTGAAGATGAACCCCGGCTGCGACGGTCCCTTTCAATCCATTCAACCGCGGAATACGCGGACCATGCGGAAAAAGGTGATCGAGCAATCCCCGTCCCCTGTTTTTCTGCTTCCACGCCGCTATGTCCGAAGCTGGTGTTTTTTCGCGTGCATTTTCGTCCAAACTATTTGGAACGCTAATCTTCGCTAATCTCCGCTGATAACCTGAACAAGGACGCTGCCGCCGGCCTCCGGGCAGGGGAAAGTGCGCCCGGGTCAATTTGCGCCACGGGGCGCAAATTAGGAAGGCTTCGCGAAGAGTAACCTATTGGGTTACTCGACCCAGGTGCTCCCGATGCAAAGGCTTTCGCTGCGCTGGCGACGGCCCTG
>JACQWL010000438.1 GCA_016209255.1 Verrucomicrobiota bacterium
GTGCTGGGCATCGGCGACGCGCACGTAATAGGCGCCGTCCGCCGGCAGCGTGACGCTGAGCCGTGAGTCGGCGTGATGCGTCGTGAGTCCGGCGCCCTTGTCCTCGTAATCGTCGTTGAAGGCCAGCTGCCGGCCGGACGCGTCGGTCAGCTTGAGCACGGAATCGAGCGGCGAGCTGAGCCGGCGCGCGAAGATTTCGGCGATGAACTCGCTGCCGGCCTTGCCCGCGAAACGGAACACATCCTCATCGCCGGCCCGGTCGATGCGCCCGTTAACGATCATCGGCAGTTCGAGCGGCTGCGCGGTGTCGGAAGTTTCGTTCGGCTCCGCCTCCCGGCAGTCGGGCTGCGTGTCCAGGGCGAATCGCACCGGATTGGAGAGCACGCCCTGGTTGCGCACCGACAGGAGAAACGTGCCCGGCGACTTGTTCTTTGTCTCCATCGAGAGCTGGTCCAGCGGCAGGTTCCAGCCGGCGATTTCGAAGCTCGCGCGATCCTGGAACCCGGACCCCAGTGGAAAAACGCTCGTGACGAACGGCAGCTCGCCAATCGCGATTCGGTACACGAAGTCCTCGCGCCCGCGGTAAATCGAATCCTTGATCTCGATGGTGTAGTCGCCGTCCGCCGGGATGGCGTAGGACAGCACGGGATCGGGATTGAAGCGAAAATCGTCGTCGTAGGCGACCTCGCGGCCTTTGCCGTCGTAGAGCGCGAGCGTGGCCTGAAACCAGCCGGGCACCGCGTCGGCGAGATAAGGGATCAACGCCCGTGCGCTGGCGGAGACCGTGAGCCGTTGACCCTGGCGCGCGGAAAACTGGAACCGGTCGGTCTCACCCGGCAGCACCTGTCCGTTGACCGTCGCCGGGAGCGTGATCGCCATCGGCGGTCTGGAGCGGCGGGTGCTCGGACCGGAATAGCGATTCGGCCCGGCGGGCGCCGGCTGGCTGGTGGCGGACACGGCCGGTTCGCTGAATTCGGGCAACTGGCCGACGCAATACACGAGAGGATTCGACAATCCCGCCGGGGTCTTCAGCCGCACCTCCCGCTCGCCTGGCGTCGCGTCCGGCGCGAGGGTGACTTCGAGGGTCACCGTTTCCGCGAGCGCGGGGTTGATCTGCCGGTTCTGCCGCATGGCGATCATCAGGCGCAGGTCGGCGAGCGTCTTTTCGTCGTCTGCGGTCCAGACTGGTTTCGCGGGCATGGCAGCACTGTCGCTCGCGGTGTGGCGGGTGGCGGCGCGTTTGTCCTGCAGTTGCTGGATTTTTTCCCGGGCGTCGTTGAGCTCCTTCTGCGTGAGCGGCCGGTCGTAGCCGATCACCTTCGCCTGCACGCCGGTGCCGGAAAAGTACGCGGCGGTGGCGCCGTTCAGGTTCTGGCCGCCGAGGGCGACGGTGGTCGTCGTGCCCTGCTGGCCGCCGGCCGGATAAGCGTAGCCGATGCGCGACGTCGCACGCTGGCCGGTCGCTTGGGCGGTGGCGGACGGGGTGAACGCCAACGCGGCCACCAGCGCCAGACAGCCGGCGCGGAGGCGCGGCCGGAAACCGATCGCCTGCCGGCAGACCCTGGGAAGTCGGGCCAAGCCGTATCCATGCAGTTGAACTCCACTTTGAGAGTGAACCGACGAGCACCAAGAGGTGGACGGCGACCTCCCGTCTTCGCCCTGCGGGCTACGACGCGGCGAGGGACTCGTGGCGCGCCGAAGGCTTGGCGAAGGCGGCCGGGCGCCGTCGGGCCGCGTCCGCAGGAGAAACGCGCCCGGAGGTCGCGTTCCACCTTCAGTCCAGTGAATTGTTGCGGCTAAGAAGTCCACGGCGCTGGAGTCATCGCTCACATGATTTCCGCAACCCGGCCGCCGCGCTTCGCGTTGTCCGCGACCGTTGGCATGGCGCGCACGTCAAGGCCTTCGGGATGCGGCAGCTTCGCGTCGGGATCGATGCCGAGGAGTTCGTAAACGCTGCCGATGAGATCGCTCGGGTGCACGGGCCGGTCCGTCACTTCCTCGCCGCGCGCGTCCGAGGCGCCCACGACGCGGCCGCCCTTGAAGCCGCCGCCGGCGACCAGGGTGGAGAACACCTTGCCGAAGTGGTTGCGCCCGCCGTTCCACGGCGCTTCCCAGAGCACCTTTGGCGTGCGGCCAAATTCCCCGCCCGCCCACACGACGGTGCTGTCGAGCAGCCCGCGTTCGGACAAATCCACCAGCAGGGTCGCAAGACCGCGGTCGAGTTCCGGCAGCTTGCGGCGCATGATCTGGAAATGTTGTTTGTGCGTGTCCCAACCTTTGTAGTTGATCGTGACGTACGGGACGCCGCGTTCGACCAGCCGGCGGGCCATCAGGCACGACTGGCCGAACGTGTTACGGCCGTAGCGCTCGCGGACGTCGTCCTTTTCCTGCGAGAGATCGAACACCTTGCCCGCATCGCCGAGGATCATTTCGTAGGCGTCCTGCTCACACTGACCGAGCGCAGCGAGCCGCGGATCGCCCGCCTTCATGGCGCGTTCGAGGGTGTTGAGCTTGTGCAGGAGTTCGCGGCGCGAACGCTGGCGTTCGTCCGTCACACCCTGGGCAACGACACCCTCGACCATGAACCGGGCGGCGCCCGGATCGCCGCCGGTCGCGAACGGCTTGTAGCGCGAACCGAGAAAGCCAGCCTCGGAAAAACGGCCCTGTAATTCGGTCAACACGATGTAAGGCGGCAGCAGGCTCTTGTAGCCGGCGTCGTAACCCTTGAAGAGCGACACCACCGCGCCCACGCCCGGGAACACGTCGCGACCGCCCGAAGGCCGGCCGGTCTGCACGGTGTAGGAGGCGGTTTCGTGCCCGTTCACGCCATGGCTCATGCTGCGGATGAGCGCGTATTTGTCGGCTTGCTTCGCCAGCAACGGCAGCAGTTCGCCGATCTGAATGCCGCTGACATTCGTCGGGATCGCCGTGTTCAACGGGCCGCAGTAATCGTTCCCGGCGCCCGGTTTCGGATCGAACGTGTCGATGTGGCAGGGGCCGCCCCACAGCCAGATTTGGATGACGGACCGGGCCTTCGCCGCGGGTTTGGCGGGCGCCGGCGCCGCAAACGCGCGGAGCGCGAGCCGGTCGGCGAGGAGCAGTCCGGCGGTGCCGAGCAACCCGAGCCGGAGCGCCTCCCGCCGGGTGATACGAGAGCCGTTCAAGCCGAACATCTGGATTTCCGCATCCAGATTCCACCGGCGGGGATCTTCGCTATGATGGAGATTCATGGTCGCTTCCTGTGTTTTGGGTTGGCTGCACGTGTGGTTGAGAGGCGTGTGATTCAATGGCGGTAAAGAAACTCGGCGCTGTTGATCAGCGCCCAGGCGAGATCCTGCGTGACGGCGCGGGGGTCAGCACCGCCCGACTTCGCATGGGCCTGCACGATGGCGTGCTCCTCCTCCGTGGGCGGACGTGAGAGGATGGTGAGATAAAGCGCATCCACGACCTGGCGCGGTCCGCCGCGCGAACGAACGAGGGCCTGGATCTTCGGACCCTGCTCGAGCTTTCGCTGAATGTGCGTGGAGTTCAGCAGGTGGAGCCGCTGCGTCGCCGTGATGCCATTGTTGCGCTCGGCCTCGAGGCCCGTGTCGCGCCCCGGACGGCCGAACATCTCGAGAAACGAACTCGTGATGCTGCCATCGGGCAGGGCGATCGACCGCTGGTCTTCGGGTACGAACGTGAACGGTTCCGGAATCGCGCTCGAATATTTCTCCGTCGTGCCGGTGATCTCGTTGAGCGCATCGATCAGCACTTCCGCCTCCAGCCGGCGCGGCGCGTAGAAGGCGAAATTCGCCTCGGCGGCGGGATCGCTGCTCCGCGCCAGGGACGAGAGTTGATAGGTTTGCGAGTTCAGGATCAACCGGAAGAGCGCCTTCACGTCGTAGTGCGCGGCCACGAGCTCCTGTTCGAGAAAGGCCAGGAGCTCGGGATTCGCCGGCGGGTTGTCCGGCCGGATGTCGTCGGGTTCATGCACGATTCCGCGGCCGAGCAGCCAGCTCCACGCGCGGTTTGCGATCGCGCGGGCAAACCACGGGTTTGCCGGATCAATCAGCCAGTCCGCAAACACTTCGCGCGGATCGCGGCCGGGCGCGAGCGGCACGGTCGTGCCGTCTGGCAACGTGGCTGGCGCGGGAGCGGTGGCCGGAGCCTTGTTGGGATCGAAGAAGACGATTTCCTCCTTCCATTCGGCGGTGGGTTTATAGCCGAGCTGCGAGAAGAACGCGGCCAGGCACGACCGCCGTTCGGCCGGCCACTTTTCCGCGCGCGCGCCCATGAACGTGAGCGCGACGGTGCGGGCGATCGCCTCGGGCTCCTTGCTCTGCGCCGCGCGGTAGAAGTTGACCTGACCGACCCTGAAATTGCTGCCGTTCGCCGTCAGCAGCTCGCGCGCGAAGCGGTCGAACGGCATGTTTTCGCGAATGGCGGCGTAAATCCAGCGGTGATAAGCCTGCGCCGCGTTCGGCCAGAGATTGATCGGAAACTCCGCTTTCACGCGGAGCAAATCGCTCCATTTCATCGCCCAGTAGTCGGAAAACTCGTTTCGAATCAGCAGCGCCTCGATGAGGGCGCGGCGTTTTTCCGGACGGCGATCCTGGAGGAATTGCCTCACTTCCGTGGCGGTGGGCAGCGTGCCAATGACATCGAGGTAGGCGCGCCGGACGAACACCGCATCGGAGCACACGTGGGCCGGCTCGATTCCGAGCTGCTGCAAGCGGCCAAACACCAGCTCGTCAATCCGGCTCGCCGGGCGCGGCGGAGCAGCGCGCTCAAAGGGGTTGGCGGGGGCAGGGCTCGGCGCGGGCGGATCGGCCGCGATCGCGCCGGCGGCAAATGCGGCCCAAGCGAGGGCGAGCGCCGGGAAGAACCAAACGCCCGATCGGGCCGATGGCGGTAAGACGCCGGAACGAGCGATGCGTCCGAAGCACAACATGGGATGAGTCCAAAACCGCAGCGGCGCATGGAGCGCGCGCGTCGCGGGGTGTGACGCCATGGTGGCTGGAGAGCTACGTCGGAAGCGCGCATTACACGTTGGCTTATGCATCCTATTCCCGCTCGTGTTAACTCGACCGCGGCGGTGCGTTCACGGCTGCGTCGGGTAACGCGGCAGTGCACCGTGCGTCTGCCAGCCATGAGTTTACGTCCTATCGATCTGGAAACCGTCGGAACCGGCCAGGCGTCTGTCGAATCCCGCGACCTGCCGATCGGCGCACTGCCGCTCGCATGCGAGTTTGCCGTCACCGAGCGAATGCGGGCGGATGAGCCGGTCGTGGAGGTGTTTCAGCGGCTCGCGGACCGGCTGGCGTTGCGGAAAGCCGAGTTGCTCAGCCTCATGGTTTATGGCCGGCTCGCCGCGTACGAGGAGATTGACCGGGCGATGCATGAGGCACTTGGCGAAACCGACTGGCCCGTGACCTTTATCGAAGGCGCCAGTTGCGACGACTTGCCTCTGGCCGGAGTGCAGGCGTTCGCGATCAGCGGGCGCTCCGTGAGCCGGATCAGGCTCGGCAATCGGATTGTCGCCTCGGTGTACGAAGACGGTGGCGCGCGGCACTGTCTGCTCGGGGGGCTGGGACCGACGGCGGTGTTGCTCCGGCCGCCGGCGCAGGTGCAGCAGATGTTTGGCAACCTCGAGTCGGCCCTCGATCTCGCGGGCTTCGAGCTGGCCGACGTCATGCGAACCTGGTTCTTCAACGACGGTATTCTGGCGTGGTACGACGAGTTCAACCGGGTGCGCTCGGCGCATTATGCGAATGTGCGGTTCCGGACGGGCTCCCTGCCGGCCAGCACCGGCATTGCGGGCCACAACCCCGCCGGGGCGGCGCTCGCGGTCGCGGCCTGGGCGGTACAGTCGTGGGATGGCAATTCGTGTGCCCGCGAGAGCGGTTCGCCGCTGCAATGCCCGGCCCCCGCGTATGCCAGCTCGTTCAGCCGGGCGATGGAAATCGATTCCGGCGGCTGGCGCCGGCTGCTGGTTTCAGGAACGGCGAGCATCCATCCCGACGGCAAGACCGCTTGGATCGGCAACGCCCAGCGACAGGTCGACCTCACGATGAAGGTCGTGGGTGCCATCCTCCAATCCCGGCGGATGAACTTCGGCGACGTGACGCGCGCCACGGCCTACTTCGAGAATCCACTGTACAAGCCGTTTTTCGACGCGTGGTGCGCCGGGCACGGCGTGCAGGGGATGCCCGTGGTGTCGGTGCACTGCGACATCTGCCGCCGGGATCTTTTGTTCGAGATCGAACTTGATGCGTGCGTGGCGAGTGCGACCCCATAGTCGCGCCCGGTGCCTTTCGTGCGTTTTGGGACTGATACCTTGAAGATCGCTCTGGCTTGGGTGGGTCAAAGGGTGGGCCGTGCGCTCCGCGCGCGGCCTTTTGTAGGAGCCTGCTCTTGTCGCGCCGAAGCCCGGCGAAGGCGGATGCAGGCGATTTCGTGACACGGCACGGGCTTTCCAGCCCGTGGGTTTGAGGGAAGAAACGCCACGGACTGGAAAGTCCGTGCCACTCAAATCAACCGCCCGCATGCAGGCTCCCACATTTGGCTAGGTCACTCCGTCCAGCGGGTGATGACCTTGCGCTTCGTCACCGGCCATCCGTTCGCGATTTTCGCCGCGAGCCGTTCGACGATCTCGGGCTGCCGGGCGGCGAGGTTGGTCTCCTCGTGCGGATCAGCCAGCAGATCGAAGAGTTGCGGGCGCTTCTCGGTGCGCGGGTGAGAGCTGGCGTAGCGGCCGAGGACGCCGTCATAGGTGAGCAGCAGTTTCCATTTTCCCTCGATCGCCCAGCGATAGAGGAGTGATGCCTCGGGCTCTTCAAGGTCGGCGATGTCATGGGCAAAGCCCTCGCCAAAAATCGTATCGCGCGAAAGCGCCTTTCCGTCGCGCACCAAGGGGAGCAGATCGAGTCCGGGAAGCTGCCCGGGAATCTTCGCGTGGGCCGCACTGAGCATCGTGGGCACGAGATCGATGCTGCTGGCGAGTTCGGGGCGTTTTCCGGGCACGATGACCCCGGGCCAGCTGAGCAGGATCGGCTGGCGGACGCCGCCCTCGTTGGGCGATTGCTTGGAGCGTGGCGCGTAGCCGCGCGCGGCGGGGTTCTGGATCCAGCCGTTGTCGGCGAGGTAAACGAAAAGCGTGTTGGAGGTCAGGCCCTGCTGATCGATAAAGTCGATTAATTGACCGCAGGTTTCGTCGAACCACTCGCACATGGCGTAATACCCGGCGACGTGGAGGGAGGCGACCTTGTCGCGATACTTGGTGAGCAGATGCTCCGGCGGCGTATGCGGGTCGTGAGGCATGAGCGGGGCATACCAGAGGAAGAAGGGCTTTTTCTCCGCGGCGGCGTGATGCACGAAATCGAATATGGGCTGCAGACCTTCGCGACCGATCTTGAGTCCGGCATCGCCATGGCGTCCGCCGGGCGCGGGAAAGCCGCGCGTCATCCCGTGCGTGAAACCGCCGCGCTGATACGACCCCTCCCACCACTTGCCGGATTGGTGGCTCAGGTAGCCCTGCTGGGCGAGCAGCTTGGGCAACGTGGGATGCCGGTCGAGATGGCTGATGAGCTGTTCGCGCAGTTCGGCGTAGCGCGGCGAATCGGGCGGGGCGAGGGCGTGGGAAGGATCGTTGCCGGAAATCTTGTGCTGGTGCGCGTAGAGTCCCGTCGCCAGCGTGGCGAGCGAGGGGCGGCAGAGCGCGCTGGGCACATAGCCACGCGTGAACAGCGCGCTGCGGGCGGCCAGTTTGTCCAGATGCGGCGTCCGAATCACGGGGTGGCCCATGAAGCTGTAGTCCGTCCACGCCTGGTCGTCGGAGAGGATGAGGACGATGTTGGGCCGCTGGACATCAGCGGCGCGCGAGAAGGGTGCGCTCGCGAGGCCAAGGGCGGCGAGGCAAACCAATCGGAGCAAATGGGTGTTCATGGCATCGGGTGCAATGTTCGCGTTTGTGGGATCAGGGCGCAAAAATGTCAGGCCTCATCTCTCGGGAAAAAGTTTCTGCAAGGCGTCCGCGTTCGCGGCGCAGAGCCCGCGCTCGGTGATGAGCCCCGTGACAAGCCGCGCGGGGGTGACATCGAACGCGGGATTCGCAGCGGGGCTGCCTTCGGGCGGGAGGGCGACGGTGGCGATCGTGCCGTCGGGCAGGCGGCCGGCCAGATGCGTGACTTCGCGCGGGGGGCGTTCTTCGATCGGGATCTCGCGCCGGCCGTCGCGCAGAGTCCAATCGATGCTCGGCGAGGGCGCGGCGACGTAGAACGGCACGCCGGTGTCATGCGCCGCGAGTGCCTTCAAATACGTGCCGATCTTGTTGCAGACGTCTCCATTCGCGGTCGTGCGATCGGTGCCGACGATGACAAGATCGACCTGGCCATGCTGCATCAGGTGGCCGCCGGCGTTGTCGGCGATCACGGTGTGGGGCACACCATGGTTCAGCAGCTCCCACGCGGTGAGGCTGGCGCCCTGGTTGCGCGGACGTGTTTCGTCGACCCACACGTGCACGGGCACGCCGGCGTCGTGGGCGGCGTAGATCGGCGCGGTGGCGGTGCCGACGTCGACGGTGGCGAGCCAGCCGGCATTGCAATGGGTGAGGATGTTGACCCGCTCGCCGGGTTTTTTCCGCGCGGCGATTGCCTGGATCAGCGGCAGTCCGGTCGTGGCGATGCCGCGGTTCAACGCGACGTCCTCGTCGCAAATCTCCACGGCGAGCCGGCGCGCGGCGCCGGCCCGGGCCGCGGGTGCGAGTGTGCCGACGTGCGCGCGCACGCGGTCGAGCGCCCAGCGGAGATTCACGGCCGTCGGGCGCGTGGCGAGGAGTGTGGCGTGGGCGTGGGCCAGCCCGGAGTCGGTGGCATCGCGGCACAGGGCCAGCCAGACTCCCCACGCGGCGGTGGCGCCGATCAGCGGAGCGCCGCGGACGAGCATCGCCCGGATGGCATGGGCGGTGTCGTCCAAGGACGTGAGCCGCGCGATGGCGAAGGCGTGCGGGAGTTGCGTCTGATCGATGATTTCGACCGAACTGCCGTCGGCGGCGGGCCAGATGGTGCGGTAGGGTTGGCCGGAGACATTCATCCGCCAGGAAAGCTGAGCCGCGGGAGGGCCGGGTGCAATGCGGCAGCGGCGGCGAACTCAACCGCCCCAAGGCGACGGGGTCAGGCGGAAACCTGCAACAAACAGCGGTGAACCTGCATGCGCAGGCTCGCGGGGCGATTGATTTTCAGGATCTCGGCCATCCATTGGTAGGGCGCGCCGACGCGACGCCGCAGTTCAGCGGCCACTTCGATTTTCCAGCCTGTGGGCGGAGCCTTCTTGACGGACTCGGTGAGCGAAAGTCCTCGTTCGTGCAGCATGCGGTCCAGTTCGCCACGCCAGCGCGCTTCTTTGATTTCACGCAGTTGTTTCCGTTCATACTCGGGCGCGAGCGCCAGCTGGGCGTGCTCCTGCGCAACGGCCTGGCGCCATCCGGAGGTGCCGATCGCCCACCCATGGGAGAGGAGCTCCCGTCGGATCGGCCGCTCAAGCGGCAAGAATCCGGTCCAACCGCTGCACCATCTCGCGGGCCGTTTCCACGTCCGCCGCCTGATTGGCGGGTTGCTCGGTGATCGCCCAGCCGCTGTAGCCGGCTTTGTCCAACGCAGCCATGACCGCAGGCCAGTTGGTGTCGCCTTCCAGCAGTTTGGGACGCGCGTTCCCCTTGCTTCCCGGCTCGGCCGGCTTCGCACTGAAGTCCTTGACGTGGATCCGGACGATGCGTTTCCCCAGGGCCTGAATCCATTTTTCGGCCGCCGGACCACGCCGACCCACGTTGCCAATGTCGAAATGCCAGCCCACCCACTCGCTGTTGATCGCGTCGAGATACGCGACCGCCTGCTCCGGCGTCAGGATGAAGTCGTTCCCGACGTTCTCGATGGAGATTTTCACTCTGAGGTCCCGCGCCACGGGAATCGCTTTTCTGATTTCCACGAGCGAACGATCAAAGCACTGCTGGTAGGTCACGCCATTGCGCGCGACGCCCGGCACGAGCAGCACGCTCTTCGCGCCGTAGGCGTGGGCGTCGTGCAAACTGTGCACGAGCCCGTCGAAGCCCAGCTTGCGGGTGGCTTCATCCGGAGCGGACAGCGGTTTCACCCAGTGGATGTGGTCACAAACGCTGGCGGCCTGCAGGCCGGTTTCCTTGAGCGCGGCGATCACTTCGTCGCGATTCATGGCGCCCATCGGCTCCACGCCTTCGAACCCCGCCGCCTTCATTGCCCGGAACTTCTCGAGCACCGAGCCCTTCACGCCGATCGTGGAATACATGATCGCCTTGCGGAGGTTGCGCTTCGGGGCGGCGTGGGAGACCGGAACAAAAGCCGCTGCAGCAGCGGCGCTCGCAGTGATTTTCAGGAACGACCGGCGGTTCATGGGATGGCGGAGAGTTGAGGGTTGAGCGTTGAGAGACGGAGTTCGAGGAACTGAGGGCTGGGAGCCAAGGGCAATCAAGAGCTGCGAATTGTCTTCGGCCCGTTATTCAGCGCGCTCCGGACTTTCAGCTCCAGGCTCTCAGTTGGCTGCTTTGGCTACGCCTTCAGGATGTTGTCCCAGCCCTTGCGATATGCGGGCCGATTGATGAACGGGGCGGCCTCCGGCGCGTTGGTCGCGCGCAGTCTTTGGAAGTCCCACTCGATCTTTTTCCCCGTCCGGTAGGCCACGTTGCCGAGGTGGTTCGCTTCGGTCGTCCAACCGGCGTACTGGAAGTTCGAGGCGGGGACCGGACCGTTCCCCTTGGCGTAATTGACCCACTCGACCCAATGGCCGGGGGAGCGGGGCAGCGTTTCGGCCGGCATCTGGAAACCCGTGAATCTTTCCTCAGGCAGCAGCTTCCCGTCGCCGAGCAGCATGCCCTTTTCACCGATGAACACGCACGAACGGCGGCCCCACGCCTGCACCCAGCCCGGCGGTTTGCTGTCGCCCTGGTGCCAGA
>JACQWL010000067.1 GCA_016209255.1 Verrucomicrobiota bacterium
ACTGGGGATTGCCCAAGCGTCTGCTGGCCGAAACGGACATGTTTGCCATCGACCACACGTCCGAACTCTACGCACATATGAACGCCGCCTATGTACGGATCGACGAGTTGCCGGACTTTGACCACTATGGCCGGATGTTGGAGGCCGTAGGTCGAGGCGATTATTTTATTTCGATGGGGGAGGTGCTGGTGCCCGAGGCCGAAATCTCGATGACGTCGCCCTCGGCGATTACGGCCACGACCCGGATTCAGTGGACGTTCCCATTGGCGTTCGGTGAGATCGTCTGGGGTGACGGCTTGAGAACCTTCACCCAGACTTTCGATTTGACCGAGACTCGCCCGTTCGGCAACGCGAGGTTCGAGTGGAGGACGGAGGCCAGGGATTGGAAGTGGGCCCGCGTGGCGGTTTGGGATGTGGCTGGCAATGGGGCGTTCATCAACCCGGCCCGGCGCTAAGCGATAACGATGCAGTGGGACGTAGCCGCCGACGTAAGGAGGCGGAAGCAAGGTGAACCCATGTTTGGCTGCCTCGTTACCTCGGCAGCTACGACGTTGCTGCAGGTTTGACTGAATTGATCCGGCTAAGCGAACGCCGGGGCCGGTTCGTTTGCGCCGATCAAGTCGTGTCCATCCTACATGGGGCCCAACGCCAAGCCGCGAGTGCGGCACGGGGCCTATTTTCGCGCTTCGGGCACGACGGTCACTTCCACGCGCTGGCCGTCGCGGGTGACGACCACTTTCACGGGCTGGCCGATCTTCACCGCGTCGAGCGCATAGGTGTAGTCGTAGATGTTGGCAATTTTCTGACCCGCGAATTCCACGATGATGTCGCCGGCCTTCAGTCCCGCCTTGTCCGCCGGGCTGCCGCCCCGCGTGCCCGTCAACTTCACGCCCGCGAGTTCGGAGGCGTAGTCAGGAATGGTACCGAGGTAGGCGCGGAGGGTTTCGCGGCTGCTGCCGCTTCCCGCCGCCCGCTCGACCTTCGCGTAGTCGAGCCGCTGCGGTTCCTTCACGAGATCGAGTGCGATGGTCCTCGCGAATTTTGTCACGCGCTCCAGGCCGTCGTAATTCAACGTGTCGGTGTCGTCGGCGGGACGGTGGTAGTTCTCGTGGCTGCCGGTGAAGAATGCGAGCACCGGCACGTTCTTCGGATAGAAGGGCGTCGTGTCCGTGGGCAGATACGGATCGTCCTGCAGCACCAAGTTGAACCCGGCGGCCACGTTGCGCTTCTCGATCAGGCGCTTCCAGGCCAGGGATGAGCCGATGCCCTGCAGCGTGAGCTTGTTGTCGCGCAGCCGTCCGACCATGTCGAAATTCACATAGGCATCGATGTTCGGGAGCGGCACGACCGGCTTTTCCACGAAGTAACTCGATCCGATCAACCCCAGCTCCTCTCCGGACCAGAAGGCGAAAATGACGCCGCGGGTGAAGTCGTCCGGCTTCTGCTGCCGGTCCTGGGCGAGCGCCGCGGCAAGTTCCAGGACCGCCGCCACGCCGGATGCGTTGTCGTCGGCGCCGTTGTGGATCTGCCCCTCCTCGCCCTTGATGCCAAAGCCGCCGGTCTCCCCGCGCCCGACGTGATCATAGTGCGCGCCGATGATCACATACTCGATCGACGTTCCGGCCGCCTTCGTTCCGGGTGGCAGCAGTGCGATCACATTGCGGTCGGTCTTCCTGATCCGCTCCACCTTGGCTGTAAGTTCGAGCTTCAGGTTCGGCACGGTGAAGCGGACGTCGGCCGCGTGGGGATTCTCGGCGTCGAGCGCGGTTTGCAGCGTCTTCAGGTCTTTCCCCGTGCCGGCCAGCAACGCATCGGTGACTTTGCCGCTGATCGACGCCGCCACGATGCCCGAGCCGACGAGGGTCGAATCCATCGTCAGCGGCGCGAGCTGGCCGGCGCTGGGTGAATTCGGGCCGGTGACGACGAGCAGGGCCTTCGCCCCGTGCGAGCGGGCGATCATTGCCTTGTAGCGCAGGCCGGCGTAGCGGTTGAGCTCCGCGCGGCGTTTCGGTTCGACTCCTTCCGGCACGTAGCGGAGCACGAGCACGATTTTGTCCTTCACGTCCAGACCGGCGAACGAATCGTAGCCCTCGCCGGACCTGCCCGGTACGGAAAGGCCATAGCCGGCGAAAACCACCTCGCCCTCCACCCCGCCATTCTCCGTGAACGACAGCGGGCGAAAATCCGTTTCGGGTTCGAACGAGAGCGGCGCGGCGCCGCCGTCCGTGCGAACCAAACGCAGCCGGTTTTCCGCGACGACGACTTTGACGCCGGCGTTGAACTCGAAGCTCTGAAAGAAGGTGCCGTTGTCGGCGAAGGGCTTGAGCCCTGCCGCGGCCAACTGGGCGGCAATATAGTCCGCCGCCTGGCCGCT
Source organism: Verrucomicrobiota bacterium (assembly GCA_016209255.1). Lineage (GTDB taxonomy): Bacteria > Verrucomicrobiota > Verrucomicrobiia > Opitutales > Opitutaceae > ER46. The sequence goes on from JACQWL010000067.1 coordinate 2,375, forward strand.
GCCGGTGGAGCCCGAGAGCCGGCCCTCCAGAGCATCCGACGCCAGGCGATCCACGTGCGAGTAAAGATCGCCCGCGGCGATCGCGGGAGCCGGCGGAGCAGCCGGATAAAGGCGCCGTTCATTTCCGGTGGTCTTCGCCGGAGGAGTCGCGGCGGGCGAAGCCGTCACGGCCGCCAGCGCCGCGTCGTGGTTCCAATCGGCGAGGAAAAGCTGCGACGCCTTGTCCGCCGAGCGGGTCGAGGTCCAGGCGAGCCTGTTGCCATCGGGCGAAAACACGGGCAGCCCGTCGAAGCCGTCCGTGTGCGTGACGCGCACGGGTTCGTGCGTCCCGCCGGCGTCGACGAGGTAGAGCTCGAAGTTGGAGAAGCCGAGCTTGTTCGCCGCAAAGATCACGTAGCTGCCCGAGGGGTGAAAATAAGGCGCCCATGACATGGCGCCAAAGTGCGTGAGCCGGCGCACATCGGAGCCGTCGAGCTTCATTATGTAGATGTCCGCGATCGCCCCGGATTCATCGAATCGCCGCCAGATGATCCGCTGGCCATCCGGGGAAAAGAAGGGTCCGCCGTCGTAGCCGGGGGTGTTCGTCAGCCGCCGCGGATTCGAGCCATCGGCGTTCATGACGTAGATTTCGCCGAACCACGCCGGGTCGGTCTCGAGCCGCTTGCGCTGTTCGGGCGAGAGCTGCTCCGGGGGATAGCCGCTGCGCAGCGAACAGAACACGATGAGCTTGCCGTCGGGCGAATAGGCCGCCTCGGCGTCGTAGCCGCGGCCGGTCGTCAGCTGCCGCAACCGGCTGCCGTCGCGCCGGGCCGAAAAGATGTCCATCGCCTCGTCGTAGTCCCACGCGTAGCGACGTTCCTTGCCCGAAGCCCGCAGCTCGTATTCCGCCTTCTGGTTGGCGAGTGAGGCCGGATCTTTGTGCGTGGAGCCGAAAAGCACTTCGTCCGTGCCGGGCCGGAAGAACGCGCAGGTGGTCTTGCCCGTGCCGGGCGAGACGCGGCGGGTGTCGCCCGTTTCCAAATCGAGCAGGTAGATTTGGTAGAACGGATTGTTCGGTTCGCGCTCGCTTTGGAAGATCAGCGCCCTGCCATCCGGTGAAAAATAGCCCTCGCCGCTGCGACGGCCCTCGAAGGTGAGCTGGCGGGTGTGGCTGAGAAACTGCGTTTCGCCGGCCACCGCACTCTCCGCCGCCTGAATCGACGCCGAGGCGAACAGACCCAGCGTCGCCCGCACGAGCTGCACCCAAAGTTTTGCTTTCATCGGTCGTGCATTAGCCACCCAAAGCCCCGTGCGGGACAAGCAAAAGCGCAGGGCGGCGGCATTCGGACGGGGTCAGGGCGTTCGGCGTTGGGCTTGACCAACGAACGCGATGCCCGCCCGAACACCGAACGCCCTGACCCCGTTGGCGCCGATGTCTGAGGCGGAGCCGCGTTATACGCGGTGTCATGATTCGTTCCGGATCGTGCAGGGCCGATGTCCCGGCCCTTCAGGCCTGACTAACCTTTTTGCTCCATACCCAGGCCGTTGGCCTGGGCTGACGGATGACGCGCCTTTGGCGCTCGGAAGAATGGCCAAACTCCAGGGTCCGCGCAGCGGTCCATACTAACAAGGCGCTTGCTTGCCGCGTCGAAGCGCAGCGAAGACGGGCCGCCAACCTGTTCGTCCACCCCAGATCCCCGTTTGCCTCAGCGTGTCGAACGGTCTGAGGCGGCGCCTCGTTAGACGATCTGGTTCACCAAATCGGCCTCTCCGCGGGAGAGCCGACCGAGATTTTCGAGCAGGATGTCGATGACATTTTCCTCGTACCGACGGGTTTCGCCGGCGGTATGGGGAGTGAGGATGACGTTTTCGAGGTCCCAGAACGGAGAGTCGGCGGGCAGTGGCTCGGCCTTGAAGGAATCGAGCGCCGCCCCCGCGATGCCGCCGGAGCGCAGCGCCTGCAGCAGGGCCGGTTCGTCCACGCAGCCGCCGCGGGCGACGTTCACCAGGCAAGCCGACGGCTTCATCCGGGAAAGCGCGCGCGCGTTGATGATGTCCGCAGTTTCCGGCGTAAACGGACAGGTCAGCACGACGAAATCCGCCCGGGGGAGGAGTTGGTCCACCTTGTCCAGAGCGTGAACCTCGTCGGCAGCGCTGTCCGCGACGTTCAAATTTCGTTTCACGCCCAGCACGCGCATGTCGAATGCCCTGGCCATCCGGGCCAGGCGGGAACCGATGGCACCCAGGCCGATGATGAGGAGGGTCTTGCCGCCGAGTTCGTCCTCCCGCTGCGCAGAATCTGAGATCATGCCGCGCCAGGCATGCTTTGCCTGGTGGTCACGGCCGGTGTGGAGCTGGCGGGCGAGGGCGAGGATCATGGCCATGGCGTGTTCCGACACGGCCTTGCTGTTCGCGCCGCGGGCCGAAGCCAGCCGAATCCCGCGCCGGCGCAGTTCGTCGAGCGGAAACTGATCGTAGCCGGCGCCGATGGACTGGATGAACCGAAGCCGGTCGGCCGCCTCGAGGAGCGCGTCGTTCCAGAATCCGGACACCACCAGCACGTCAGCCTCGGGCAGGCGGGCGCGCGTCTCCTCCCGATTCCAGGTCTGGTAATGGCCGATGCCGGTCCGGCGTTCCGCGAACCCGGGTCCGAATCGGTATGCGACATGCGAGAACTGGACGGTGATGGCACCGAGGTCGGCGAACGGATTGTCCATCAAAGCCATGAAGTTTGCACGATTGGTGGGCAGACCTTGGCGGCGGCGGACACGGTTCGCAAGTCAGAGACTCGGACGGGCAGGTGTTAAGTCTTTCAGCCAAGATGGCCAGTGGATGTTGACTGAACGATGGTAAACCTTACCCCGTCCGGCTGGCCCGTGGCGTCGCACCGCGGAGAGGTTCAGGGAAGGGTTGAACTCAGGTGATTAACAGGCGAATGGCGGCGGCGGCGGTGAACAGCAGGGCGAGATCTTCGAAGAGCGCCTGGTTGATGTGCTGCAACACGCGGCGGCCGAACAACGCTCCGCCGATGGCAAAGGGGGCGAGCGTCAGGTCGAGTACAAACGACGCGGCGTTGACGATGCCCAGGTCCCAACTGAACGGCACCTTGAAGACGTTCAGGATCAGGAAATACCAGGCGCCGGTGCCGATGAATTCCATCTTCGGCAGCCGCATGGCCAGCAGATACAGAATCATGATCGGCCCCGCCGCGTTGGCCACCATCGTGGCGAAGCCGGCCGCGATGCCCACCAACGCCACAAACCACAAACTGTCCGGCACGCGCTCCGGTTCCGTGGCGGAGCGTGCTGTTGTCCGGCGGCACCAGACTTGCCAGATGGAAAGCACGATCAGAATCGCTCCGATCAAACGCGCCACCTGGTGGTCGTCGATCCGCCCCATCGCCAGATAACCCAGCACGATGCCCAGGGCCGCCCAGGGGAACAGCCGCCAGAGATGAGACCAAACGGCGTGCCGCCGGTATGCCGCCACCGCCACGATGTCGGCGGTGATCAGGATCGGCAGGACCACGCCCACCGATTCGCGCGACGGGAACACCAGGGCAAACATTCCGACAGAGAAAATGCCGATCCCCACGATGCCGGTCTTCGAGAGGCCGATCAGGAATGCGCCGCCGGCGGCCAACAGCCATTGCCAGGTTTCCAGATGCACAAGGGCGGAAGAAATTCCCCCGCCACTCGGGCAATGCAAGACATTCTGGGGACCGGAAGGGGCCGGTGCAGGCCCGGCATTCGGACGGGGTCAGGGCGTTCGGCGTTGGGCGAGCCCAACGAGCGCGATGCCCGCCCGAACATCGAACGCCCTGACTCCGTTGGATCGCCCGCCGTCGGGCTGCCGAACAACCACGGGTTCCAGACCCGGTGCTATTCTCCTGGCTTCCTGGCTTCCTGCTCTCGCGTTCGATCGACGTGACCAAGGTCGCGACCGGGCGCGATGCGGTCGCGAATGAGCTGCTTCAACTCCGTGATTTCGGGAAAACGGCCTTTTTCCTTCCGCGACCAGATCAGCTCGCCATCAGCACGGACCTCGAAGATGCCGCCCGTGCCCGGCCTGAGCGCCAGCTCCGCGATCTCGGCTTCGAAGGTGGTCAGGAGTTCCTGCGCCATCCAGGCCGCGCGCAACAGCCAGCGGCATTTGGTGCAGTAGGTGATCTCGATCCGGTGGCTCACGGGCTCGAGCGTATCGTGGTATAGTCGCGCCCCAAGCCCGAATGTGCAGCTGTTCCCTGAAGCAGGCCGCGGGGAGCAGGGGGCCGGGGGGGTCGTGCGCTCCCGCGCGGCCATCGTGAAACGATCCCAAGCCGGCCAACGGCGGATGACGCGAATTGCACGGATAGGCTAGCAGGGGTCAGGTCGAAACATGCAACAAACCCTGCTTGCAGCCGAACCTGACTCGATGTGGCGTGTAGGCCCGGACACGGTTGCAGGTTCCGGCCTTGACCCGTTGGTCGGCTTCGTGGGTCTCGGGCGCGAGCGGGGGCCGCGGATTCGAAACCGAGAGGGCGGTCTTGATCTGCTCCCGCCACACGCGCGGTTGATCCGCGGCCAGTGCCGCCGAGACCGCCGCCAACAGGATTGCCAGAGTTCGCATGTTTGATCCTCCGATCGTTCGATTGCTTCTTGCTGAACTCCTGCATCCCGTCGAGCGGGTTCGGGTAAGCGAGTGCCCGCGATCTGCGCCCCGGGTCGGGAGATTTATTTCAGTTCCTTGATCCGCAGATTGCGGAAGTAGACCTGCGCGCCGTAGTCGCCGTGCGCGCACAGCGCAATGTAGCCGAAGGCGTACGTCACGCCGGGATGCTTTTCGCCGTCGAGGGGTGTCACCTTGTCCAGATCCGCGTCGACGATCACTGCCCCATTGAGCGTGACCTTCACGCGGCGGCCATCGCAGACAATCTCCTCCTGGTTCCACTCGCCCGCGGGCTTGAGGTGTCCGGGCTTCGCGGGCACGAGGCCGTAGATTGACCCGTAGGTCTGGTAGTCCTTCAGCTTGACCCAGTCTTTCGGCTCCTTGTTGTGCTTGGGAATGCCGCGCGAGTAATAGGGCGTATCGATGATTTGGATTTCCATGCCTTCGAGGTCCGGCCGGCGGCCAAGCTTGGCGCGAATGCCCACCCCGTTGTTTCCGCCTGGGTCGAGTTTGACGTCCACGCGCAGGACGAAGTTGGCGTATTGCTTGTCCGTGAAAATCATCTTCCGGCCGTCGCCCTTGCAGATGAGCAGCCCGTCCTTGACGTAGTAGCTGCTGGTGTCGCCGCCGAGGCCCTGCCAGCCGTCGAGGTTCTTGCCGTTGAAGAGTGGCACAAAGCCCTCTTCGGCAAAACCGAGGCTGGATGAGATCCATAGTGCCGTGGCGGCCAGAATCGTTTTCAGCGGGGACAGGTGCATTTTCATGGGTGGTTATATAATGAAACCGGTGCGGGCGGGCTTAGTTGGACAGGAAGGCGACATCATCGGAGGTGAGCTTCATGGCCTCGGGAATGCGGGAAAAGTCGAGTTCATGGAGCTGCACGACAATCGTGTTCAGGCCCGGCTTGGTCGGGGCGGAGAATTGTTCGCCCCGCTTGACCGGCTCGCCATTCACCCAGAGTCCCTTGGCGTCGGCGTTCAGGCGGAATGTCGCCGGTCCGCCTTTAGCCGAGTGAAACTGTGTGGCCGCGAAGAGCCCGCGAATCGTCGCGCTCCACTTGGGCACGGCCGTCTCAAACACGTCCTTCGGCAGCGCGCCGTTGGCGAGGGAAAAGGCGGGCATCCAGTCCGGGAGCGTGAAGTCACCGTGGATCAACTGCTCCATCGGGACGAGCTGGAGCCGGCTCGAGACCGGATAAATCTTCCAGGCCCGGGCGACCCCCCCTTTGGCCGCATCGTACTCGCCGGGCTTGCCCAGCACCGAAAGGAATTTGACCAGGTCGAGTCGCTCCTCCGGCAGGAGTGTATCGAGGAGGCCGGCCGGCATCAGGGAGCCGACGCTGGTGCGCTGCGTGATCTCTTTCACGGGAATCGAGACCTCCCGATCCGACGCGTTGCGCACCACCACTTCGTTGGCATTTTCGCGCACGACCATGCCGCTCATCTGCTGATCCTTCGTCGTGATGAGCTCCGTGTGGTAGCCCTGTTTGAGCTTGGCGTTCGGATAGAGCAGCGACTCCAGCAGGTAGTCGGGCTGGGCGCTCGCCCCGATGCTGGTCAGGTCGGGCCCGACCTTGCCGCCCGCGCCGCCGATGGCATGGCAGGCGAGGCAGGCCAGTTCGGCGCGCCGATATATGCGCTCGCCGCGGGCCGCATCGCCCTTCGCGATCGCCTCCTGCGCGAAGCTTTGGAGTTCGGCGGGCGACAATTGCACGTTGGCGAGGGTCAGGCCTGCGATCTTCATCAGCGCCTCCACCAGTGCCTGATTTTGACTGCCCTCGCGCGCGGGGCGCAGCCCGGCCTGCGCCACCTCCGGCGGCAGGGAAGCCTGCGTCAACTTCGCCGCCAGCTTTTCCCCCGCGCCGCGGATCCCGAGCAGCGCCCGCCAGAGAGACTGCGCTTCGGCCGGATCGGTGGTGAGCCGGAGCACGGCGATCACATCGTCCAGCGCCGCCTCCAGATTCAAAGCGGCGAGCGTCACGACCGCCTCGCCCCGGATTTGCGGGCGCGACGCTTCGCGCGCCAGGCGGGCCAAATCGGCCCCCACCGCGGTGCCGCCGATGGCGCGCAGGGCGGCAAACGCGCTCACGCGCTCACGGGCCGACGTTTCCGCGCCGCCGGCGATTTGAACCAGGCGCGGGCTGAACTTCGCGAGTTTCCACGCTTCGACGAGTTGAATCGTCGCGATGCGCACGGGCTCGTTTTTTCCGTCGAGCAAAGAGCCCAGGGCCGCGAGATCGCCCTCGGGCTTTGTCCGTCGCAGCCGCGCCGCATCGCCCAGCGCCGCAAGGGCACGGGGCGTCGTCCGGTCGTCGAATCCACCGGCGAGCACGTGATCGAACAGCCGCCGCAGTTCCCGCGCGCCGCCAGCGGTGCCGATGAGCTCGATCCACGGCCCGGCACCATCGCGGGGCAGGACTTTGTTTTCGAGCAATTGCGCCAGCACCTCGCTGGCGAGCGCGGGTTCGACGGCCTTGAGGGCGAATTCGAGCTGCTTTTCCCGGCCCTCGGGTTGCCATGCCCCGGACTTGACAGCGGCCAGCCACGGGGTCGCGAGCTCGTTGATCGTCAGCCAAAGCGCGTAGTCAAGAAACGGATCCATGGGCTGCTCGAGCACGGTGAGCGCGAGTTCCGCCGCGCGCGCCGAGCCGATCTTTCCCAGTGCGCGCACCGCCTCGAGGCGCACGCGCGGATGCGGATCGGCGATGAGCGGGATCAGTTGGGCCAGCGTGGCATTTGCGGGGAGGGCGCGCAGCGCCGCGGCCCGCACCCGGTGATCCTTGGCCGCGAGCAGCCCGGCAACCAGGTCCGGCCGCGGGCGATTGAAGGCCCGATGCATCCACACGACCTGCAGTTGCGAGGGCTCCTCGGGGTGGGCCGTCGCCCACCGCACCAGATCGGCCAGCACCGCGTCGGCACCGCGCTCCAACAGGACACGGCGCGCGCGTTCGCGGTTGTAGCTGTTCGGCGAAGTCAGGGCATCGAACAGTTCGCTATTCTTCCGGCCCGTGAAATCAATCTTGGGCAGCAGCGCCCGTCCCTTCGCCGTGATTTTCCAGATGCGGCCGTGTTTCTTGTCGCGGCGCGGTTCGCGAAAATCCACACCGCTGTGTTGAATGATGGGGTTGCTCCAGTCGGCCAGGTACAACGCCCCGTCGGGCCCCAGTTTGACGTCCAATGGGCGGAAGTGCTGATCGGTCGAACGCACCACATTGGGCATCTGCCGGGTCACATACCCGGCGCCATTTTCGCCCAACTTGAAGCGTACGACGGTGTGGGCGCGAAAGTCGCACGTCACGACGTCGCCCTGCCAGTCGGCCGGAAAATGCTGGCTGCGGAGGATCTCAATCCCGATGAACTTGGGATAGGTCCCAGGGCTGACGCTGGACAACACCCGGCGCTTCGGGGCCAGCGTATCGTAGGTCGCGCCGGGCATGCCCCAGTTGATGCCGAAGTGACCCGCCCCATCAGTGACAAACGACTGCCCGAAGTCGTCGAACTGGTGCCCCCAAGGGTTCACCCAGCCGCGGAACAACACCTCCAGCCGCTCGTCGCGGGGATCAAAGCGATATATCCCGGCCGCACTGAGACGAACGAGACCGTGGGGAGTTTCTATATTGCTGCGTGAATAGACGGATTGGTTCAAGTAGAGCCGGCCATCCGGGCCCCACCGCAAGCCGTGTACAATCTGGTGCCCGTCCTCGTACCCAAAGCCCCGCAGAATCGTGCGCCGTTGGTCCGCCTTGCCGTCGCCGTCGGTGTCCTTCAGGTGGATGAGCTGGGCATTTTGCGTCACGTAGACGCCGCCATCGCCGGGCTCCACGGAGGTCGGGATGAGCAGGTCGTCGGCAAAGACGGTTTGCTTGTCCGCGCGACCGCTGCCCCGGGTGTCTTCCAGCACGAGGATCCGATCGGCGGCCGTCTGTCCCGGTTCGAGCTGCGGATAGATTTCCGAGGTGGCGACCCAGAGCCGGCCCTGGGGATCGAAGTTCATCTGGATGGGCTTGGTCAGCAGCGGATTTTCCGCCCACAAATTCACTTCCAAACCTTCCGCCACCTCGAAGTTCGGCCGTGCCAGGTCGGTGTTGCGCCCAAAGTCGCGGGGCTTCACCAGCCCGTAGGCCGTCGTTTCCACGCTGGTCGCGGCGGACGAGGTCGAGCGCGGCGATGCCGCCGGCGCCACCGCGATCGATTCCGTGCGCCGCGGAATTTCAGGGACGTCAATCGGTTCGAGCGAGCGCAGCCGGGCGATCCGCTTCTCCTCCGCCGCGACCGAGTCGTCAAACCGCACGATTTCGTCCCGGATGTGATCGCCCTGGTGGTTCTTGAGGAATCCGAATGTGTAGACGAAATTGTTCGGGCGCCATCGATGGTGATACCAATCGTTCTTGCGGACGATGGACTGCCGCAGCCGCTCGGATTGCGGGCTCGAGCGCCAAGCGCCAGGACGGGCGAACAACTGGTCTTCCAAAATCTCTGCCACCCGACGGTAGCCCTTTTCACCCAGGTTGATCCCATTCTCCGAAAATTGGCCGCCGCCCAGACTATCCATCGGCGTCCGCAGGGCATCGAACAACGAAACGAAGGGCAGGCTGCGGCTCGTCGCGATCTCCCGGATCACGGCATTGTAGCGATCGAGTTGCTGGGTGTGCGCTCGCGCGTCCGGCCAGGGCGGGCCGAGATCCGCATGCGGGCTGGGTCCGATCAGCACCATGCGCGGGCGGGGCGAACGCTGCCCGATCGCGTCGAGCAGACGGATATAGTCCGCCTTGAATTTGGCCAGGCCCGCCTCTCCCGCAAAGGAACTCGCCATGCCATAACCAATGAAGACCACGGTCGGCTTCGTGTCCTCCAACTGGCGCAGCAGTTGTTTCCAGCCTTCTCCCGGAGGATCCCAACCCGCTTGAAACTGACTCAAGCCGAGTCGGGAATCGCCGGCCGGAGTGTCCGCGCTCCAGCCGAGATTCCGGAAAACCACATTCAGTCCGGGAAACCGGGTCGTCAGCATCAGCTCAATCCAGCCGGAAGACCGTTCGCCCTCGATGAGCCCGTCGCCGAGGAGGATGACGCGGTCGCCCTCCTTGAGGGCAAGCTGCACGGACTGCTCGGCTGCGTCGACCTGCCAACAAAACCAAAGGCAACCGAGGAGGGCGATGGCACGAATCCCGGTGCCGCGCGGCCGATGAAGAGCCATGATGACGACGCGCGTTGCGATCAGGCGCGAGCGGCCAGGCTGCGGCGGAGGAGATTCGCCGTGATGCGTTGGACCCGGGCATCGGGGCCATGGGGCCGTACCCAATGATCCCACGGGGGGACGTGGCCGGGAGGTGAGGCGAGGCCCTGCACCCACCAGCAGGTCGAAGCGTTGAACACAAAATTGCCCTTCGGGCCGTCGTAAATCGTCGCGGTCCAGCGCGCCGGAGTGAGATCGCCGCTGAGGGCGACGCCCTCCGGGCCGATCAGGTCCTTTTTCGGCGATCCAGTCACCTTTTCGCGCCAGGCGGCCGTGTGCCAGAGTCCGGTCTTACTCTGCACGATCCCCTCGGCGACCACTTGCAGTCCAGGCAAGTCAGCCGGATCCCCATGCCACTCCCAGCCAACGAGCCCTGGAATCGAATCCCCCTTCTTCATGCCCGTTCCCCCGAACATCCAGTGCTCGGGGTGCGTGACGATCCAGTCACCGCACCCATCGAAGGGCAGGGTGGTTCGCGCTCCGATGATGAGGTTTTCGTTGGGGGCGTCCTCGATCGGAAAAGGGCCCATCCCCGCGGCCGCCTCAGCCGCATTGAGGCCGCCGTAACGCCCCGCGCGGCTGATGAGGCGATCCGGGCGCCCGCTGCTCGACGGCGTGAAGGGGCTGACATAACAGCAGGTGTTCCCGGAGAGGAAAAGGGTGTTCACCCCGCCGTCGATTAGCCGCTTCACGCTATGGTACTGGCGCAGATCCCAATACTCGTCGTGCCCGACGCTCAAGAGGGTCCGGCAACTCAGCCCGCGCTCCGGAGTGAGCAAGTCATGATTCGAGCAATAGGTGACATCGTACCCATGCTGCTCGAGCCAGTAGCACAGAGGAAACTCCCAATACAGAAACTCCCCGGAGCCCACCGAAAAATGCGGCGCCATGCACTCCATCTGCAGATAGCGGCCATACGGCCGGTCAAAGCTGACATCGACGCCCGATTTTTGCACGCCGGCCGGATTGGAGTACAACGAGTAGGCGTCCGGCCAGCGATTGTAGGCCTGCCAGGTGTTGTCGCTGCATTGAAAAAGAATGTCGGCGGGCCGACGGTCGCGCACGATGAAGACGACATAGCTCTGCCACCTGGGTTCGTAGGCGTTGGGCGAAACGGTGCTCAACCGGCCGAGATAAACGCCGCTCAGCCAGTCCGAGGGGATGGTAAGCCGGGTCGAGGGCTCCCACCGGCATTCCTGGGCGCGGCGGGAACTTGGCTCCGGCAGACGCTGAGTCTTGCCGGGGAGCGGGCCCAGAGTCGTCATGCGCCGCGCGCCGCGACCGCCGTAGTAACCCATGCGAAAAATCTCCAGGGTAACGGGGCGCGCCGGCTCGGCGCTGACCATGATGTCGAGCGTCTCGCCCGCGGCGATGCTCTGGTGCGAGCAGTATCCTTCAACCGCGGGCGTGCGATAGCCTCGCGCCGCCTTGTCGAGTTTGACCCGCGTGAGCTGCCAGTCGTCGCCGGGCTTGCTGTTCTCCCGCGCGATCGCGCCCGATTGCCGCCCCAGGGCTTCCGCGGCCTGCGCGTGGCCGCCGACCCCGTGTTCCGTCCACGCGCCCGCCAGCGCTGCGGCTGTTCCCTGAAGAAATCGCCGGCGGCCGATGGGAGAGAATGCTGGTGTCTTCATAGAAGGTGACGGGCACCACGGTCCCGGTGAGCCCTGATGGCAGGCGCCGGTCGGGCCGACCCCGCGAAGAGCCGCGGGATCGATCTCGAGCGATTCAGCCGATCAAAACGTGCCCCTAATTCCGATCGTGATCGGAACCCCGAATTCTTCCGTCCGGAATTGCTGGGCATACTTGGGTGTGGCCGATCCGTAATAGACGGTCGTTTGGGGCACATCAAATGCATTGTTGACGCTCGCCTGCAACGAAAGCCGCGGCGTGAAATGCCAGGCCAGACTCAAGTCGAGGGTCGTGCGCGCCTTGAAATATGAAAAGGCATCCGGGCCGAAAGCCGGCTGGGCGGTGCGTTTGTCGAGCCCGCGGTAATTCCACCGCGCCACGAGGCTGATTTGCTTTCGGCTGAACGAGGCGCCCCAGTTGCCGCTGGTCGGAATGAAGCTCTGAAAATTCGCCTGCTGATTGCCCTCCAGCTTGAGCTTGGTGGCGTTGGCAAACACGGTGAAGTGCTGGCCCCACTTTCCCAGGCCGCGGAGCGAGTGCCGGACATTGAATTCGGCTCCGGTGATACGGGCATCACCTGCGTTGAACTTCGTGGACAGATTCCAGCCGACGTAACGGGGGTCGTCGATGCCCACCTCCTGCAGATCGGCCAGCGTCGCAAAGCGAGTGGCGGTGCCGAAGAAGTTCTTGATCTCTTTCAGGAAAACACCGGCGCTGAACAGACCACCCTGCTGCGTGTAGTACTCGAACGACAGATCGTAGTTGTCCGCCGTCCACGGCCGCAGGTTCGAATTGCGCACGGTGAGCGAGCCATGCACGACCGTGGGGTCCGCCGCCTCCTGTTCCGTGAGATCCCGCTCCGAGATGACCGTTCTGGGAATGACATCGGCAAAGGCCGGTCGCCCGTAGGTCCTGGCGTACGCGGCCCGCGCAATGAAGTTCTCATTGACGTCATAGGTCAGGTGCAGGCTCGGGTAATAGCCATCGTAGCTGCGGTTCGAAAAGGCGGCGCGCTCCTTCAGGATGAGCCGAAGCTCCTCCATCGAACCGGCGAGGCCGGCCTCCGGCTTGCGGATGCGCTGACCCTGGGCATTGCGCAGGAAGGCGCCGGCGGCGTTGCGCTGAAAGACCGCATTGGGGTCGCTGAGCGCGCCCTCGCCCTTGCCCGTCGTCTTCTCGAAGCGGACGCCCGTCAGGAGCTTCAGTCGGCTGGCGAACAGGCGCGCCTCGGCCTGAACGTACAGGGCGGTGGCCGACTCCTCGATATACTCGGAATTCGTGATCCGCGTGGTCTCCTGGGCCACGACCTGCGCCAGCGTCTGGGAGAAGAGAACCGGATTCTGCCGGTAGGCGGTTAGAGCATGGCGGGGCGAGAGCCAGGGAATGTTTTTGAACCCGTAGAAGGAATCCTGGTTCTTGTATACCTGCATGAGGTACGCCGACGGATTCTCGTTGGTCAGCGGATTGCCGTCGGGCCCGTTATGGGTCAACGTCCTGGTCTCCGTTCGCACATCCAGCGTCTGGATGCGATGGGAACCGCCAATCTGCAGTGCGGTCGGGAACGGCAGGACGTCCAGCCCGCGCCGGATGTTGAGATTGCCCGACCGGACGCCCGCGTCGCTGTGGTACGGCGTGTCATTGGCGTTCGCGACGTAGTAATTCGCGATGTTGTAGATATCGACGTCGCGATTGCTGTTGTCGAAAACCTGAATGGAGCCGGGACGATCGAACAGGCCCTGGGAGAAAACGGTTCGGACCGGGACCAACAGTACCGCATTCAAATTGTTGAAATGCCCGCCGCCGATGTTGTCGCGGATCCAATCGGAGGTGGAGTTGCTGACTCCGCTTTCGATTTTCCACCGACCGTCGTTGAAACGATAGTTCAAGTTGGTCAGAACCGTCCCGCCTTCGATGGTTTGACTGGTCGGGTTCATGGTCACGCTTCCGCGACCGGTCGCGCCGTTGGTGAAATCCTCGCCATAAGTCATCGGCACTCCGGAGGCCGGCGTCGGCGTTCCGTTGGTTCCAGTAGTAATCGTCCAATTGAGCGTGCCAATGACGTTCGAAAACCGGTTCCAATTCGCGCCAAACGAGAGGACCGAATGCGGGGTGGCCCGCCAGTCGGCCTTGAGGCTCAGGGTATTCCGCGTCTTCGACACCGGGCCGTCTTGCACGCGATACGACGAGAGATACGGCCGGCTGATGGTGGCGCCGGTGCCGGCTCCCGAGGTGCTGAAAGTCGTGGTCGAGAGGTGCTGCTCATGAAAGCGATTGCTCTGCATGCCGGTGAGAACCAAGCCGAAGTTTTTTCCGATGGGCAGGGTGTAGTCGAAGTCGAGGCTGGGGCGGATGGCATAGGCCTTCTTGTCGGTATTGGAAAACGGCACCCGGACGGTGGTGAGGTTTTCACTGTTGGCGGTCAGGCTGGCGCCGATGCGCAACTCGGCGCGGCTCCGTTCGAACGCGCTCTTGCTGATCATATTGATGGAACCGGCCAGCGAGTCGGCGGCCGAGGACGGGGTGGGAACCTTCGTGACGTCGACTCGCGAAATATCGTTCAAGGACAGACTGTCCACATTGAAGGTCCGCCCGCCGCCGAAGAACATGTTGACGCTCACCATCGGCGCGCCGTCGGCCGTGAAGGAGGTCATGCCACCGCCGATGCCGCGGACTGAAATCTCAAAGATGGTTTCCTGGCCGTATTCGGCGGTCAGGCCGGGGATAAATTTCAGAAACTCGCCCACGGCACCGCCAACCACATTGCCGAGGGAATCGGCTGACATCACATTCTTGATGTTGGGGGCAAATCGCTGCTCATTGACGGCAATGGCCTGGGCGTCGGTCTCCTTGTCGGCCGAAACGACCAGCCGATCCAGTTTCACGACCCCGGGCGTGCTGCCGTAGCGCGCGACGCTCGTCAGTCCGACATCGTGTTCGAGCACGCCGGCGGCGGGGACCACCAGTGGAATTTCCACGGGATCCAGATCGGTGTAGAACACCTGCATGACGACCGGGCCGCTGGCCAGATTGATCAGCTGGTACATGCCAAACTGATCGGTGAAGGTAATCAGATCGGTGCCCTTAACCGAGACGCGCGCGTTGTTCAGGTACTGGCCGGTGACCGCGTTCTGTACGCGACCGGTGATCCCGCCGCGGCCGACGGACGTCGCGCCGCGAGCGGCCACCGAGCGTTCCGCCGTGGCGCTGCCGGCCGCCTGGTCACCGGCCGGGCGGCCTTCGGCTTTTTTTGCTGCGGCGGAATCTTTGCGCACGCTCAGTGCGCCCGTCTTCTCATCGTGTACCACGACCAAGCCGGTGCCTGCGGTCATGCGCACCAGCGCCTCGCGCGGAGTGAACTCGCCCTGGAGGGCATGGGTTTTCACCCCGCGAACGGCCTCGGCCGGATAGATCATCTGCTCGGCCGCCTGGGTGGCGAATTGGCGCAAGGTGGCTGCCGCGTCGCCCGCCTCGAGGCGGAACGTCCGGGTGCCCGGCTGGGCCGCCAGGAGCGAGGCCGAGGCGACGAGGGCAAGGCCCAGGAGTTGATGCGCTCGACACGTGATGCGTCGAAAGGAAGACAGGAAACCGGAGTGCATAGGGATGGGTGGAAAACGCGACGACCGCAGCGAATTCGCCGCGGTCTGCTCCTATATGCCGCACGATGCACGCGTTTCCGTTATACCAAAATGAAAGAAACTTGTGCGGATGGGCCGACCGGAACGGCACGGATGGCGCCTTGGATAACAAGGTGGGCCGGGTGCTCCGCGCGCGGCTGGTTCGCTGGGCCGATTCGTCGCTGTTCAGCAAAGTAGGCCGCGTACGGAGTGCCCGGCCCACCTCCTAGCACCGGGTCGAAGCGCCGGCTCAGTTCATCTTGTGCAGCGCCAGCCTGCCGTCGGCCTGCCGGGTGGCGTCGATGCCAAAGCTGGAACATAGAAGGCGCACGAAAGCGTCGACCCCGTCGGCGCGGAACGTGCCGGACACCAACACCCGCCCGGTCGGCTCGTCAGCGGTGAGCAGCATCGGCTGCTGGTGCTCCGCGGCGTGCTGGTTGAACTCATGGACGACGTGGGCCAGCGGCATATCTCCGAATTCGAGCCAGACGCTGCGCCAGCCTGTAGTGCGGTCGATGATTTCCGGAGTGGCCGCGGTGATGGGCACCGGCGCGAGCGGTCCGGGACCGATCGGAATCACCACGCGCTGGCCGGCGTCCAGCGCCGGCGGGTGATGCACGGCGCCGGACGCGACGGTCTCGCTGGCTGTGACGGCGACCGGTTTGATCAAGTTGTGGCCGGCAGCGTCATCAACCCGCACGCGACCCTCCGTCACGACCACCTCGACCGCGGCGGTCGACGCACTGATCGTAAAGGCGGTGCCTACGGCGCGGACGGTCACATGCCCGGCGGTCACGATAAACGGCCGGGTCGGGTCGTTCGCCACGGTGAAGTGCGCGTCGCCGGCCGCGAGCCGCAGCCGGCGCTGGTCGCCGGTGAAATCAGTTTCCACGCGTGTTCCCGGCTTCAGTTCCACCACCGATCCATCGGGCAGCGCCAGCCGTTCCGGTGCATGCCGGACCACGATGCCGCGCCCGGCCGCCGTGGTATCCGCCCGGTGCGACCCGCTGAACGGCAGCCACAGAATGGCGATTGCCGCAGCGGCGGCCAGCCCACTCGCCATCCAGAACTTGCGTCGCGAGTGCGGCAACGCCTTCGGTCGGAGCAGATCCTCGTCGGGTCGGGAGCCATCCGCGGGGCGCAAGCGCGCGGCGCGGTCCAAGGCGGCGAACGGTCCCTCGAGTTCCGCCAGACGGCGGGCGTTGGCTGGATCGCGCCGCCAGCGGTTGAACTCCAGCTGTTCTGCCGCCGACAGCCCGCGATCGCACCGCGCCAGCCAGGCCGCAGCGGGGTCGGCTGGTTTCCCACGACCCGGGCGGTCGCTGCGCTGAGGCGATGGCTGGCGATCGCTCATCGGGTGATGCCGCGCGCGCGCAGATAGTCCGCGCAACGCCGGGCTCCCTTTCCCATTTGCACCTCGACCGTGTGCTCCGAGATTTCCAGGTGGGCGGCGACCTCGCGCTGCGACAGCCCGTAGATTTTTCGCAGCGTGAATACCTGGCGGCAGCGGTGCGGCAGGTGGCGGATCGCCTCGGCCAGGATTTCGAGTTCCTGGCTGGCGTCGGCGCTTTCGGCCGCGTTGGGCCTCTCATCGAGAACACTCAAACCCGCCACCTCGTACAGCGAATCAGCCGCGGAGGCCTTTCGCCGGCGAAATATATCCAGGGCGGAGTTCCGCGCGGCAGTGAAAAGGAAGGCCTGAACGGATCGAATCGCCCCGCTCCTTCGAGCCCGGAACAGCCGCACGTACGTGTCCTGCACCACGTCATCGACATCCCGCAACTGCGGGAAGCGGCCTGCCAGCCACGCTCGCAATCGGAACTCGTGCGGCTCGACTTCCTCGGCGAACCAGCGTGCCGCGCTTTGATCGAGCGCGGAGGTGGGCGGGGAGGGCGGCGGGTTCATCGGGGTGCGGAACGTTCGCCGCGTATGTACGCCCGCCGGCCGAAAAGGCGAGCCGTTTTATCACGCTCCAACAGTCCCCGCCGGATCAAACGGCGCACCGCGTTTGACCCATTTCGCGAACTCAACCGAGGGCAGGCCGATGGATGATTCGGAAGCGGACAGCTCTTCGCTACCGGGCAGCGACCCCATCACCCGTTGGTACGATGGTTTCCAGACGAGCGCGCATTTCGAACGGTTACCGGACGCGCACCGGGAGCGCGCCTGGGGTGTGATCGAGATCTTCTCCAGTTACTCCCTCGACCATACGGGCGAATCTCCGGGCCGGTGGGCCGCCGCCGGTGTGCGTGCGTGTTGCCTGGAAATCTTGCCGCGCAAATTCACGGGTGATGAGACCTTTTTCAAGGCGGTGGCTCCGGTGTTGTCCGCGTTCTCTCTCCACCGAGACGAGCAACATCTGCTGAAGAGAGGTCAGGCCCTCGCCAGGATGGTGGCCACACTCGACCGGCAACTTGTCGCTCACGCCACCGACCCTCGAGCGGGGTGCAACTGGAAGTGAAGTCAGTTTTTCTCCCAATAGTTTTCCCACGAGCGCCCC
>JACQWL010000450.1 GCA_016209255.1 Verrucomicrobiota bacterium
GATTTCGACCCGCCCTTGCAGGCGACCGCGCGCGAACGCCGCGCCGGGGCGTCAAAGTTTCCGATATTTCTCCGGCGGGATTTTGATGCGATGCCCTGAATCGAGATCCGTGAAAATATGCCAGTGCGAGTCGTGGGTGTCGTGAACGGCAACCTCGATGCGGTGGCCGGCGGGATACGTGTATTCCTCAAACGCGTAGCCGTGATCCTCGTGGAGGATCGCTTCGCCCAGTTCGCCGCTGTGCGGTTCAGTGATTTCGATTTTCCAGGTATCCATTGGGTTATTTTTTATTGGGTTCTAATGTGCAGATTTGACTTCCAAAGCGACAAAGAATGCCGGCTGGCACCGGGGGTGGGTTTCACTTCTCGGCCGATCCGTTGCGTTTCGCTCTTTCGGCGAGAAGCTTTTGGGTCAGCTCGTGCGGAAGTTCGGCGTAGTGGCTGAACTGCTCGGCGTGGCGGCCGCGGCCGCTGGTCAGCGACCGCACGACCGTGCTGTAGTGATACAGCTCCTCTTGCGGGACGCGCGCGCGGATGACTTGGAAATGCCCGTCGGAATCCACGCCGAGGATCTGGCCGCGTCGCGACGACAGATCGCCGAGGATGGCACCCACGTAGTCGCCCGGTACCGTGACCGCCACGGTGTAGATTGGTTCGAGCAGGCAGGGGGTGGCGGACTGGAAGGCCTCCTTGAACGCGTGGTAGCCGGCGACCTGAAACGCGATATCCTTCGAATCGACCGGGTGCATCTTGCCGTCGTAAAACTCGGCTTTCACGTCGGTGACGCGGAAGCCGGCGAGAATGCCTTCGCGGCACGCGGTCTGGACGCCTTTTTCGACCGAGGGCACGAAGACGCGGTCGACATTGGTGCCGACCAGCGTTTGCTTGAAGTCGATGCCGCTGTCCCGCGCGCCCGGTTCGACCCGCAGCCAGACTTCGGCGAACTGGCCCGCGCCACCGGTTTGTTTCTTGTGCCGGTAGCGGGACTCGCCGCGGTGGCGGATGGTTTCGCGATAGGGGACGTGCGGTTCTTCGAGCGCCACCGAGACGCCGAAGCGCCGCAACAGCCGCTCCACGATCACCTGCAAATGGATTTCGCCCTGGCCGGAGACGATGGTCTGGTGCACCTCGTCATCGACGCGGTAGTGAAACGTCGGGTCCTCCTGGTGCAGCGCCGCCAGGCCGACGGCGAGTTTGTCCTCGTCGCCCTTCGAACGGAGCCGGAGCGCGCCGTGGATATTGGGGGCGGGGTATTCGACCTTGGGCAACACCACCGGAAAACGCGGATTGCAGAGCGTGTCGCCGGTGTGGGTTTCGCGCAGCTTTACGACCGCGCCGAGATCGCCGGCGTGCAGCACGGGCACGAGTGTGCGCTCGTGCCCGTTGAGGACGTAGATCTGGCCGAGCCGCTCGGTGGCGTCGCGGGCGGTGTTGAGCAGTTCATCCCCGGCGCGAATCGTGCCGGAAAACAGCCGGAAGAGCGACAACTCACCCACGCCGGGCTCGTTCATCGTCTTGAATATAAAGACCACCGGCTCCGGCTGCGAGAGCGGCACGGAGCCGGGAAGGCCACTGGCGTCTTTGGCGGGCACCTCGGCCCGATCGAGCGGGGAGGACCCGTATTTGGCAATGAAGTCCATGAGCCGGGCCACCCCGACATTGGTCTCGGCCGAGACGGGGAAGAGCGGCACCACCACCTGGTTCTGAATCGCCTTGTGCAAGCCCGCGCGAAACTCCTCCTCGCCGAGGGCCCCTTTTTCGAAGAACCGCTCCATCAGCGCATCGTCGGACTCGGCGACGTACTCGATCAGTTCGCGGTGCAGTTGCTGCACCCGTTCGGTGAGCGGTCCGGCGGGCGCCTCGGTGTAACGTCCGTTGCCGCCGGGCGTGTAGGCGACAACCTCGTTGCGCATCACGTCGAGCACATGGCTGAAGCCCGGCCCGGCGTTGAGCGGAATGGCCATCGGGAAAACGTTCTTGCCGAAATGCGCCCGCGCTTCGGCCAGCACGTCCTCGAACTTGACGTTCGCCTTGTCGAGCGCGTTTACGACCAGCATCTTCGGCAGGCCAAAGTGCGTCGCATAGTCCCACACCGCATCGGTGCCAACGCCGATCCCGTGCGCGGCGTTGATTACGACGAGGGCAAAATCGCCGACGCGCAGCGCGCCCAGGCCTTCGCTGATGAAGTCCGAGTAGCCCGGCGTATCCAGCAGGTTGAATTTTTTCCCCAGCCATTCGGTGTGCAGGAGCGAGCAATGCACGGAGATCTGGTGCTGGTGTTCGCTGGCGTGATAATCCGACACCGTCGTGCCGCTGGCGATGGTGCCCATCCGGCCGATCTTGCCGGAGCACGCCAGCATGGCTTCGGCGAGCATGGTCTTGCCGGACGAGGCGTGGCCGAGAACAGCGAAACTTCTCAGGTCGGAGGGTGAGTATTCTTTCATGAACCGAAGGATAGTTGGATTGGGAGCACGCCGGGGGCGTGGGAGAGGGAGCGCATCGTAGCGACTTGGGCCGCGAATGCCTGCGCGTGGTTTGTGCGTTACCCTGCGGATCTTGCCTAAATTCTCACAGAGGCAAGCCGAACGGCGGCGGAGGGAAGAAATTTCTGCGCTGGGGAGGCGAAGCCTGGTGCGGTTGGGAAAGCCCTTCTTGGTTCATAATCCGCCGCAATGCGGCAAAGAATCGAAAGGGGAAGCCAGTTTTCGCAGCGCGGAGCGCTGCTTAAGGAGCCGGCCGGGGCAGGCGCCCCCGCCCTCGCGATGAAGCTTGCCCGCCTACGGCGGCGCCAAAGGCGGCCAGGGTTGACCCGCCTACGGCGGCGCCGAAGGCGACCGGGGTTTACGGGCGGAGACATGATATTCATTGGCGGCCCGGCCGGCTCCTAACCCGCATTTTCACACTCTGGTTGGTTTTCACGCTTGGCCGACGATGGACGTGGCGGTGTTTCTGCGTTTTCTGCGAGTACATGCGGGTTAAAAGCAAAACCGC
>JACQWL010000451.1 GCA_016209255.1 Verrucomicrobiota bacterium
GACCCGTTTCCATTCCCCGGCGGGACCACCACCTGTGACGCTTTGTGGATGGGCGTGCCGGTGATCACCCTGGCCGGACCCACCCCCGTGACGCGGGGAGGCTTCTCCGTGCTGTCAAACGTCGGATCGCCTGAATTGGCTGCGCATTCGGTCGACGACTACATCGAAAAGGCGACCGCCCTCGCCCGCGACCTTCCGCGCCTCGCCGCGCTGCGCGCCTCGCTCCGCGAGCGCATGGCGAACTCCCCACTCATGGATGCACCCCGCTTTGCGCGTAATCTCGAAGCCGCCTACCGCACGATGTGGCACCGCTGGTGCGGGCAGTCCGGGCCCGCGTCCGCGCCACCGCGCTGATTATTTCCGCCATGGCCGAGATATCGATTCCCGAGGCATTCCTGCAGGCGGTCCGACATCACCAAGCCGGCCACCTGCCGGAAGCGGAGGCGGTTTACCGCGTGATTCTGGCGCGCGATCCGGGTCACTGCGGCGCTTTGCATTATCTTGGCGTGATTGCACATCACGTCGGTCGGAACGAGGTCGCACTGAGGTTAATCCAGCAGGCTGCGGCCCTTGCGCCCAAGGACGCAGTCATTCACTCCAACCTCGGCGAAGTCTATCGTCACTTGGCCCGCTTCGAGGAGGCGGTCGCCTGCTTCCGGCAGGCGCTCCTGCTCAATCCCGATTTTGCCAGTGCCCACAACAACCTCGGCATCGCCTTGTACGATCTCGGCCGGCCGGATGAAGCCATCGCTTGCTATCGTCAGGCGCTCGCCCTTAGGCCCGATTTCGGCGAAGCCCACAACAACATTGGCCTGGTCCACCTGGAGCGAGGTCAGCCCGACGACGCTCTTCCGTGGTTCGAGCGGTCACTGGCCCTGAGTCCCGGTTTCCCCGAAGCCCACTTCAATCTCGGTCGAAGCTTGAAGGATCGAGGCCAACTCGATGAAGCCATGGTCAGCTTCCAGCGGGCGCTCGCCCTTCGACCTGATCGCGCCGACTACCACAGCAATCTAATCCTGAACCTGCATTATCGCTCCGCTCACGAACCCAGTGCGATCGCCTCCGAACTTCGGCGTTGGAACGAACGGCACGCCCGACCGTTGGCCAGATTTATCCAGCCCCACGCCAATGATCGCTCCCCGGACCGACGGCTGCGGATCGGCTATGTCTCCCATGATTTCAGGCGGCATTCGCTCGCGTTTTTCCTCCTCCCGCTGATCGAGGCCCATGATCGCGGGCGGTGGCAGGTCACGGCTTATGCGACCAACGCCAAGCCCGACGACGTTACCGCTCGCTTCCGCGCCTGCACCGACAGTTGGTGCAGCCTGGTCGGACTCTCCGATGAAGCGGCGGCCCAGCGTATCCGCGATGATCGGATCGACGTGCTGATCGACCTGTCCGGGCACACGGGCGGCAACCGCCTCCCGATCTTCGCCTGCCGGCCCGCCCCCGTCCAGGTCAGCTACCTCGGCTATCCTGGCAGCACGGGACTCGATACGATGGACTACCGCCTCACCGACCCCTGGGCCGATCCGCCGGGCACCACCGTCGAGTTCCACTCCGAGCAGTTGGTGCGGTTGCCGGATACAGCCTGGTGTTTCACTCCCCTCTCCGGCAGTCCACCCGTGGGCGCCCTGCCGTTCCTGCGCCTGGGCCACATCACGTTCGGCTGCTTCAATAATTCTGCCAAGATCTCGGACGACATGCTTCAACTCTGGGCCCGCATCCTGCAGCGTGTGCCCAATTCACGGCTCTTGCTGAAAAACTTTGCTCTCGGCAGCCCGCCGCTGCCGGAGCGCCTGAACGCATTCATGGCCGCCCAAGGCATTCCCGCCGATCGCCTGGAGCTCCTCCCGATCCAGCCGTCGCCGCTCGATCACCTCCGGTGCTATGATCGCATCGACTTCGCCCTCGACACGTTTCCCTACCACGGCACGACCACAACGTGTGAAGCCCTTTGGATGGGCGTGCCGGTCCTCACACTCGCGGGCGATCGCCATGCCTCGCGCGTCGGCGTCAGCCTGCTGACGAATGTGGGCCTCCCGGAATTTGTGACGACCAACTCCAACGCTTATGTGGATGCCGCGGTGGCGACAGCCGGCGATGTCCCCCATCTCGCCGCGCAGCGAGCGTCACTGCGCGAGCGCATGCAGCGTTCACCACTGATGGATGCCCCGCGGTTTGCCCGCGCCATCGAGTCCGCGTACCGCACGATGTGGCACCGCTGGTGCGGGCAAGAAGTGCCTGCCGCTGTGCCAACGCGCTGACTCTTCCCCAATGGCCGAACTGACGCTTCCGGAGACCTTGCAGCTGGCAGTTCAGCACCACCAAGCGGGCCGCCTGCCGGAGGCCGAGGCGCTGTACCGTCAAATCCTCGCGCTTGATCCGAGCTGCATCGACGCGTTGCACCTTCTGGGTGTGATTGCACTCCAGGTCGGACAAAACGTCGTCGCGGTGGAGCTGATTGGCCGGGCCGCGGCCGTCGCGACCGACAACCCCACGATCCTGGCCAATCTCGGCGAAGCCTACCGCCGCTTGCACCGCCTGGACGATGCCATCGCGAGTTTCAGGCGGGCGCTCGACCTTCAGCCCGACTTGCCCAAGGCCCTCAGCAACCTGGGCAATGCCCTGGCCACCCAAGACCGGCTCGACGAGGCCATCACCTGCTTCCGACGCGCCCTCGAACTCGAACCGGATTTTGCCAACTCCCACAACAACCTCGGCATTTCGTTGGTGCATCGAGGTCAGCTCGACGAGGCTCTCGCGTGCTTCCAGCGAGCGCTGGCACTGAAACCCGATTTCGCCGAAGCCCACAACAACCTTGG
Organism: Verrucomicrobiota bacterium; assembly: GCA_016209255.1. Classification (GTDB taxonomy): domain Bacteria; phylum Verrucomicrobiota; class Verrucomicrobiia; order Opitutales; family Opitutaceae; genus ER46. The sequence continues at coordinate 2,826 of JACQWL010000451.1, forward strand.
GTGTCTCTTCAAGGAGCGGGGGCAGCTCGACGAAGCCTTGGAACAATTCCGATTGGCGGTCACCTCCAATCCCGACTATCCGGCGGCCAACGCTAATTTCCTTTTTACCCTGCCTTTTCATCCCGACTACGACGCCCATTCGATTTTCATCGCCCACCGGAACTGGTCGACCCGGCAGGTCGATCCGATTGCCCAAACCCGGTTAGCCCATCCAAACGATCGCTCCCCCGATCGTCGTTTGCGCATCGGTTATGTGTCGCCCGATTTCCGGGACCACGTTGTCGGCCGAAATCTCCTGCCACTGTTTCGAAATCATCTCCGTTCGGAGTTCGAGATATTTTGCTACACCGATCTGCAAGCCCCCGATCACATCAGCACACAATTTCGCGCCTGTGCCGACACGTGGCGCAACATCTCAGGGGTTTCCGACCCCCAGGTTGCAGACCTCATTGACCAGGACCAAATCGATATTCTGGTGGATCTTGCGTTGCACATGGCCGGGAGCCGGTTGTTGGTTTTTGCCCGCAAACCCGCTCCCGTGCAGGTGACTTTCGCCGGCTATCCCGGCACGACCGGCGTGACGGCCATCGACTATCGTCTGACCGATCCCTATCTCGACCCACCCGGACTGTTCGACTCCAGCTATGCCGAAACCTCCTTTTGTCTGGCTGACAGTTTCTGGTGCTACGCTCCCTTGGGCGACGAACCGGCGGTCCGGCCCCTGCCAGCCGAAGCCAATGGCTTCATCACTTTCGGCAACCTGAACAGCTTCTGCAAAATCAACACCCCGGTCTTGCGGCTCTGGGCCCACGTTCTTCACGCCGTTGCTCGCTCCCGAATTTTGCTGATGGCCGACGATCGCGAACAACGCCAGCGCGTGTTGGACACGCTTGTCCGCGAGGGCATCAGCCCGGATCGAGTCGAATTCTCGACTCGACGGCCGCGGTTGCGCTATCTGGATCTGTATCACGAAATCGACCTCGGCTTGGATACCTTCCCTTACAACGGCCACACCACCAGCCTCGATTCCTACTTCATGGGAGTGCCCGTCGTGTCCTTGGTGGGCGCGACCGTCGTCGGTCGTGCCGGTCTGAGCCAGCTCTCGAATCTCGGTCTCACCGAACTCGCCGCTCACACTGATGGCGAATTTGTGCGCATCGTCTCGACTCTCGCCCACGACATGCCGCGGCTGGCCGCGTTACGCGCATCGCTGCGCGAGCGCATGCAGCGTTCACCGTTGATGGACGCACCGCGTTTCGCCCGCGCCGTCGAGACCGCCTACCGCACGATGTGGCGGCGCTGGTGCGGCCCGTCGGGGTCCGCCGCGGTCCCCACCCCGTAATCGACACCGCCATGGCTGACCTCACGATTCCCGAGACATTTCAGCTCGCCCTGCAACACCATCAGGCGGGCCATCTGTCGGATGCCGAGGCGCTCTATCGGGAAATACTGGCCCGTGACCCGGGTTGCGTCGAGGCGCTGCACCACCTAGGTGTGATTGCACACCAAGTAGGGCAGCATGCGGTAGCGGCGGAATTGATCGGACGGGCCGCGGCGCTCGCGCCCGGAAGTTCAGCCATCCATTCCGACCTCGGCGAAGCCTACCGACATCTCGGCCGCCTCGATGAGGCCATCGCAAGTTTTCGTCGGGCGCTCGTTGTTCAACCCGGGTTTCACGGCGCCCTGCACAATCTCGCCAACGCCTTGGCGGCCCAGGGACGGCTCGATGAGGCACTCGCGGCAGGCCGGCAGGCGCTCGCCCTCCAGCCAAACTTCGCCAGTACCCACAACACGCTCGGCAGCATCCTGAGGGAAACGGGTCGGCGCGATGAGGCGCGGGTCTCTTTCCAACGGGCAATCGCTCTTCAGCCCGATTTCGCCGATGCCCACAACAACCTCGGCATCGTTTTCCAGGATCTGGGACAGCCCGATGTGGCCGTTGCCTGCTTCCGCCGGGCTCTCGCCCTGCGACCCGATTACGCCGCCACCCACAGCAACCTCATTCTGTTCATGCAGTATAATTCCGCCAGTGAATCCGGTGAGATCGAGGCGAATCTCCGACGCTGGACCGAGCAGCACGCCCAGCCTTTAGCCAAATTCACCGCGCCCCACACTAATGATCGCTCTCCCGATCGCCCGCTACGGATCGGCTACGTTTCGCCAGATTTCCGGCTGCATTCAGTTGCATTTTTTCTGCTTCCTTTGCTCGAGGCCCACGAGCATACACAAATGCACGTCACGGGTTACTCAACCAATGAACGCCCGCCGGACCACGTAACTGCCCGCTTTCAAGCCTGTACTGACGATTGGCGCAGCCTTGCCGACCTTTCCGACGAAGCCGCGGTCCAGCGCATCCGCGAAGACAGGATCGACGTGCTGGTCGACCTTTCCGGCCACACCGCCGGCAACCGGCTCCTCGTCTTCGCCCGCAAGCCAGCTCCTATTCAAGTCAGCTATCTCGGTTATCCGGGAAGTACAGGTCTTGGCACGATGGATTACCGTATCACCGATGCCTGGTCCGATCCGCCGGGCGCAACCGCCGGATATTACTCCGAAGAGTTGGTGCGTCTGCCGGATACCGCGTGGTGCTTCGCTCCACTCTCCGGCAGCCCGCCCGTGAGCGAATTGCCGGTCCTCAGCCAAGGCCACGTGACCTTCGGCTGCTTCAACAATTTTGCCAAAGTGACGGATGACATCCTTCAACTTTGGGCCCGCATCCTGCATCGTGTGCCTGACTCTCACCTTGCCCTGAAAAACCAAGCCGTCTCTACACCGTCTGTTGTCCAGCAGCTGCGAGGATTTTTTGGCGACTGTGGCATATCCGCCGATCGCTTGGAGTTGGTTCCGCATCAGGAGAAGGCGCTTGCCCATCTTCAATGCCATGACCACGTGGATCTGGTCCTTGACACCTTCCCGTACCACGGCACGACGACGACCTGCGAAGCCCTTTGGATGGGCGTTCCGGTTCTCACTCTCGCCGGGAGTCGTCATGTATCGCGCGTGGGTGTCAGTTTGCTGACAAACGTCGGTGCGACCGAGTTCGTCGCCCATAGCCCCGATGCCTATGTCGAGGCTGCCGTGGCCGCGACCCGTGACCTGCCGCGACTCGCTGATCTGCGCGCGTCACTCCGCGAGCGCATGCAGCGTTCACCGTTGATGGCTGCGCCGCGGTTTGCCCGCGCTATCGAGGCTGCCTACCGCACGATGTGGCGGCGCTGGTGCGGGCCCGTCGGGGTCCGCCGCGGTCCCCGCCCCTAATCGATTCCGCCATGGCTGACCGCACGATTCCCCAGGCACTGCAACAGGCAGCCGCACATCATCAGGCGAGCCGCCTGCCGGAGGCCGAAGCGATCTACCATGAAATCCTCGCGCGCGATCCGAGTTGCGTGGGGGCAATGCATGGCCTGGGCATCATAGCCCTCCAAGTCGGACGGTACGAAGTGGCCGCCAATTACGTCGGCCGGGCGGCGGCACTTGCACCCCACGATTCCGCCATCCATTTTCTTCTCGGCGAAGCCTGCCGTGGTCTGAACCACCTCGATGCGGCCGTCGCGAGCTATCGGCAGGCGATCGCCCTACAACCCAATCATCCTGACGCGCTCAACAATTTGGGCAGCGTCCTGACGACGCAAGGCAAGGTCGATGATGCGATCGCCAGTTTCCGACAGGCACTCGCGCTGAGGCCAGGTTCCGCCGAGGTCCACAACAATCTCGGCAATGCGCTGGTAGCCCAAGGCCGCCCGGAGGAAGAGCTGTCGTTACAGCGAGGACAATAGGAGACAGCGGGGCAGTTGTGGCTC
>JACQWL010000462.1 GCA_016209255.1 Verrucomicrobiota bacterium
GCCGGTCACGAGCGCCGGTCACGAGCGCCGGCGCGCTTCGCCGGCCGGGTCACACCTTTGCCACGACGATCGAGGCATTCGTCCCGCCAAAACCAAAGCTGTTCGCGAGGGCCGCGCGCACGGGTTTGCGCACCGCGGTATCCGGCGTGAAGTTGAGGCCGAGTTCCGCACACGCCCGGTCGGGGTTTTCCAGATTAATCGTCGGCGGCACCACGCTGTCGTGGATCGCGAGCACCGCCGCAAAGACACCCATCGCGCCCGCCCCGCCGAGGAGATGGCCGGTCATCGACTTCACCGCGCTCACGTGGAGGTTTGCCTTGTTCTCGCCGAACACGGCCGCGATCGCGGCGGCTTCCTCGCCATCGCCCCCCGGGGTCGAGGTCGCATGCGCCGACACGTAGTCGATGTCCTTCGGTGCCAGGCCCGACCGTTTCAGCGCCGCGTGCATCGAACGCGCCGAACCTTCCGCGCCAGGCGCGAGCGAGGAAAGGTGATACGCGTCCGCCGACGCCCCGTAGCCGCGCAACTCGGCGTAGATCCGCGCCCCGCGTTTGCGCGCGTGTTCGAGTTCCTCGAGCACGAACACCACCGAGCCCTCCGACAGCACGAAGCCGTCGCGGTCGCGGTCGTAGGGGCGCGAGGCTTTTTCCGGCGCGTCGTTCCGGGTCGACAGCGCGCGCATTTGCGCAAACGCCCCAATCGCCAGCGGCGTGACCGTCGATTCGGCGCCGCCGGCGAGCATGACGTCGGCATCGTTGCGCTGGATCGTGGCGGTCGCCTCGCCGAGGGCGTGGCCGCTCGTCGCGCACGCGGAGGCGACGCTCATGTTGGCGCCGCGAAGATCGAGCAGCAGGCTCACCTGACCGGCGAGGAGATTGGGCGCAATCTGGATGATGAAAAACGGCGAGATTTTCCTGAAGCCACCCGCCTTCCAGGTGTCATGCATCGCCTCCATCTCGGGCAGCCCGCCCAAGCCAACCCCCAGGTTCACGCCCATCCGCTCCGACGCCAGGACGCCGCGATGGGCATCGAGCCCGGAATCCGCGTAGGCCTCCACGGCCGCGGCTGCGCCGAGATGGGTGAACCGCCCGAATTTTTTCACGTCCTTCAGCGACAGCGCATGGTTGACCGGATCGCCCTTCGAACCGCGCGGGTGGAGCGGCGCCGGCAGCGGACGCGCCGGATCGAAATTGCGCACTTCGCCCGCAATCCGGGCCGTGCAACCGGTCGGATCAAAACGGGTAATCCGGCCGATGCCGCTGCGACCGGCGACGAGCGCGGCCCACGTTTCGGCCGCGGTATTGCCGCAGGGCGTGACCGCACCGACGCCGGTGATGACAACGCGACGATTGGAAACAGAACGATGGGGCATGGGAGGATTATCCGGGTGGACTTCAGGCTCGCGGGCGCGAGATGACGCTGGACGATGACGGCTGGGCGGCGATTGTCATTTCAGAATGCACGCATGAAATCGTGCGCCGGCTCCACGTGCGGCGCACGCTCCTTTTCGCGGCGAAACTCGGCCCGCAGTTGCCGCCGCATCGAATGCAGGATGGCCGCGCTTTGTTCCGGGTCGTCAATGGCACGGGCAAAAAGGAGCGCGCCGACCAAGGAACTCATCAGGTAGGTCACACGTTCACGGTTCCGCTTCGGGTCGGGGCTCAGCCGCAACGCAGCGCCCAGCCGGGCGAGGTGTTGGGCAAAGCCCCGCGCAAAACCGGCGCGCGCCGCGCCCTGCAATCGCACCATGTCAGCCCCCACCGCCACCACGAAACATCCCGAGCTGCGATTGTCCCGGTGCCGCGTCGCCAGATAACTGTCGATGAGGAGCCGGGCGCGCCCCGCCGCCGTCGGGGCGGCCGCAATCCGATCGAGATTCGGCCCCGCCGCGGCGAACGCCGCCGCGCAGACCTCGGCCACGAGTTCGGACTTGCCGCGGAAGTGCGCATAGAATCCGCCGTGCGTCAGCCCCGCCCGCCGCATCACATCGTCGACCCCGGTTGCCGCCACGCCGCGTTCGCGAAATGCCTGGCCAGCCACCTCGAGAATGCGGCGCCGCGTGGCCTGCTTATGAGCGAGAGGATAGCGCATTAGGAGAATGCCGGTCTGGGATTGCAACCGAGCCAAATTGGCATGACGGTCGTCATATCATGATGCAAGTGTGAACTGCCGGAGGGCGGTGCTACGGTCGGAAGCGTGCCGGCGGAGGCGGGCAAGCTTCATGCCCCGACGCGGGATCTATGCTGCCAAGTCGGGGCGTAAAGCCCCTCCCACAACCAGCCCTTCCATGGATCTTGAACCATAGGCACGGTCAACCGGCGGAGGCGCCTCCCGCACGCAACCCAACGAAGCGGGCTTTGACTTTCCCGTCGGCCGGTCTTTTGCTTCGTCCCTTTTTCCGGTCCTTTCTGGCCACCCGATTTCCGACCACATGCAGCAGCTTCACGCCTACTGGCGCATGGAATATATCGAAGCCCCGCGCTACGCGGAGGCGATGATGCGACCGTTTACGGAACTGCCGGCGCTTGGCGATGACCGGGCGGCGCTGATTGTCCACCGCTCGCCCCTCTGCTATCTCGTCCTGAACCGGTTTCCCTACAATCCGGGCCATCTGCTCGCCGTGCCGTTCCGCGAAGTGAAGGATCTCGGGGAACTCACCCCCGCCGAACGCACCGCCCTCTTCGAGGAAGTGCTCGTCGGCCAGCAGCTCCTCACCGCGGCCCTGAAGCCCGATGGTTTTAACATCGGTTTCAACCTCGGCGCCGCCGTTGCCGGCGGCAGCATCGCCCACCTCCACGGTCACATCGTCCCGCGTTGGAACGGGGACAACAACTTCATGCCGGTGCTCGGGCAGACGCGGGTCCTCCCGCAGTCGCTCGAAGCAACGTGGGAGAAGCTGGCGGCCGCGGCCAAAACTCTTCCGCCCGGCTGACGCATCGTTCTCCTCCCTCGTGCTTCCCAGAGAACGAGGAACGCTGAC
>JACQWL010000058.1 GCA_016209255.1 Verrucomicrobiota bacterium
CTGCTCCACCCGACAAACTCCTTAATCCGCCGCGATGCGGCGGAAAATCGAACGGGAAAGACGAAGCAAGCCCTGGCCGCCTTTGGCGCCGCCAAGCGTCGAAGTATCAGGCCCGCTGCGAATGAACGGAACAGATTCTTGGCGACCGATACATCACAGCCGCCGCAGCGTATCGCCCAAAACGGCCAGCAGTTTCTTGATGTCGTCCGCCGTGTTGTAGCCGTGCACCGCAATCCGGAGGCGGCCCGCACTGTGCATGACGTGAATATCTTCCCGCTCCAGCGCCGCGTGGAGCGCAGCGGACTGGGGATGCCGAAACGCCAGGATGCCGGTAGGTTGCTCGGGCCGGTATTGCGCCATGGGCACAAGCCCCAGTTCCCGCAGGCCGCGATGCGCCTGCGCCACCAACGGGTCGGCGTGCCGCGCGATGGCCTCGATGCCGATGCCCTCGAGGTAGCGCAGCGACGCATTGAGTGCGTAGAGGGACACGAAATTCGGCATGCCCACCGAGTAACTGGCCGCACCCTCCTTCGGCACCGCCCGTTGGAATCGATCGGCCTCAAACGCGTTCTCCAAGTGATACCAGCCGCCAGCGTGAGTCGTGAGCCGGTTCGCCCGCGACCGGGGAATGCCGATGATACACGCGCCGTGAATCCCAAGCGTCCACTTGTGCGTGCTGGAAATCACGATGTCCGCATCCGCGCAGTCAAGCGTCACGCGACCCAGAGCCTGCGTGATGTCGGCCGACAGCACGGCCTGGGGAGCCAGCCGCCGGACGGCCTCCCGCAGCGGCGCCCACGGGATGCGGTGGCCATTGTAAAAACTCACGAGCGAAACCTGCACGAGCTGCGTGCGCTCATTCAGCAACGGCACGAGATCATCGAAGACCAGCTCTCCATCGCGCGATTCCCAGAGCCGGACACGCGGTGGCTGCGCCGCGCGCAACCATGGCGTGGCGCCGGCGGGGAAATCGAGATCCGTCACGATCACTTCGTCCTCCGGCTGCAGGTTCAACGCGGTGGCGAGGAGATTGTACGCCTCCGAACTGCAGGAGGCAAAACCCACTTCGCCGGCATCCCGGCCGATCATCCGCGCGCAAATCTCGCGGCAAGCCTCAACCTGGGCGAAGTGACCACCGCGGCCCTTCATGCCGCGAAGCTTGTCCTGCCAGTAGGCTTGAATCGCCTGTCCCACACACGCGGGCGGGATGCTCTCGGCGGCGGTGTTGAGATAGGTGAGCGATGCGAGCGTGGGGAAATCGCGCTGGCGGCTTTCGGGGGTCAGCATGGTGAATCGATCTATAAGTGTGGAGTCAAAATCCTGAGGGCAAGCCCCGAGGCATTTGATCCGAGGGTAGGAGCCTGCTTGCAGGCGATTCCTGGCGCGCGCCAACAACACCGTCTCTCATCGCCTGCCCCACGACGAGTTCGGGGCCCTGAGCGTGTCGAACGGGCAAGCAGGCCCCCACCTCCTGCCAATCCGAAGCGCCAGCGAGCTGGCGGCCTACGGTAGTGTATTCAAATCGAAAATCCCCGCGCCCGCGTCCAGGGCGAACGGAATCGTCGTTGACGATTGCGGTCGGCCAAAATACACGACCGGACCGGCACTGCACGCCCGCTCGCCGGCTCCAACACGCCTCTGCCCCTCCCGCTTCCGCGAACACTCATGAAGGTTTCCCCGCCCGTCTTCCTGCTCATCGCCGCCCTGAGTCCCGCCGCTCTTTTTCTGCCCGGTTGCGCCAGGACCGATCGCCAGGAACATGGCAGCGCCAAGCCCAAGGTGGACGAGCCGGGGGCCGCGCTGAAGAAATACGGCATTTACGAGGAGACGGCGCCGATGCCGGGCAAGATCGCCCCCGGGGACACCGCGCTGCCGTTGCGGTTGAGAAAAGGCGATCACGTCGTCTTCATCGGCAACACGCTTTTCGATCGCGGCGCGCAGTTCCCCTATTTCGAGGCGTTGCTCCAGCTGGGTCATCCGAACCACAACCTGGTGATTCGCACGCTCGCGTGGTCGGCGGACGAACCGGGTCTGATGCCCCGGCCCAAGAACTTTGGCAACATCCACCAACATCTCACGGTGCAGAAGGCCGATGTCATCTTTGCCGCCTTCGGTTTCAACGAGTCCTTCGCCGGCGTGGAAAAGCTCCCGGAGTTTCGTCAGCGGCTCACAACCATGATCCAAGAGATGAAGGCGAGTGCCTACAACGGCCGCGCGGCGCCGCGCATTGTGCTGGTGTCTCCCACGGCCAACGAGAACGTGCCGGGCGTGCCCGCAGCCGACCTCAACAACGCGCGCATCGCCGCCTACACCCGCGCCATGGCGGCGGTCGCGGCGGAACAAAAAGTGGGGTTCGCCAATGTATTCGACGCCACCCTCGCTGCGATGGCCAATCCCGCCACGGCTCTCACCTTCAATGGGGTTCATCTCGAGGACGCCGGTTACGCGGTGTTGGGCGACACGCTCTACCGCGCGACGTTCGGCACCGCGGCGCCCAAGGGTAACGCCGAACTGCATGCGGCCATCGTCGACAAGAACCAGCACCTCTTCCGCCGCTACCGGCCGCTCGACACCTTTTACTACACCGGCGATCGCAACAAGGGCTTCGGCGAAGGCGACTTCCTCCCGGTGATGCGTAATTTCGATCTCAAGGCCGCAAACCGCGATCAACGCATCTGGGAAATTGCCCGGGGCAAGTCTTTCGGAGGCCGGAACGTCGACGATGCCAACGTGCCTCCGCTGCCTCCCACGGTGAAGGCGCCCTTGCTGGTCGAGTGGCTGAGCCCGAAGGACGAACTCGCCGCCTTCACGATCGATCCGCGCTTCGAGGTGAATCTCTTTGCCTCCGAGGAGCAGTTCCCCGAACTGGCGAATCCGATCCAGATGCGCTGGGACCACCGTGGCCGCCTGTGGGTCAGTTGCTCCCCCTCGTATCCGGATGTCTATGGCGAAGGGCCGCGCGACCGGATTATCATCCTCGAGGATAACGACGGCGACGGCCAAGCCGACACGTGCTCGGTCTTCGCCGACAAGCTTCGCATCCCGCTCGCCTTCGAATTCGGCGACGGCGGCGTCTATGTCACGGGCGCGCCGCACCTGGTTTTCCTCAAGGACACGGACGGCGACGGCAAGGCGGACCTCCGCCGCCAGGTCCTCACCGGCTTCGGCATGGAGGACTCGCACCACGGACTGCATGACTTCGTGTGGACGCCGGATGGCGACCTGCTCTTCCGCGACTCCATCTTTCTCCATACCCAGGTCGAAACGCCGTACGGCCCGGTCCGCGCCTACAACTCCGCCTGGTTTCAGTTCCGCCCCGAGACGCACAAGCTGGTCTCCTTTGGCAGTTATCGCATCAACAGCAATCCTTGGGGCGTGACGTTCGATGGCTGGGGCCATCAGGTGGCCAGCGATCCCATCTTTGCCAACGCCTTTCACGCCACGAATGCGCCCTATCCGGAACAGCACCCGGCCGGCGCGGGCATTCCCGGCTACAGCGGCACCGCCGGCCAAGAGTTTGTCGATTTCGATTTCTGGCCGAAGGAACTCCAGGGCGGTTTCATCAAGGCCCGCTACAAGCCGTCCGTTCGCATCGAAATGCATCGCTGGGTGGAGAAGGACGATCACTTCGAGGAGGATTATCTCGGAGACATCATTTTTTCGAAAGACCTGAGCTTCGTCCCGACGGATGTGAAAGTGGGCCCGCGCGGCGACATGTACATCTGCGACTTTTATAATCCGATCGTGGGCCAGACGACGTTCTCCCTCCGCGACGAACGCCGTGACGCCAAATCCGGCCGCATCTGGCGCATCGTTCCGACGGGCGCGAAACTTGCCGCTGCGCCGCAGATCGCCGGTGCACCGGTTCCGGCGCTGCTCGAGTTGCTGAAAAGCCCGCACTACCGCCAGCGTTATTGGGCCAGGCGCGAGTTGTATGAACGTCCCGCTGGCGAGGTGAAGGCCGCGCTCGACACCTGGGTGGCGCACCTCGACCCAAAAGACTCGGATTTCCGCCACCACCAAATCGAGGCGATCTGGACCTATCGCACCGTCGGCGCGGTGAATGCCGCGTTGCTCAGGGACGTGCTGTCCTGCGACTCCCACCTCGCACGCAGCGCGGCCACGAAGCAACTGCGCTACTGGTCCGATGAGCTGGGCGACGGCACCGAGCAACTACGCCAGCGGGCCAACGACGAAAACAGCCTGGTCCGCATGGAGGCCGTGATCGCCGCGAGTTACCTTGGGACCCGGGAGGCGCTCGAGGCAGTGGTCGGCGTGCTGGATCGCCCGGCTGGCCGGCACTTGAAGTATGCCATCCGGACGGCGTTCGGCTCGGAAAATCTTTCGCGGCATTGGAACCGCAACGAAACGAACGACCCGACGGCACGCAAAATCGCCGCGTTCTTCGTGACCTTTGACAAGGATGTGGCCGGATACGGCGCCAAGGGCAGCGTCGCCCCAAGCGATGCCCGCACGCGGGCCGACAAGCTGCGGGGCGGCCAGTTCGGACCAGCCCGCCTCGCCCAGGAAGCGGCCTTCGACAACCAGAAAGACGTGGCCAGAATCAACATCAAGTCCGTGCCGGCACTGATGCTCTTCGACGTTACCGCGTTCTCCGTGAAGCCCGGCCAGCCGGTGAAGCTCACGTTCACCAATCCCGACGCGATGGCCCACAATTTGGTCGTGGTCAAACCGGGCGCCGAGTCCGAGGTCGGCTTGGCCGGCAACGAAATGGCCAAGGATCCCGACGGGGCCAAAAAAGATTTCATCCCAACGTCCGACAAAGTCCTCTTCCACACCAAGCTGATCGATCCGGGGCAAATCGATGTCCTGCGATTCCGGGCCCCCAAGGAGCCCGGCGACTATCCGTACATCTGCACGTTCCCGGGCCACTGGGTCATCATGCGCGGCATGATGCACGTGGCCCCGTGAAGCGCGCGAGAAATTCCAGTCCATTCAAACCTTAAAACAGCCAAATCATGTTCAACCTCCGATCCTCCGTTCTCCATCCTTTGTCCTGGACCTGCCTTCTGGTCTGCCTGGCCGGCTTATCGCGCGGTGTCGATACTCCGACGCCCGGGAAATTCCGTCCGCCCGAATACACCATCCTGAGGGCGGGAACCCCCATCAAGATCGACGGCAAGCTGGACGAGGCCGCGTGGTTCGCCGCGCCCGATGTGGGCGACTTTCACTTCACCTGGTGGAAGGAGGGGAAAAAAGAACAGACCCGCGCCAAGCTGTTGTGGGATGACGACAATTTATACGTGGGCGTCATTTGCGAGGATGCGCACATTAGCGCCAAGCACACCGAGCGGGACGGCAAAATTCCCGAAGACGACTGCTTCGAAGTCATGATAACCCCCAACCTGGAGACCCCAAACATCTACTTTAACATAGAGTTCAATCTCCTCGGCGGAATTCTCGACAACTTCCGCCCGCACGGTCCGTCGAAGCCCCGGGCTCCAAAATGGGACGCCGCCGGCGTCCAGATTGCGGGAACGTACGTCGGCACGTTGAACAACGATTCCGACACCGACCGCTACTGGATCGTGGAAGCGGCGATACCGTTCAAGAATTTTGCCGAAGTCGCCAAGCAGGCCCATCCGCGTCCGGGCACGGGATGGAATCTGAATCTGAACCGCCACGGAGGGAAAACGAATGCCCAGGCCAGCCAATGGTCTCCGGCGGACGCAAGCACGGGAAACAGGACCTTTCACACGCCCGACCGCTTCGGACGCGTCACGTTCTCGGATCGGAGCAGCCCTTTCGGCAACGTGGATAACGCGGGAAAATAGACGAACCGCTCTCGCGAAGACCGCTCCCGTTTCCGGATGCTTCCGAATCGGAATTTCTCAATACTTCCACGGGCCGCGCAGGGGGCGGCTGAGCATCCTGGCGGCTTCATCGTCACCGACGATCTGTTCCAGTTTCGAATCGAACTTGATCGTGCGCTTGAGCTGCATCGCGATGTTGCCGAGGTGGCAGAGCATGGAGGTGCGGTGCCCGATCTCCACCGGCTCGACGCCGTCCTTCCGCGACTTCACGCAGTCGAGGAAGTTGCGATAGTGATTCTCGCTCACGTAGAGCCGCTGCTCGTTGGCGCCAATGACGGAGTCCTTGAGCGAGGCGGGGTGGCTTTCGATTTTCCGGGACGCAAACTCAAGCCAGCCGTCGCTGCCTTCGAAACGTGCGCCGGAACCGCGCTTGTCGGTGTGACAGTACAATTCGACGCCGTTGGCGTAGCGGGCGCGGAAGGCCACCTTCGTCGGCGTGGTGAAGAGATCCCCTTTCGCCGGCCACTCAGAACCTGCGTCCTCGTACTCGACCGGGACAACGTCCCCCGTGGCCCATTGCACGATGCCGTTGGAGTGGTGACCAAAGTTGGTGGTCTGACCGCCGGAGTAGTCCATGACGAAGCGGAAACGGTAGAAGCAGCGGTCGTGGTGGTAGGGCGCCTTCGGTGCCGGTCCGAGCCAGAAATCGTAGTCGAAGCCGTCCGGCACGGGCATCGGCTGCCAGCCGGGGCCGGGACTGGTGAAATTGTTGGGCGCCACGAAACTTTCGATGCGCTGGAGTTTGCCGAGGCGGCCATTGCGGACCAGCTCGCAGGCGTGCCGGGTCATGGCATTTGAGCGCCACTGGCTGCCCGTCTGGAGCACACGCCGGTGCTTGCGGACCGCCTTGATCATCTCCTGCCCGTCCCGCACGGTCAGGCTGAGCGGCTTCTGGCAGTAGATGTCCTTGCCGGCCTCCGCGGCCATGTTGGTCATCACCGCGTGCCAATGGTCGGGGGTGATGATGGCCACGGCGTCGACGTCCTGGCGGGCGAGCACCTCGCGGAAGTCGGCGCAGGCGTCGCAGCCCGTGTACGAGTCCCTGCCGGTTTTCTTCGCGTAGAACTGGTTGACGAAATCGCGCTGCGGCTCGCGACCGAGGAACTGCTTTTCGTCTTTGTAACCGCGGCCCGCACGGTTGACGTCGCAGACGGCGACGACCTGGCAATCGTCGTTCTTGAACCACTCGGGCAGGTCGACCGTGCTCTGGTTGCCACAGCCGATGATGCCGAGGTTGATGCGGTTGCTCGGGGCGTTCCGACCGAACACGCTGGACGGCACGATGAGCGGCGCGGCGATCGCCGCTGCGGTATTGCGGATGAAATCACGACGGGAAGTGACGGCGGTTTTGTTATTCATGGAGGATCGAGTATTCCTGCAATGGTGCGGCCGGTCGCCGCGCCAATGTCGCGGGCCGGCGATGATTTATGGTAATCGGTTGGGGGGCGCGGCGCGAGATTTCAGCCCGCGCAATTCTTGCGAAATGCTGCGCAGGGGTTGACCGGGGAAGGGCCGGGCGCTGGCCGCGGGAGTGCCCTCCATCCCCGATATTTCGCACCGCGGCGGCCGCAACGCGCCTGAGCCGTGTACATGCGGTCGAACTCCACTTTGAGAGCGAACCGACGGGCACCAAAAGGTGGACGGCGACCTCCGGGCGCCGTCTGGCCACGTCCGCAGGAAAAACGCGCCCGGAGGTCGCGGTCCACCTCGAGCCAACTGAATCGTTACGGCTGAGCAGGCGGGCAAGCCGCAGGAACCTGCGTGTTCTTGCTCGTAATCGTGCTCGTAATCGCGCCGGCCGGGCACGAGCACACCAAAGTTTGCCGCCCGTTTACTAGGCGGTTGCGTTGCGCTGGAATAGTATTTTTTCTCTTCAACCAGCCGTCCAGAAGCAAACGCCCTTTTCAGCCCGCCGGCCGTCCCGGCCGGCGGAAAACCGAAAACCATCCATGTCCAAAGCCTCAGTCACCGAATTGACGACGATTCAGTCCAACGTGAAGAGCGTCGTCGAAGCCGCGCTCGCCGACACGGGCGGTCTCCTCCGCCTCGCGCCTGCCTGGGTGCCCCGCAATTTTCTCCAGCCCGGCAAGCGGCTGAAGCTGCATCCGGACGATCTCTACGCGTTCGGCCTGAACCGCGGCGGCATCGACGAACGCTGGTTCGCCTCGACCACGCCCGCGGCCAACGACAACCGCACGCCCGATGAGGGTCTCAGTTATGTCGTCGCCGGGGGCCGGCGCTTCACCCTCGCCGCCGCCGTCGACGAATGCGGCGGCGCGCTCATCGGCCGCTCCATCTGGGAAAAATACCGGAAGTGGCCGGTGTACTCTAAGTTCTTCGACAACATGGGCCCGATTCCGCACCACCTGCACCAGTCGGCGGAGCAGGCCGCGCTGGTCGGGCGGGAGGGCAAACCCGAGTCGTATTATTTCCCGCCGCAGCACAACAACGTGGGCAACAATTTCCCCTACACGTTTATGGGCCTCGAGCCCGGGACGACGCGGGCGCAGGTGCGCCGCTGCATCGAGAATTGGAACCGGGGCGACAACGGCATCCTCGATCTCGCGCGCGCCTACCGGCTGAAACCCGGCACGGGCTGGCTGATCCCGCCGTGCATCCTCCACGCCCCGGGCTCGCTCTGCACCTACGAGCCGCAGTGGGGCTCGGATGTCTTCGGCATGTACCAATCCCTCGTCGAGGGTCGCGAGGTGCCATGGGCGCTCCTCGTGAAAGACATGCCGCCGGAGAAACACCACGACCTCGATTTCATCGTGGACCAGATCGACTTCGACCTGAACCTCGATCCGAACTTCAAGGACAACCACTACCTCGAGCCCGTCCCGGTCGCCGACACGCGTAGCGAGGGCTACGTGGATCGCTGGATCGTTTACGGTCGGATCAAGGGCGAGCAGAAATTCTCGGCCAAGGAGCTCACCGTCGAGCCGGGTGCGAAATGCACCATCCGCGACGGCGGCGCCTATGGCCTCATCACCGTGCAAGGCAAGGGCCGGATGAACAACCTGGCGCTCGACTGCCCGAAGCTCATCCGGTTTCACGATCTTACGGAGGACGAGGTGTTCTGCACCGAGACGGCCGCCCGCGCGGGCGTCACGTTTGAGAACACGAGCCCAGTCGAGCCGCTGGTCGTCCTGCGCTACTTCGGCCCCGAAGTGCATCCCGACGCGCCGGAGATGGGGGCGTATCGGAAGAACAAATTCGACTGAAAGGGAAGCAGTGGAGGGCCGGCTTGATCTGGCAATCTGCCATTTCAAGAGCCGGGCAAGGTGGGCGACGGCGCGCGAATTCCCTTTGGCTCGGGGAGCGCATCCGTCTCGGGTGCTGCCTGCTGCCGGAGAGGAGCGCGATAAGGAAGAACGCGCCCGGCAAGAAAAGTCCACCGCCCTTGCCGAGACTGCCGCATCCCGGTTCAGCGTCCTCATTGGACCCGCCGGCACAGGCAAGACCACACTCCTTTCCGTGCTCTGTCAGCGCAAGGAAATCCACGGTGAGGGCATTCTGTTGCTGGCTCCCACTGGCAAGGCGCGTGTCCGCATGGAAGCCGTTGCGAAGCAAGCCGGCACCTCGAACTACGAGGCATATACGCTCGCCCAGTTTCTTTGCCCCTATGATGGGATTAAGCGCTATGACCCGGCAACGAGACGGTACGGCCTCACCGGCGAACCGGGCGACAAGGTCGCCCGCACGGTCATCGTTGACGAATGCTCGATGCTCACCGAGGAAATGATGGCCGCGTTGATCGAAGCAATCAGCGGCGTGCATCGCCTGATTTTCGTCGGCGACTCTCGGCAGCTTCCGCCCATCGGGGCGGGACGTCCATTTGTGGACATCATCGCGCATCTCACGCCACCAGACGTTGAAACCCGGTTCCCGCGTGTAGGGACCGGGTTTGCCGAACTCACTGTCCCTCGCCGGCAGGGTGCAGGTGAACGCGATGACCTTCAGCTGGCCGCTTGGTTCGGTGGGACTGCCAGCACTCCGGGCGATGATCAGGTCTTTGAAATCCTCGCCGGCCGCCGCGCGAGTGATCATATCCGTTTTGTTCAGTGGGAAACGCCAGACAAGCTGGAGCAGGCCCTGCAAAGGGTGATCGCCGAAAACCTCGATTTCACGTCCGACAAAGAGGAATGGCAATCCTTCGCGCTCAGTCTTGGCGCACAACTCGACGAAAGAGGCTCAGCTTGGTTCAACGTTGAATACGGCAATAGGCCAAGCTCCGGCAAACAAGCTGAGGCATGGCAAATTCTCAGCCCCGTGCGCCAGAAGCCGTGGGGTGTGGACCCGCTGAACCGGATGATTCATGTCCGCTACAAGGGCCATCAGATCGACAAGGCCCGCAATCCGGACAGGTTCAGCAGCATTCCCAAACCGATGGGCGATGCCCAGATTATCTACGGCGACAAGGTAATCAACAACCGCAACTGGTCGGTCTGGAAGAAGCGGATCTACCCGGAGCCAGACAAGAACGGCTACCTGGCCAACGGTGAAATCGGAATGGTTGTGGGTCACCGTCGGACCAAAGCAAGAAATTGGCATCCAAAGGACCTCGAAATCGAATTTTCGACTCAGGTCGGCAAAACGTTCAAGTTCTGGAAATCCGACTTTGACCCAGAGGGGGATGCCAGCCTCGAACTCGCGTACGCCCTCACTGTCCATAAAGCCCAAGGCAGCGAATTTGATGTCGTTTTTCTCGTCCTGCCGCGCTCGCCGCTGATGCTTACGAGAGAGCTGCTCTACACCGCGCTCACCCGGCAGAAGAAAAGGGTTGTCGTCCTGCACCAAGGCTCCGCCACCGATCTCCAGAAACTCAGCTCCGAGCAATTTTCTGCCGCGGCCAGCCGCCTCACTAATCTCTTCGGACCGCCACGGCCTGTGAAGGTCGGCAATTCCTTCCTCGAAGAACGTCTCATCCACATTACCAGCCGGGGCGAGGCCGTGCGCTCCAAGTCCGAGGTCATCATCGCCAATCTTCTCCACGCCAAGAACGTCGCCTACCACTACGAGCACCCTCTGGAAATCGACGGCGTTGCCAAGTATCCTGATTTCACCATCGAGGATGACGACACGGGCATCACCTGCTATTGGGAGCACTGCGGCATGCTGCGCGACCCCGCCTATCGCCGCCGGTGGAAGGAGAAGCAGGGGTGGTATCGCGCGCATGGCATTCTCCCGCAGTCCGAAGGCGGCGGCCCGAAAGGCACGCTCATCGTCTCCGAGGATCAGCCCGACGGCGGTATCGACTCCGCCAAAATCGCGATGCTGATTCGATCCATCTGCTAAGGATGAAATCCCCGTTTGTCATATCTACTCCCCGAGGAAAAAACCCGCACGACCTGCCGCCGATCGCTTGCATAGCAGATCTTCAGGCATCGCTCTGTTCACTCCCGCCTCACGGTGTTGTTCCAGATCATCGTGCGCCCGGCGACTGCGAAATCCCTCATTTGCAGCGTCGGGGATCACGGTAGTTTGGATCTCTTCGCCTTCATGGATCAGGGGAAAGGATGAACGCCCGATTCAGGCAAAATCGGAACGCCAAACGTGGACCGCGCGCGCAGCGAGGCGGCGCTGCCGGGCTTCCAGCAACGGGGCGGTCCATTCGGCTGGCGCGGAGCTGGCCAGGACGCGGGTAATCGCGTAGGCGCTTTGCCGGTATTCCGCCAGCTTGGCGGAATAATCCGCGTTGCCGACGCGCCGATTGGCCGGTGGCTCGAGGAGCGTAAGGTTGCCGATTCGATCGATCGTAATCTCCCATCGTTCGCGCGGAAATCCGGCTTCCCAAACTTCGCCGGGATTCTCCGGCAGGATATGCTCGATCGTGGCAGGGTCGGTGTCGGGATCCACCGCGCGATGGGAGGCGTCTTGTTCGAGCCGGCTCAGCACATATTTGGCGAGTTTCCTCCGGAGCCCGCTGGTCACGATCCCGAACTGGGCAAAGTCGCTCTCGAATTTCGCGTCCTCCACGTAAATCTCCCGCAACAAGGTGAACACGGCCGGCGGTGCGACCGCGCTGCCGTCCAGCACCGCCTTGGCTGCCCGGTGGTACACCGGTTCGAGGGCGTTGGGATTCAGTCCGCCGATTACGGTGTAGCGAAACGAAATCAGTGCCACCAGCTTGAGCACCCGGGTGAAGTCTTCCCGACTGAAGCGCTCCCACGCCGCAAACAGCAATGGGTATACCTGGCGAACGCGAAAGATCTCCAGTTCGCGCACAAACGGGCGCGCGGCCGGATTTTCGATCCAGTAGCCATGCGTAGGGTCGGAAAGGGCCGAGAAAAGTTCCGCCCGACGTTCCAGCGACTCGATAGTCAGGAATACCTCTGCGGGAGTTGTGACCCGGCTTCGCACCATCTGAAACAGCCGCTGGCTGCGCACGCGCGGTTCCTCGCAGAGGAGGTGAAAGCGTAGAAACTCCGGAAACCGCTCCTGCTGGACGGTGGCGATGAGCGCACGCCAGCGGCGGGCGAAGGCGTCGAGATCGGCACTGACGCGAAGGCGCGAGAAGAGATAGTTTTTCAGCAGATCCGTCGCCGAAAGTTCCAGTCCGCGCGCGTTTAGAGTCTCGAAAACGGTGTAGGCGTTCAAGTCGTCATCTACCGTTATGAGGATGAACATCAACTGCCGACCTACCGCCTCGGCTACCAGTCCGGCTAGCGACTCGCCTTCGTCAGCGATGGTTGCGTCTTCCGCGATCCGGGTTCGGAAGTATTTGCAGCATTCCCAGAGGAGCCGGTTCGATCGCGGAAGGCCGCGCGGATTCAGCGGCTCTCGCAACTGAACGAGATAGTCTTGGTAGAAAGCGTCATCGGTGCTGTTGAGGAAGAGTTTGCTGCTCTCAACCAGCGACGCCGGATCTTTTTCGCCGATGAACCGGGATCGCAGTCCGATGGCGCGCTCGTGGTTGGGGTCGGGTTCCTTCCCGCTGTCGGCGATTTCGCGCAGCCGCCAGATTGCCGCCAGAGCGAGGATGCTCAGGGTTGCGAGCCGCTGCTGACCGTCGATAATCTGGAACTCCCGGTCGCTCTTGCCCTCAACCACCAACGCGCCCATGTAATGGCGATCCTCCGGGCGGCGGCGCAATTCGACCAGGTCGTTCCACAAGTCCTCCCAGTGCTCCTCTTCCCACGAGTAATCGCGCTGGTAGGGTGGCACGCGATAAATCCGACCGTTCCCAATCAATTCGAGGAAGTTCGTCGTCCTGGTGTTGAGGAGGTTGGTCTTGGCCATGGAAACAGGCTTAGAGTGGGGAGTGGTCCGAAGCGAATCGGAATTCACCGCCGGGCTTCCGCCCGGGCGAGCAAATCCGAGAAATCATTTTTCGGCGACTGCGCTAAGAACATGGCCGAAGCGCGGCGCCGAAAGTCCGGCACATTCATGCGATTCTCCGCCGTCAACGTCTACCGAAAAAGGTCGGGCAGAAGCTCATCAAGCGGGAAACATCGCCTGCCAAACGGCTGGAAACAGCCGCCGCTCCCTCCGGCTGGGCGCGTGCTGCGACCGGCGCACGGGATTGCCTTCTTTGCTGCACGTGTTCGAGCCGGCCGCGACGTTTTCAGCGGCGCCGGCCTTCGACTGGCTGGCTATTTTATGGCCAGCACCAGTTTGGCCGGCATGATTTCGAGCCGATTATTCGACTCAGATGCTCGCAAGTCATTTGACCGTAAATAAATAGCTTTGCCTGGATTGTGCGCGCGCGCGCACAATTGACCCAATTTCGCAAAAAAACGTAGTGCAAGGCTCGGGGCATCGAAACCATCGCGGACCGAAGAACGCGGGGAAAAGACGGCCGTGGTGCTCCCGATTTCCGACTACGAGAGGCTGATCGAGGACTTGGCGGATTTGGCGGTGGTCGCGGAGCGCCGCGATGAGCCCACCATCCCGCACGCGCAGATCGTCGATGAGCTGAAGCGCGATGGCCTCTTTTGAAATCACCTGGAGGAATTCCACGAGGAGGGATTTGGGCGGGAGCGAGAGATCACGCGGAGACGCGGAAAGCGCGGAGCATCCGGCCCCCAAATACCAGCCTCCGCGAGCTCCGCGACTCCGCGTGACCGTCAAGAATGGCCGACAGGTCGGACTGAGCCGTGTCCATTCAACCGCCAGCCCTGATTTGCCCACGGAACACACGGAAAACACGGAAGCGAAAGCGCACGAAACCGCCCAATCGCGCATGGATGACCGCACTATTCGGTAAGCGGATTCTTTCTTTCGCCGTGTTCATTAATCGCTTTTTCCGCGTGTTCTGTGTGTTCCGTGGGCAGCCCTCGCTGAATCGTTGGCTGAGCCGCGACGAGCCGTACCGGTTGGCACCTGCCTTGACTCCGAAAGTCTCGCCGACTTGTCTCCCAACTGAGAATTCCTCCCATTGCCCAAGCCAACCAGCCGCACTTCGTTGCGCAGCAAACTCGCAACCTCGCGCCAGTCCTCGCACACCCAACCTTCATAAATCGCACCGCGGCCCTCGTCCGCAACCAAAGGATCAGCCAAGACATTTAACCGCGGATACGCCGGAGGCGCACAAGTAACGCAGCTTGCCCGCCTCTGGCGGGATGGCGCGGATAGTCGGCGATTATCCTGCCTTTATCCGCGTTATCAGCGCAATCTGCGGTCAAGAATTCTGCGGATTGAAAATCGCCGCAAACATGAATTATCCGAACCGATATTAGCCTACTCAACTCCCAACCACCATGCCTCAGAACAACTATCCCAAACTGCACAACGCCATGTGGCCCGGTCTCGTCGGCAA
>JACQWL010000059.1 GCA_016209255.1 Verrucomicrobiota bacterium
CATGCCGCCGGCACCGGATAATCTGCGGGCCGTGATCACCGGCGAGCGCCGCGAAGGGCAGGTGCTCGTCCGCGACGTCCGGCTGGAGTTCGGGCCGGGCCATCGCGCAACGCTGCGCATCCAGCTTCTCATTCCTCCCCTCCAGGGACGCCTGCCAGTGTTCCTCACCAACCACAATCGGGCCCGTCCCTGGGCGGCCACCGCGGTGGCTCGCGGCTACATCGGCTGCATCTATTATGCGACGGACCCCTTTTACGGGGAGGACGACGATTCCGACAAGTTCATCGAGGTTTATCCCGACTATGATTTTTCCTGTTTGGCGCGCTGGGCCTGGGCTGCGAGCCGGGCGGTCGATTACCTGGTGAAGTTGCCCGAGGTGGACGCGGGCAAGATCGCGATCGCCGGGCATTCGCGCAACGGGAAGCAAGCCGCCTTCGCCGCGGCGTTCGACGAGCGCATCGCGGCGGTGATTCCCTCCAGCGGAAACACGGGGGAGGCCAATCCCTGGCGCTACACGAGCGATCCGTTCGCCAACGAGACGATGGAGCGGATCATCGAGGTGAATCCGCACTGGTTTCATCCCCGCCTGCGGTTTTTCATCGGCCGCGAGGACAAACTGCCCTTCGATCAGAACTCGCTCTTCGCGCTCATCGCGCCCCGCGCCGTTCTCCTGACCTCGGCCTACACCGAATCGGCCAACAGCGCGCTCGGCTTTGAGCAGCATTTTCGATCGCTGAAGAGCGTCTATGCGTTTCTCGGCGCCCCGCAGAACGTGGGTCTGCGCTTCCGGCCGGGGATCCATGCGACCACCGTCGGCGACATCGAGGCCTATTTGGATTTCACCGATGCCGTTTTCGGCCGCCGGGCCTCGCCGGTGCCCGACGCGATGATCTTCGGCTATACATTCGAAGACTGGAAGTCGATCTCCGGGGAAACGAGACCGCGCGTGCCGGCGAAAGATCCTCTACGTTGGGCGCTGGGCGACGAGCCCCCCCAGGTGGCCTTCGGAAAACCATCGCGCGCGCCGGAAAAGTTCTTTGTCGGCGACGGATGGATCCGGTCGATGGCGCAGCTCCCGGCTGATCCCAAGATAAAGGTGGTCAGCGTGGGCTTTGGCGTCGACCTCAAGGCCGATCTCTATCTTCCCGCCAAGGGCGAGGGCCGGAAGCCGCTGGTGGTCTGGCTGCACCCGTATGCCCATGCCAGCGGGTATGTGTACAAGGCCAAGGCGCCGTTCCTCGAACTCATCCGCCGCGGCTACGCCGTCCTGGCGTTTGATCACATCGGCTATGGCACCCGCATCGAGCACGCGAAGGATTTTTACCGCCGTTATCCGCATTGGTCGCTCCTCGGCAAGATGGTCACCGATACCCGCGCCGCGCTCGCCGCCGTCCGCGAGTCAAAGGAGATCGATCCGGCTCGGATCTTCCTTGTGGGCTACGCGCTGGGCGCGAAGGTGGCGTTCTGGACCGCCGCGCTCGACCCACTGCCGGCGGCGGTGGTCTCCGTGGCGGGCGTCACGCCGCTGCGCACGTCGCGGGACGTTGAGAGCATCCGCACCTATTCCCATCTTCACGGCTTGCTCCCGCGCCTGGGTTTTTATGCGGATTCGCCGGCTGCCTTGCCGCTGGACTACGACGACGTGATTCGGGCGATCGGATCCCGCCCGATTCTGATGGTGGCTCCGACGCATGATCGTCATGCCGACCTGGGTGAACTCAGAAAACTGGCGCGGCCTTTCTCGAACGTGGATCTCAAAACACCCGAAGACTTCAATCGCTTCACCAAGGAAACCCAGACCCTGGTCTTCGACTGGCTCGAACAGCACAAATGAAATCGCTTCTTTCCGTTCTCGTCGGGCTGGCGCTTGCCTCGACCGGGCTGGCGGCCGCGCAGCCCTCCGTCCCGCCCGCTCTCCCCAAAATTGTACTCATCGGCGATTCCATTCGTCTCGGGTACGGGCCCCGCGTGGGTCAGATTCTTCAGGGCAAGGCCCAGGTAATCAGTCCGGACCCGAACGGTGGTGACAGCGCTAATGTGCTAAAGCACCTCGAAGAGTGGATCGTGCGGGAAAAGCCCGATATCGTTCACTTCAATTGCGGGCTGCACGACCTGAAGGTCTCGAAGGAGAATGGACGCCACCAGGTGGAGCTGACGGAATACGAAGCGAACCTCCGTCAGATTGTCGCCCGCCTGCAACGCGAGACCTCGGCGACGCTGGTGTTTGCGAATACGACGCCGATTCTCGATGAGCGCCATGCCCGGCGTGGGGCGGCGTTCGATCGGCGGGAAGTGGATGTAGGGAGGTACAATGCTGCCGCCCTCGCCATCATGAAACAGTCCGGCGTCGCCGTGAACGACCTGCATGCGATGGTCGGTCGGGCAGGCCCGGAAAGTGCGCTCGGACCGGATGGCACGCATTACACGCCCGCCGGATACGAGCGCCTGGCCGAGGCCGTGGCCGACTGTCTCCTGCGGCATTGGATCGTGCGGCGGTACTCGCAACCCACTCCTGCCCAATCCGCCGGCCCCGACGCAGCGGCGAGGTACCGCCGGGACGAAGCCGCGCGCGATGCGGCGGTGCCGCCGGCGTTCAAGCGGCTGCCCATCGGAAAGCTGGCGCTGCCGGACAACGCCGCCGCGTGGCAGCGGCAGCGACCTGGTGTACACCGTGCGGCCGTTGAGTCGTTGGGCGATCTCCCTCCGCGGCCCTCGCCGCTGGTCAGCCGCGTGGTCAGCCGCGAATTGCGACCCGGGTACACGCTGGACCGGGTGGCAATCGACAACGGTGACGGCAACGATATCAGTGCGTTGCTCCTCGTGCCGGAAAAGCGCCGCGCGGACGGGCCCGCGATCCTGTGGTTGCATTCGTCCACGCCCGACAAGAACCAGCTCATCACGCCTAAGAGCAACGGCGGGACCGAAGCGCTCGGAGAAACCTTCGTCCGGGCCGGCTATATTGTGCTGGCTCCCGATGCCCCCTATTACGGCGACCGGGGGGACAACAACCCGGCTGGGACTTTCGAAACCTACCGGCGCGGGGACCCCAGCCGAAACGAGTTGGCGCAAAAGAGCCTTCACAAGCTGCATTTGTGGCTGGGCCGGACGCTGTGGGGCATGTTTGTACGCGATGATCAGATCGCGCTCGACTTCCTTAGCACCGTTCCGTCGGTGGATCCGCGGCGCATCGGCGTCACGGGCATGAGCATGGGCAGCACCCGCGCCTGGTGGCTGGCGGCGGTGGACGACCGGGTGGCCGCCACCGTCGGTGTCGCCTGCCTGACGCGGTATCAAAACCTGATCGAGCACGGCAACCTTCGCGCTCACGGCTTGTACTATTTCACTTACGGCCTGCTGAAGCACTTCGATACCGAGGGTGTGCTGGCCCTGATTGCGCCCCGTCCGTTTCTCGCCCTGACCGGAGACCTCGACCACGGTTCGCCGGTGGATGGCATCCGCATCCTCGAGCAGAAGGTGGGTCAGGTCTATGGTGCCGTGGGCGCGGCGGACCGTTTCCGCAACGTGATTTATCCCGACTTGGGGCACAGCTACACTCCGGAGATGCGCGCGGAAATGCTGGCATGGTTCGAACGCTGGCTCCAGCCTGCGCCGTCGCCGTGAAGACTTTCCTATGAACAAAACCAACACGCCCCACCTTCCGTCCGACAACCTGATTTCGCGACGAACGCTGATCCAGCGGGCCGGACTCGGAGCTCTGGGCCTGGCCTTGCCGAGCGCGTTGCCGGCGGCGGCGCCGGCCGCCTCGAAAAAAAAGGGCGCCGCGGAATCCAGCGCCGCGCTGGAGCCGTTGAATCGCTTCCCCCGCATGGTGCAGGAGTACGTGGTCGAGCGCGTGCGACAGGTCGAGCGGGACGCGGAAAAACGCCGGGCAGCGCTGCGCTCGAAATCCGATGCCGAGGCGTATGTCCGCGACGTGCGGACGAAAATCCAGCAGTCCTTCGGTCCCTGGCCGGAGAAGACGCCGCTGAATGCGCGCGTGACCGGTGTGGTCGAGCGCGACACCTACAAGATCGAAAAGGTGATTTTTGACAGCCGTCCCGGCTTTCCAGTCACCGCCAATCTTTATCTGCCCAAAGGCCGTGCGGGCCGTCTTCCGGGCGTGGTCGGGACCTGCGGACATTCGAACAATGGCAAAGCGGGCGAGACCTACCAGTCTTTTGCCCAAGGGTTGGCGCGGCAGGGTTACGTCACCCTGATCTTCGATCCGATTGGCCAGGGTGAGAGGTTCCAGTCCGTGACAGATCAGCTCAAGTCGCGCAAGGGCGCGGGCGTCAGTGAACACCTCTACTTTGGCAACCAGCAGTTTCTCGTCGGTGAATTTTTTGGCTCCTGGCGGGCTTGGGACGGCATGCGCGCGCTGGATTATCTGATCGCGCGCCCCGAGGTGGATCCCGCCCTGATTGGCGTGACCGGCAATTCCGGGGGCGGCACCATGACGACCTGGCTGTGTGGGGTGGAGCCCCGCTGGGCGATGGCCGCGCCGAGTTGTTTTGTCACGACCTTCCGCCGTAATGTGGAGAACGAGCTTTCGGCCGACACCGAACAGTGCCCGCCGCGCGTCCTCGCGCTCGGTCTCGACCATTCCGACTTTATCGCGGCGCTGGCACCCAAACCCGTCATCCTGCTCGGCAAGGAAAAGGATTTTTTTGATGCCCGCGGCCTCGAGGAAGCCCATCAGCGGCTGGTCCGGCTCTATCGGCTGCTCCAGGCGGAAAAGAATATCGGCCTGTTCATCGGTGCGGGTTACCATGGTTATACGCAGGACAATCGCGAAGCGATGTACCAATGGTTCAACCGGGCGGCGCGGCTTCCGGAGGTGCGGTCCGAGCCGGCCTTGACGATGGAGAAGGATGAAACGCTGTGGTGTACCCCGCGCGGGCAGGTGGCGGATTCGCAGCCGCGCACGCTTTTCTCCTTCACCCGGGAGATGTCGCTCGCGCTGCGCAAGAAGCGCGGGCAACCGGGCGGAGAAAAACTGCGAAAAGCACTGGTCGACACGTTGAAGCTGCCGCCGCGCGCCGGCGTGCCCGACTATCGCATTCTCCGCTCCGCCGGCAGCCGCCGGTACCCCAAGAAACAGGCGGCGACCTACGCGGTGGAAACCGAGCCGGGAATTTTCGCCATTGTTTACGCTTTGACGGACGAGCCGCTGATGTCGCGGCCGGTCGGGGCGAACCGGCGCGCCCTGCTGTACGTCTCGCATCAGTCGGCTGATGCCGAGTTGCGCGATGAACCGCTGATTGCCGATTTGATCCGGGCTGAGCCGCAGTCGGCGGTGTACACCTGCGACGTCCGGGGCATTGGCGAGTCCCAGCCCGATATCGGCGGACCCAAGTCCTTCCTCACGCCGTATGGCTCCGACTATTTGCACGCCATTCATGGCCTCATGCTCGACTATCCCTATGTCGGACAGAAAACCCACGACGTGTTGCGCGCGATTGACTGGCTGAAGGCGGCTGGACACCCCGAAATTCACCTGGTGGCCAAAGGGTGGGGGGCGATACCCGCGACCTTTGCCGCGGTTTTGGCGGAGGCGGTCGTGCAAGTCACTTTGAAGCACGCATTGACGGACTATGGCGATGTGGCCGAAGCGGAGGAGTACGATTGGCCGCTTTCGTACCTCGCTCCCGGGGTGCTGAAGGTGTTTGACCTGTCCGATTGCTACCGCGCGCTGGCGGGAAAAAAACTCCGCCAAGTCGAACCGTGGGGCGCCTTGGCGGCCAAGGGGTAAACGGTCGAAACCGTCGCCATGCCGGCATGGCGAACGATGTCACGGCCGTTCCTCACCGTGATTTCGCTCGAAACTGGTGTCGGGGATAAAGGCAGCGATGGGAGATTGGCCAAACGACTTTCAGCTTGTGTTCCCACCAGCGTGATCCTTGCTGGATTCAAGCCTTCCAACCGCCTCGGCGCCAAGCATCCCGGGGCGCTTACCCCTTCCAACCGAGGAAAACTGCTTCGTCATGCATGATGCACGCGACCGGATGCCGGTCCAGCGCCGGCTTGGTTTCGACGGAGGGCTAGGAATCGCCGCGTCGGTGATCCACAGTGCTGCCCCGCCTGCAAGCCCGCCTCCGTTCGCTTTCAGGCCACCCGCAAACAAAAAAGCCCGCCCGAACCCCAAAAACCATGAAGCGAAAAAATGCAATTCCCCTGATGCTTGGCTGGATCGCCATTGGCGTGGCGTCAACCGATGCCATCCATGCCGCGGACAGCGGCTTCGCCGGCGCAACGATGCAGCAAACCGGAACCATTACCGGCCGCGTAAGCAATGCGGCCACCAACACCAACCTCGAAGGCGCCATGGTGCGGCTGGAGGGCACGAATTATTCGGCGATAACCGAACGCGATGGCACGTATCGTCTGCACGTGCCGGCAGGAGAATACCAGCTGAGAACTTCGTACACCGGGCTGGATGAGCAGACCGTTCCGCTTTCCATCCAAAACGGCGCCATGGTGCGGCGGGATATCGAATTGACCGCGGGGATCTACAAAATGAGCCCGTTCACCGTGGCCGGCGAACGCGAGGGCAACGCTCAGGCGATCACCCTGCAACGGCGATCCGATGGGGTAAAGACCATCGTCGCGGCTGATGCCTTCGGCAGTCTGGCTGGCAACCCTGGCGATCTTTTGGTGCGCCTGCCGGGTGTGAATGGAGAATCGGTGGGTGGCGACAATCGCTTCATGCAGATCCGCGGTCTGCATCAGAATTTGCTTTCCGTCACCATGGACGGCGACCGCATTGCCGAGGCGACTTCCTCCGGAACGACCCGCGAGTTTAATTTCACGAAGATCAATGCGGACGCCATCGAACGGATCGAAGTCGTCAAGTCGCCCACGCCCGACATGGATGGCGATTCGATCGGCGGTGCCGTGAACATGGTTTCCAAAAGCGCCTTTGACAGTACGGGGGAACGCAGAATCCGCGCTTCCTTCGGTGCGATTTGGCGCGCCTTTGACCCGCGCGACACCCCGCGTTGGTGCTATTCCCTTTCTTACTCGGAGGTTTTCGGAGGCAAACTCGCCGTCGCTTTCAATGCCGCCGATCGACGATACATGTCGCTCATCGCCTCGAACTCGCAATCGCATCAGCTCTTGCCCA
>JACQWL010000512.1 GCA_016209255.1 Verrucomicrobiota bacterium
GCGTACTTCCCCCTGCGCGGCGACCCGCGGTTCGAGGCGCTGCTCAAGGATCCGAAGAATCACGCGCCGTTGTTTTGAGCGGTTTATGCGATACGACGCCCGTTTTTTGTAAAAACGACTTTGGCGTGCGCGCGCTCACGCCGCAAACAACCGTTCCAAGAATGTGCGTGAAATCCGCCCTATCGGGCGACAGGCTGCGCTTCGAGACTTGCAGTGCCCGACGTTAGCAACGGAGTGACCGCGTTTGGGGTTACGTTCGAAATCGAAGACGCCTGCGGCGCGGCCGTGGTGCCCTGGTTGACCGCAACGATCACCAGCTTTTCGCGTTTGAAGTCGGAAACAATAGACGCCCGGCGCGGGATTGTTGGTCGCATTCACGCGGACAAAACCGGGGCGAATGAATTTCGAGAGTTTCCTATCCGTCGTTACCGGCTGCCAGCCTCACGGGAACAGCCACTGGACCCGCCAGGTGCCCTGCTCGCGCACAAAGAGCTGGCGGTCGTGGTGCCGAAACGCCCGCTCCTGCCAGAACTCCATCCGCTCCGGGACCACGCGCCAGCCGGACCAGTGCGGTGGCCGCGGCACCGCGCCGAATGGGAAGCGCAGGGCGGCGGCGGCGACGGCCTGTTCGAGTTCGAAACGGCCGGCCATGGGCTGCGACTGCCGCGAGGCCCAGGCGCCGAGCTGACTGAGCCGCGGGCGCGTCGCGTGATAGCGGTCGGCCTCCTCATCGGTCACGGGCTCGACCCGGCCATCGATCCGCACCTGGCGCCCGAGCTTCGCCCAGTGGAGGCACAGTGCGGCGCGCGGATTGGCGCGGAGATCGGTGGATTTCGGGCTTTCGAGATTGGTGTAGAAAACGAAGCCGCGGACCTCGGCTGCTTTCAGCAGGACCATGCGCACCGCCGGCCGGCCGGTGGCGTCGGCGGTGGCGAGCGCCATCGCGGTGGGATCGTCGGTTTCGCCGGCGCGCGCCGCGGCAAACCAATCCTGAAACAAAGCCATCGGATCCGGTGAGGACATGGCAGGGATGATGCGGCGCTGCGCGCGGGCCCGCAACGCCAAGGTTGCCAATCTCTGCGCGCCGATTGCGCGCCGATATTTGACTTGGCCCCGCCGGGCGCGAAGCGTGGCGGGCTGCCGCCATGCCGCGCCACCTCGACACCATCGCCGCGCCCGCCACGCCCGCGGGGACCGCCGCGCTCGCCGTCGTGCGTGTCACCGGTCCGGATACGTCGCGGCTGGCGCGGGAATTCGCCGGCCGCGCTCCCCCACCCCGCGTGGCGCGGCACCTGGATTACCGCGATCGCGCCGGCACGCTGGTCGACGACGTGCTGCTCACCTTTTACCAGGGCCCGCGCAGTTACACCGGCGAGGATGCGCTCGAGATCTCCTGCCACGGCAACCCGTTCATCGTGCAAAGGATTGTCGAGGATCTCTTCGCCCGCGGCTGCCGGCCGGCGGAGCCGGGCGAGTTCACGCAGCGGGCGTTCCTCAACGGCCGCATGGATCTCAGCCAGGCGGAGGCGGTGATGGATTTGATCCATGCCCGCGGTGAGCGGGCGCTGGCGGCGGCCCACCAGCAGCTGCGCGGCGTCCTGGCACAGCGGATGAACGAATTGGTGGACGGCCTGCTCGGCACCCTTGCCCGCATCGAGGCGTACATCGATTTTCCGGACGAGGATCTGCCGCCGGAGGATCGCAGCCTCGTCGTGCGCGAGGTGGAACGGATCGCGGCACAAACGAACCGGCTGCTGGCGACGAGTCATTATGGCGAACTGCTCCGCGACGGCATCAAGACGGTGATCATCGGGCCGCCGAACGTGGGCAAGAGCAGCCTGCTCAACCGGCTGGTGGGCCGGGAACGCGCGCTGGTTAGTGCCGAGCCCGGAACCACGCGCGATTTCATCGAGGAACGAATCATCGTCGGCCCGCACTGCCTGCGGGTCATCGACACCGCCGGACTGAACCCTTCGCCTTCCCCCTTGGAGCGGCTGGGGATGGACAAAACCGTGGAGCGCGCCGCCGAAGCGGATCTGTTCCTGCTCGTGATGGATGCAACCTGTCCCGGATTGCAGGTTCCAGGCGAGGTTCTGTCGCGGATTCGCGGCGACGCTGCGGTGGTGGTCTTCAACAAGATCGATCTCGCGCCGGAGGCAGCCGGACCAGCCGGCTTTCCCGCCGGGGCGGCCGTGGTGCGCGTTTCCGCGCTGACCGGGTCGGGGTTTGACGACTTGGTCGCGACCCTCGTCAGCCGGGCGGATTCGTTTCAGCGGGAGCTGGGCGGGGAGACCATCGCCGTGAATGCCCGTCATGCGCACGCCCTGACCGAGGCGCGCGAGGGCCTCGATCGCGCCCATGCCAAGCTCCTCGTGAGCGACGCCGTGGAACTGATCGCGAGCGATCTCCGGACGGTTCTCACCGCCTTCGGCGAGATCACGGGAAAAGTGGACAACGAGCGCATGCTCGACCAGTTGTTCGCCTCGTTCTGCATCGGGAAGTAGGTGAACGCGCCCCGGTGCGCATCGTTGTCCCGGCATATATCATATAATATTATCCCAAAAAACGGCAGAAGGGGAAAACGCTAATCTGCGCTAATTACCGCTAATTAAGAGATCGAACGTGAAATCGAA
>JACQWL010000441.1 GCA_016209255.1 Verrucomicrobiota bacterium
GGTGGGACCGGGCAATGAAGCGTATGCTGTCGAACATCCTCATCACCGCGGTTCTGGGCTACACCGCGATGTGCGTGCTGCTGTTCCTCCTGCAGCGCCGGATGCTCTACTACCCGTCGTCAACGGCGCTCGCGGAGCAACTGGCCTACGCGCCGGGGGCGGGCTTGGAACCGTGGCGGGATGCCGCGGGCGCACGCATCGGTTGGAAGCGCGAGGCGCCCGGCGCGGTGGCGGCCCAGCGGTGGCTGGTTTTTCACGGCAACGCCGGGCTCGCGGTGCAGCGGGCCTACTGGGCGGATGCGCTGGAGCGCGTTTCTCCGGGACGGACGCTGTCGGTTTATATCCTGGAGTATCCGGGCTACGGTCGCCGCGAGGGGTCGCCAACGGAGAATGCCATCACCGCGGCGGCGCTGGCGGCGATCGACGCATTTCCGGCAGATGGCAAACCGACGCACCTGCTGGGCGAGTCGCTGGGCTGCGCGGTGGCGGCTCAGGTGGCGCGGGCGCGGCCGGAGCGGGTCGGCGGGCTGGTACTGGTGTCTCCTTTCAACTGTTTGGCGGACGTGGCGGCGCACCACTACCCGTGGCTGCCGGTGCGCGGTCTGCTGCGCGACCGATGGCGCTCGGACGAGGCCCTGCGCGGCTTCGCCGGGCCGGTGGCGATTCTGGCAGCGGAGCGCGACGGCGTGGTGCCGGCGAAGTTTGCCCAGCGGTTGCACGACGGCCATCCGGGGCGCAAGCGGCTGCACGTCATCGCGGGCGAGGATCACAATTTCTTCGTGTTCGACCAGCCGTGGTTTGGGGAGGCGGTGGTGTTTGCGACGGCGGAGTGAGGAACGGGAGTGCGGACGCGACATCCATAACGGAGGGATCATTGCCGATCTCACGCTGGCACCCACCAACGCCGCGGGCCGCGTCGAATTTTCCTCCGATTTCTACATCCTGGATTCCGTTTGCCGCCACCCGTAAGGCGCGGGCCGCGTCGTGGAAAGGTTCAGGGCGTTGTTTCGTGGATGCTCCGCATCGTCCAAGCCGTGAGCGCTTTCAGTTCCGCCTCCTGGCCCTGCGCCAGAAGCGAGACGCCGAGGCTGTCGGCACGGCCCGGATGCACGCGGATGGCGAGGCATTGGCGACCGTTGATGAAGACTTCGACGATGCTGCGGTCGACAAAGACGCGGAGCTTGATTGGCTCATCCGGCGGAATGAGCACGGTCGCCGTTTCAGGTGGACGCGAGAGTGCAGCGGGCAGCTGGGAGGCGCGCGTGCCGTCGAGCGTGACGACGCCGAGCTTCTGCTGTGGCGGCATGAAGCGGCTGGTGACATTGCGATTTTTGAAGAGCAGGATGCGGGTAAATTCCTCCTTGTTCGGCGAGCGCAGCACGTTCAGCTCCACCATCGGCGCATTTCTTGGGTCAATCTCGGCGGCGATTTCGAGCGCGTGGCCGCGAATGCCCGACAGCACGATTTCCTGGTTCGCAGGCAGTGTCATCGCGGCGACACGCCGCGGCTCGGCCCGCAGCGAGGCGATGTCGCCGGCGGGTTCGATGCCGAGTTCGTCCTTGCCAATCAAGATCAGCCGGCGCGGCAAAGTCATGATACCGTTGGCGCCTTTCGACGTCATCGCGGGGTTCACGTTGAAGAATGCGATGAGACCGCCATTGCCGTCGGGCGTAGCCGAGGGTGCATGGACGCCGCCGGGCGAGACGGCGCCAAAGTTGAATCGCCCGTGCGCGGTGGCGGCGAACTTGTCGCGCTGCCGGTCGTTGTCGCCGAGCAGGTACTGGGCGCTGCTCGTGTGGCTGAAGAACAAGAGGATGTGCCGGTCGCCGATGGGCCAGAAATACGGGCACGCGCCGTCGTCGCCGACCTGCGTGAAGCGGTCGCCTTCGAGGAACTGATGCACGAATTCCCACTGCGCGAGATCGCGCGAGCGGAACAAAAACTCCGCCGGCACCGGCCTCCCCGCCGGGCCGGAATATTCCACGGAACCGGAGAGCGAGTAATAGACGCCGTCCTTCTTCCAGATGCACGGATCATAGATGCGGTAAGGCAGCGGCTCCGCCGAGAGGAAGTGATGCTTCACGCCGTCCTTCTCCAATGGGATTACGTTGCCGCCCGTCACCTTCTCCCAGTTCAACAGCAACGGATCGCGCGACACGGCGACCATGTTGCCGAGGTTGCGACCGTGATACATCGCGATCACGCGATCCTCCTCGACGAGCACCGAGCCGGAGTAGCTCTGTTCCTCCGGATTGGGATAAATCGCGTAAGGCAGATCGCGCCAGTGAATCAAGTCCTCGCTGTCCGCGTGCGCCCAATGCCAGCGGCTGTCTTCAGGCGGTTGGGCCTGGTAAAACAAGTGCCATCGCCCCTGCCAGAAACACAGGCCGTTCGGATCGTTGAGCCGCACTCCCGGACTGGAGAAATGGTAGATTGGTGTGTCCGGATCGGCGGCCTGCCTGCGCCGCGCCTCGCGAAAGCGCAGCAGCAGCGGGTTGTTTTCAAGCTGCTGCTGTTGTTCGGGCAGCGAATTCGCGAAGGTGAAGCGCGGTGCCTTGGAGGTGTAGTCGCGCGCCTTTTCCTGTGCGCTCAGCGTGAGAGCCCACGCGAGGAGGACGGGAGCGATACGGGCGAAGATTCGTTTCATGGCTTCCTCTTCATTCGATGACCATCTGTTCGGCGGGAATTCTTAGCCGGATGTCCGCACCGTGGTCGAGGCCGGCGATGAAGGGCATGAGCGGTTGCATCCGCAGGGAACCGCCCGGTGAACCGGCCATCACTCGCGTTGCAGCAGAGGCGACGTCCATCCGGGCGATTCGGGGGCATGTCTATAGACAGATTGCCAGCCTAATTCACCGGCCCTCCTCGGCGAACCATCTCGCCAACCCGTGCGCGGGCGTGCGCTCTTGCGGTTCCTGGCTGGACAGATAGTAGCGCGTCTCGGTGCTGGTCTTCTTGGTCTTTTTTACGGTGACCTCGCTCCGCACCACGATGACGCTGCGCGCGA
>JACQWL010000442.1 GCA_016209255.1 Verrucomicrobiota bacterium
ACTCAAGGTTCCTCGACCACAAAGTGGCAGCCCTTGCTGCGCGGATTGAGCGAGGCGGCGTGGACGACGAGGAGCGCGGTCTGGATCGCGTTGCGCAATTCAATGAGCTCGCGCGTCAGCCGGCAGCCGCGGTAGAAGCTCTGAATCTCCTCGCGCAACTCGATCAGGATCCGGCGGGCGCGCGTCAGCCGCTTGGGCGAACGCACCACGCCGGCGTAATTCCACATCGTGTGCTGGATCTGCAGCATGTCCTGCCGGATCAGCACGGGATCGGCCTCGCGCGTCGGGCTCTCCCACTCGCGCGGCACGGGCTGCCGGAAATTCTCCCGCGCGAGGTCGGCCGCATCCGCCTCGGCGGCGAATTTTGCGCTCACGAGGCACTCGAGCAGCGAGGTGCTCGCCAGCCGGTTCGCCCCGTGCAGGCCGGTGCAACCCGTCTCGCCGATGGCGTTCAGGTGGCGGACGCTGGTGCGCCCTGCGAGGTCGGCATGCACCCCGCCACACGCAAAATGGGCCGCGGGCACGACCGGGATCGGCTCGCGCGTAATGTCGACCCCCTGCTCGAGGCACCGTTCGTGAATGCTCGGGAAACGGTCGCGGACGAAGTCCGGCTTCATGGCCGACAGATCGAGGAACACGCACGGCTCCCCACTGGCGGCGAGCTCCTGCTTGATGGCGCGGGCGACGACGTCGCGCGACGCCAGCGAGCCGCGCGGGTCGACCGGATCCATGAAGCGTTCGCCGCGCGCATTGAGCAGCACGGCGCCTTCACCCCGCAGCGCCTCGGTGATGAGAAAGCGGGGCGCGTTCTTCTTGGCGAAGACGGTCGGGTGAAACTGGACGTATTCGAGGTCGATCAGCCGCGCTCCGACGCGGTAGGCCATGGCCACGCCATGGCCCACGCTCCCCGGCTGGTTGGTCGAGTGCAGAAAAATCTGCCCGAGCCCGCCGGTCGCGAGGATTGTCTTCTTCGCCACGATCGCGACGGTCTCGCCGGTCTGCGTGTCGAGCACGTAGGCGCCGAAGCAGGTCAGCGGTTCGTATTTGTCGGCGAGGTCCTCGGAATTGTGCGAGAGGGTGAGCAGGTCAATCGCGACCCATCCGGTCCGGCGGGTGATCGGCGGCGTGGCGTCGACCCGCTGCGCGACTGCGGCGAGGATGGCGTGGCCGGTGGTGTCTTTCGCGTGGATGATGCGCCGTTCGGTGTGCCCGCCTTCGCGCGTGAAATCGAGTTCGCCGGTGGCTTTGCGCTCGAAGCCGACGTCCAGCTCATCGAGCAGGAGTTCCTTCACGGCGGGCTGTCCTTCGCGGGCGAGGTGTTCGATCGCAGCCGGGTTGGCCGTGCGATCGCTGGCGGTGAAAATATCCCGCGCGAGCGAGGCCGGATCGGGCGCGACGTCGTAGATGATCCCTCCTTGCGCCCAGTCGCTGTTGGCGGCGAGCGGCTCGGCGAGCGACAGCAGCTCGACGGATCGGCCGTGCTTCGCGGCGCGCAGGGCATAGGCGCTGCCGGCGAGGCCGGCGCCAATCACGAGGCAGTCGGTGTGCAGAATTTTCATCGAGTTGGGCGGCGACGGATCGTCGGTCTCGGCAGCGGCCAGTTAGGGCTCCTTCGGACGGCCCTGCCGTCGGCCTTCACTTGCGAGTCCGGCAAAGTAGGTCCGCTTCACAAACGCCTCCACATCCTTCCAGTAGAGGCCTGTGGCCTTTGCGTCGATTTCACATTCCGAACGCAATCGCGCAAGATAAACGTCCTGCTGATCGCCGGCGCCTGGTGCATCGCGGCGTAGAGCCTCACCAGCTCCTCGAGCCGCGGTGACATCAAGCGAAGTGACCGGCCAGCCGGGCTGCCGTTTCGCTGTCTTCCGGCAAAAACACCGCGCGATCGTCAACCTCGAGTTGCGTAAGACAAGCGCGCAACGCGGCGATACTGATACCGGCATCAGCCGCGTTGAAGCGCGTGGCTTGATTGGCAAGGCAATCAAGCAGCCAGTAGCCAGCGCACCGGAGATCGGAAACAATTGCTAGGTAAACCGTCTGCTCGCGGCTGGACTCCGGCAGTCCCAAACGCTGTTCGAGGCGCCGAAATATCGTGTAGGCATTTTGCCACGTCACGACAGCATTGAGCAGGCTTTCCCGCCGGCGAACTTCCTCAATCAAATCCTTGACCGGGCCGAAATCCCGCTCGGAGAGACCAGGAACGTTGATCTGCTCGAAGGAAAGCTGGGTGTTCATCGAGGAAATGGTGAACCTTCGTCTATCGGACCGCAAGTGCAAGGATCCAACCGGCTAAATTTTCGCGCGCCCGAGAACGGTCAGGCTCAAATCCGCGGCCGGCGCGGAGTGCGTGAGCGCGCCGATGCTGATCACCGTCACGCCCGGCAGCGCGTAGTCGCGGACGGTCTCGAGGCGCACGCCGCCGGAAACCTCCACCAGCGCGGCTCCGGCGATGAGCATCACCGCGCGGCGCACCAGGTCCGGGGTCATGTTGTCGAGCAGGATCGCCTCGGCGCCGGCCCGCACCGCCTCCTTCACCTCCGCCAGCGTCGTGGCCTCGACCTCGATCTTCGCGAGGTGCGGCGCCGCGGCGCGGGCGAGCTTCACCGCCTGGGTGAGCGAACCCGCGGCCGCGATGTGGTTGTCCTTGATCAGCACATGTTCGCCCAGCGAGGATCGGTGGTTGCCACAACCGCCGCAGCGCACGGCGTATTTTTCGAGCGCGCGGTAGGCGGGCGTCGTCTTGCGGGTGTCGACAATGCGCACCTCGGTGCCGGACACCGCCGCGGCGAAGCGGCGCGCGAGCGTGGCGATGCCCGAAAGCCGCTGCAGGAAATTGAGCGCCGTTCGTTCCGCGGTGAGCAGCGACGCCGTCGGGCCGGCGACGGCCAGCACGCGGCCGGTCCGCCTGACGCGGTCGCCATCCCGCGCCGTCAGCGTGACCTGCAGCGCCGGATCGACCCGCGCAAAGACCCGTGCGGCGACCTCCAGCCCGCACACCACCAAATCCTGCCTGGCGGCGATGAAGGCGCGCGAGCGATGCGCCGGCGGAAAAATGGCCCGGCTCGTGACGTCGCCGAGTCCGGCGTCCTCCTCGAGCGCGAGGTCGATGAGGTGATCGGTGCGGGGCTCGTGCATGGTTGAGTGGGGCGCGTTCAAATCGTCGGCGAGAGTTCAAACATCCGGTCGATGCAGCGGGCGGCGCGGAGCCGCAGGCCCTCGTCGAGCGTGATGATTTGGTCCGGGCGCGGCGCGATCAGGGCGTCGCGCACTTTTTCGAGCGAATTCAGTTTCATGTACGGACACAGCCGGCAGCCGGCGATGAACACCTTCTCCGGCGCCTCGACCTGCAGCCGGCCGACAAGCCCGCACTCCGTGAGCATCAGATAGTAAGGCGCGGCGCTCGTCTTGACGAACTTCATCATCGAGCCGGTGCTGCCGACGAAGTCCGCCGCCGCCGCCACTTCCGGCGTGCATTCGGGATGAGCGACGACCTTCAACCCGGGATAGCGCCCGCGGGCCTCGGCGATGTCCGCGGGGCCAAATTCGTCGTGCACGATGCACGTGCCGTCCGAGGTGATGATTTCCTTCTGCACGCCGCGGCGTTTCAGCTCGTCGCGCAGATTCTGGCCCATCAGGCGATCGGGCACGAAGAGGATCCGCTTCGCCGGCAGGTTCGCCACGATGTGGTAAACGTTGCCGGACGTGACGCAGACGTCCGACTCCGCCTTCACGTCCGCCGTGCTGTTGATGTAGCACACCACCGTCGCGTCCGGGTAGAGCGCCTTCAGCTGGCGCAGGCCGTCGCCGTTGAGCGAATCGGCGAGCGAGCAGCCGGAATTCCGATCGGGCACCACGACGGTCGCCTCGGGCGAGAGAATCTTCGCCGTCTCCGCCATGAACACGACGCCGGCGAACACGATCACCTTCGCCCGCGCCTCCCTCGCCTTCAGGCTCAGGTAATACGAGTCGCCGCGAAAATCGGCCACGCCGTAAATGATTTCGGGTTCGACGTAGGAGTGGGCGAGGATGATCGCGTCCTTCTCCTTTTTGATCCGGTTGATCTCGAACGTGAGCGGGGCGATGGCGCGGCAAGTCTCGTAATTCCAGGTCCTGCCACCCGGCTCGCAGTCCACGTGCAGGAGCGCGCGCAGGAGTCGCTCGGCCTCGGCTTCGGTGGCAGTGTCGGTGGCGATCATGATGGGACTGGATTCAGCTATTCCGGGCGGTCAATACGGCGGGCGCGCATTTCGCCTGGTGGGTCACGATGGGGTTCGCCCCAGGCAGCGTAAAGGGGTTTTGCCAAGATGACTTTTGACAGCGGGCCCGCCACGCCCCACGGTGGCGGGCGTGTCTCTGGCTGAACTCAGGAAAGAATATTCGCTGGCGGGGCTCGCGGAAAAGGATCTCGCGCGCGATCCGTTCCGGCAGTTCGACAAATGGTTCCAGGAGGCCGAGGCGGCCAAGGTCGTGGAACCAAATGCGATGACCCTCGCCACCACCAGCCGGGAGGGCCGGCCCTCCGCCCGCACGATCCTGCTCAAGGGGGTCGATGGGCGGGGCTTTGTGTTTTTTTCCATCTACGAGAGCCGCAAGGGTCGCGAACTGGAGGCGAACCCCCACGCCACCCTCCTGTTTCCGTGGCTCGCGCTGGAGCGGCAGGTCATCATCGAGGGTGCGGTGACCCGGGTCCCGCGCGAGGAGAGCGAGGCTTATTTTCACTCCCGGCCGCGCGCCAACCAGCTCGCGGCGTGGGTTTCGCAGCAGAGCTCGATCATCTCCGGTCGCGCCGTGCTGGAGCAAAGCATGAAGGCGCTCGAACAAAAGTACGCGGACCAGGAAGTGCCGGTGCCGCCCCATTGGGGAGGATGGCGGCTCGTACCCGAGACGGTCGAATTCTGGCAGGGCCGGCGCAGCCGGCTCCACGATCGCCTGCGCTACCGGCGCGTGAAAGACGGTTGGACAATCGAGCGGCTCGCGCCGTAGAATGGAAGATCGGAAACAGGGGCCGGGGTCAGTCGGAGTCTGAACCTTTCCGTCTCCGCCCCACCCTTCCGCTACCCCCTGTCTTCTGCCACCGTGTCCAAGCCGAAAAGAAATCCCGTATCCGTTCGCCGCCGCGTGGCCGGCAAGGTACCGGCCACCCTCCTGGCGGCGGCACTGCGCGCGCAGAGCGAGGGCGTCTTCATCGCCGATCGGCGGGCGGGACCGAAAGGCCTGAAGATCCTTTTTGCCAACGAGAGCTTCTTCGCGATGACCGGCCATGCCCCGCGCGATCTCATCGGCCGCCGGCACGGGGTCCTGCACGCGGATCGTGCCGAGGTCAGCCGCTTGCTGCGCTGGCTGCCGGGCGCGCGGCTGGGCGAGCCGCTGGCCGGCGAAGGATTCTTGGTGCGGGCGGACGGCAGCACGATCAGCGCGGCCTGGAGTTTCGATCCGCTGTTCGACGCGGGCGGACGGCTGACGCACATCGTCGCCACCTACCGGGACCAGACCGAAAAGCGGCGCCTGCAGGAGACGCTCGTTCACGCCCAGCGCCTCGACGCCGTCGGCCGGCTCGCCGGTGGCGTGGCCCACGATTTCAACAATCTGATCTCGGTGATCAACGGCTACTGTGAAATGCTCGCCGTCCATGTGGCCGCGAATCCGCAGGCGCTCCGCGAGGTCGCCGAAATCCACCACGCCGGCCGCAAAGCCGCGGCGCTCACGCAGCAGCTCCTTGCCTTCAGCCGCCGCCAGCCGCTCAACGCGCGGGTCATGAACCTCAATACGCTCGTGCAGGACAACGCCGAGATCCTGCGCCGCCTGGTCGGCGGGGCGGGCCGGATCGAGTTTGAGCTCGCCGAGGGGCTCGCCAACGCCCGCACCGATCCGGCGCAGTTCCAGCAGGTGCTCCTCAATCTGGTGCTCAACGCGCGCGACGCCCTGCGCGACCGCGGCCGGATTGTCATCAGCACCTCGAACCGCGAGGTCACCTCCGGACTCAACCGCCGCACGACCGACATCCCGCCGGGCCGCTACGTGACCCTCACGGTGGCAGACAACGGCACCGGCATCGATGCGGAGACGCAGAGCCATCTGTTCGAACCTTTTTTCACCACCAAGCCGGAGGGCAAGGGCACGGGTCTTGGGCTCGCGCTCGTTTACGGCGTGGTGCAGCAGAGCGGCGGCCATGTCACGGTGCAGAGCGCGCTTCTGGTCGGTTCGACGTTCGAGGTGCTGCTGCCGGCCGTGACGGAGCCGGTCGAGGAGGCGCCGGCCACGGTCGCGCCCCTGCCGTCGATGCGCGGCAGCGAAAACGTACTGCTCGTCGAGGAAGACGAGGTGGTGCGCAAAATGGTCGCGGGCATCCTGACCGCCGATGGCTATCGGATGACGGCGGCGAAATCTTTTGCCGAGGCCCTGCGGGCAATTGCGCCGGCGGCGCCGGTGCAGTTGTTGATCGCGGACCTGGCGGGCGAGGGCGAAAAGTTCGCGCGCCAGTTGTCCGTCACCCGGCCGGCGCTGCGCGTGCTGTGCACCAGCAACCACGACTTCAAGATGCCGGTCGACTGGCTGCCACCCGGGCGTCAGGTGGGTCTCAACAAGCCCTACGCGTTGAGCGAACTGGTCCGCACGGTGCGAAAACTGCTCGATGCCTGAAGGGACGCCATGACTGAGCTGTACCTGATTCGCCACGCGCACGCGGTGGACGCGGCGGAAGACCCGGAGCGGCCGCTCAGCGAACGGGGCCGGAAACAGGTGCGCGCGCTCGTGAAATTCCTGCGCCGGAGCGGCGCATTGCAGCCGGGGGAGATCTGGCACAGTTCGCTCGCGCGCTCGCGGGAAACCGCGCTGTTGCTGGCGCGCGGACTCGACCTCGGGGCGGCGCTCGTGTCTGTCGCCGGGCTTGAACCGGAGGACGAGCCGGCGGCGATCGCCCTGCGACTCAAGGCGGTCAGGCATCCGCTCGCCATCGTCGGTCACGAGCCGCACCTCAGCGCGCTGGCCTCGCTGCTCGTCGCGGGGCCGGACGGGCGCGCGATGTTCGTTTTGAAAAAATGTGCGGTGCTCGCGCTCGAGGGCGCCGGGGCGCGGTGGCAGGTGCGCTGGCTCGTCTTCCCGGAACTGCTGGCATGACCGTTTTCCTGACGGGAGCTTCGGGATTGGTCGGCTCGGCCTTCGCGCGGGCCGCGGCACGGCGCGGGCATCGCGTGGTCGGCGTGGTCGGCGGCCATGCCAGCGGTGTCGAGGGCCTCGCCGAAAAGCGCACGCTCGACTTGGCGGACGCGGGCGCGACGACCGCGGCCGTGCTCGATGTTTTTCCCGAAGCCATCGTCAACTGCGCGGCGGTGTCCTCGCCGGACGCGTGCGAGGTCAACCCGGCCCAGGCGCAGGCGTTGAACGTCGCGTTGCCCGCCTTGCTGGCGCAACTCGCCCATCACGTGAGCGCCCGCTTCGTGCATCTGTCCTCGGAACAGGTGTTCGACGGGGCGCAAACGA
This sequence comes from Verrucomicrobiota bacterium, assembly GCA_016209255.1. Taxonomy (GTDB): domain Bacteria; phylum Verrucomicrobiota; class Verrucomicrobiia; order Opitutales; family Opitutaceae; genus ER46. Next base: position 7,480 of record JACQWL010000442.1, read on the forward strand.
CGCCGTATCGGGCGGGCGACGCGCCGTCGCCGATCCAGCTTTACGGGCGGCAGAAGCTCGAAAGCGAGCGGGCGGTGGATGCGGTCGCCCGGGAGGAGGCCGCCACGTTGCGCGCGCCGCTGCTGATGGGCAACAGCCTCGCGGGCCGGCGGAGCCCGCACGAGCGCTTGTTCGCCGACTGGGCGGAGGGCCGCGTGCCGCGGCTCTACACGGATGAGTTCCGGCAGCCGTGCACCGCGGAGAATCTGGCGGAGGTGATGCTCGAGTTGTGCGAGCGGCCGGATGTGCGGGGCGTGGTGCACTGGGCCGGCGCCGAGGTGATTTCGCGTCACGCGTTGGGCCGGCGGATTCGGGACCATTTCAAACTGTCGGAGAAAGAGGCGCCGATTGTGGCCGTGACGCGGGCGGAAACGCCCGATGCGACCCGGAAGCGTCAAGCCTGCCTCGCGCTTGATCTCGCGCCCCTGGTCGGGAAACTGAAGACGCGGCCGCAGACGATTGCGGAGCAACTCGAAGAGCTGAAAGTGCCGCCGCCGTACCGGGAATGGTATTTGAAAAGATGAATTTGGAAATTCTGTCCACCCGCAGCGGCGGCGCGGCCGAAAACATGGCCGTGGATTTTCTGCTGCTGCAACGCTACCCGCACGCCGTCGCGCCCCGGTTCCGGCACTACGGGTGGCGGGCACCGGCCTTCACGTTCGGCTATGCGCAAAAAATCGCTCTCGTCCGCGAACAGCTGCCGGCGGGCGAAACGTTCGATCTCTGCCGGCGGCCGACCGGCGGCGGGATGGTCGATCATCGCGACGACTGGACCTACGCGCTGGTGATTCCGCGGGGGCATCCGCTGGAGGAATTGCGGGCGACCCAGAGCTATCGCGCGGTGCACGAGGCGCTGGCCGGCACGCTGCGGGCGCAGGGGATCGACGCGATCACGAAGCTCACCGGGGTGGAGCGCGTTGATCCCAACGAGCTTTCGACCAAACCACCGCCTGGCCGCCCGGCGGGCGTGTGCTTTCAGCGCGCGGAGATTTACGACGTCGTGGACGCGCGAAGCGGGGAAAAAATCGCCGGCGCGGCGCAAAAGCGGAACAAGCACGGACTGCTGTTTCAGGGGTCGATCTGGCGCCCCGCGGCGGGAGGGGCGGCGGTCGATTGGGATAAATTTGAGGAAGATTTTGTCGGGCGGTTGGCCGCCGCGTTGGGAGCCGCGGCCGTGCCGACACCGTGGCCGGAGTTCAACGAGGACGAAGTCGGCGGACTGACCGAGCAGTACTCCGCCCGCGAGTGGATCGAGTGCCGGTAGGGTGGCCAATCATGACGACAGCACTGCGCTGACCGGTTCGCCCGGCCGACCGCAAAAATGCCACCGGCTTTTTTTGTTTGGCAGCCGGTCGACAGGGCCGGCCGAGCCGCCAAGCGCCGCGTTTCGCGACGCAGCCACACAGCGCCAGCACTCGAAAGTTCATCGCCCTACCCTAAATTTCACGGTTGGGCGGTGGACGAATTTGTAAGCACTTGGTGGGCGGAGACCGGCTCGAAAAGGTCTCCACTACATTTTCATGATCGTGTCGGCCCTTTCGAGGTCGGCGGCGGCGCCTGCGCAGCATGGATTCGC
>JACQWL010000443.1 GCA_016209255.1 Verrucomicrobiota bacterium
GAAAAGAACCGCATTGACCTAAATTCCGCAGTAACCACTCGCTGGCGCTCGTGGCCACGAGCGCCAGCGAGTGGGTCATTCGACAGAACTGCGGAATCCAGGATTAACGCGACGGCGCGAGCGTGGTGCCGCGCGTTGCTCATTTGCCCGCTTGCTCCCATTTCTCGCGGCTGATGCCCGCTTGCTTGAGGATTCGTTTGGTGAGCGACTAATCGATCTCTCCGCGGTGCGGATTGGGAACAGGTACTTTCAAGCCACTGAACAGATGACGCATCGACTCGTGCCGGCCACCCGGAAACGGACCGTCGAAACCCAGCTCACGCCGACGGCGGATCAACTCTCGCCGACTAACGGGCCTTGGCATGGCGGCCAATCTTGTTGAAATTGATCCCGCCGACCACCGGAACACCGTCACCAAAACGGAATGCAATCAGCACCCAGTCCTCGAGCGTCGAAATCAATTCGCGCCGCGCCGCCTCGACCGTCTTGCCCTCGGCCCACAGCTCCCAGAACATCGCCTGCAAGCAGGCGCCTACCTCCCGCCAATCCAAACCGAAGCAAGCTTCGGCGGATCAAACCCATCACGAATCCACGCCGCTCAATGCCGCACCACCGCCGCCTGGCGCGCCGCCTGCAACGTCCGCAGGCCCACTGCCGCCTGATCCGCCACCAGGGCAGCCGGGTGCTCCGCCAGCACCCGAGCGAGCAGGGTCTCGATCCCGGGCGCGCGGGCTTCGGTCAGCCCCGCCAGCGCCCCGGCGCGCAGCCAGATGTTCTCGCTCTCCAGCAGCCGGCGCACCTCGGGATGCCCGAGGTCCGGCGCCAGCCGGGCGATGGCCTTGGCCGCCGGGTAGCCCAGGCCCATCCCCGATGGCCCGTGCATGCCGGGCGGACTTTCCGCCCGGGCAAATCGCGCCAGCGCGGGCAGCGCGTCGACCACACCGCGCCGCGCCAGGGCTTCACACGTCCAGTGGAATCCCACCGTCTCGGCCGCCTTGGCAAAGGCATCGAGCTTTTTGAGCAGCAGGGCGTTCAATTCGGGGTGCCGCCCGGCAAGCAGTTCCCGCAACGCGAGGTATTGGGCGAACGGATTCGGCGACTCCAGCAGCCGCCGCAATGCCGGTGCCGCGTGTTCCGGATAATGGGCCGCCAATGCCGCCACCGCCCGGTCCAGCGAATCGATGCCACTCACCATCATCCGCTTTGCGCCGGGCGCCTGGTTGTTCGAGTTGTTCAGGTTGCGGTAATGCGCGTCCCTCAGCCCCTCGGCGATTTCGCGCTCGAGCGTCGCGAGGTCTGGCGCCTCCGGCGCTTCCCGATCCGGCCGCGTTTCCACCACTGGTCCCGGCCACGACAGGCCCCGCGGGGAATACCATGCCTCGAACGGCATCGGCTCCGGCAGCGCGATCTCCGGCACCGTCTCGCCGGCCAGCCGCAGCGACTGCTGAATTGACCGCAGCGACTCCAACGCCTGGCGACGCACCGCGGCGATCGGGTCGCGCGTCGCCAGTTCGACCAACAGTCCAATCCCGTCCGCCCTGGCCCGGGTGCCCAGTCCCACCGCCAGCCCGTAGCGCACGTCGCGATAGCGGGTCTTCGGATCGGCGAAGGTGCGCAGGGCGGCCACGTCCCCGGCATGTCGGGCGAGGGCCATCACGAGGTAACACTTGTCGCGGACGTCCGGGTCGACCCGGCCTTTGCCGATCGACATGATCTCCTTGAAACCGTACGGCTTCGCCGCCTCGGCGTGCAGGGCGGCGGCGGTCGCGGCGTCAAAACCGATCCGGTGCAGCAGGACGGCGGCGTCGATCCGCTCGCGCTCGTTGGCGCTCGCGAGGGAGGGTGTGATTAGCGCCGCGGGCACCTCGGCCGGTTCCGTCGTGAGGCAGCCCAGCAGCCAGAGCGCCTGTTCGGCCGCCAGCGTTTTCACCACGGGAAAGGCGCGGCCGTGCTCGCTGAACGGCCGCTCCAGGTTGATGCCCTCGCGAATTTTTTGGTACAACGGATTCGCATCGGGCGCGGGGTCGCCCCGCAGCACGCCCGTCAGCAGCCCGACCGCCGGCTGCCGGTGCCCGGCATTTTCGAGCAGCCGGCGCACCAGCAGCACCCGTTGCGACTCGGGCCGGAGGCGGTCTTCGAAGCGGGGTTTTTCCAAGAACGTGCCGGGCAACAGGCCGATCACCAGCGGCACATCCGGCAGCGCGGGCTTCGCCCCGGCCAGGACCAGTCCGTGGAGATACGCGTATTCCTCCGGCCGCGGCCCCTGCAGGAAATAGCGCGACAAGTAAACGGTCCGCTTGGGCACCTGCTCGTGGACGGCCCGCCACAGGGCCTCGATGGCCGGCGGCGTGCCGATCCGGCCCAGCGCCAGGGCCGCTTCGCACGCGTGATCTTGGTACTCCGGCCGCGTAAGCCAGGGGATCAGCAGCGGGACCGCGAGGGCGTCGCGCGTCCACCCCGCCGCGCGGATGGCGCCCAGGGCGGGCGGGCGCGGCCCCAAATCGCGCCGCTTTCCCTCCACCGGCTCGAAGATGAAGGGGGGCGGCACGGGAACCTGCAGCGCGGCGCGCACGATGTGGCGGGCGGCATCCGGCGCCGCCGCCCCCAGCCGGCCGATCGCCTCGAACCAGCGGCCATTCAGGTCTTCGCCCGGCGGCTGCCCGTGTTCGCCGAGCGCGGCCGGGCCTTTGCCCAGCAGCCCGGCCAGCCCCCGCGCTCCCCCCACTGCGGTCATCAGGCGCGGGTGAAACCTGGCGCCTTCGGCCGCGCCCGCCCCGCCCGGCGGCAGACAGGCCGTGATCGCCTCGAGCGCGGTACCGGCGTGAAACCGGACCTGCCAGTCGGCATCGTCGAGGGCCCGGCAGAGCGCAAGCGCCGTATCCGACGTGCCGAGACGCGTGAGGGCCAACGCGGCCGCGCGCCGCACCGCGATCGACGGATCGCCGAGCAACCGGGCAATCGCGCCCGCTTCCGGCCGCGCCCCGTCCTCCAGGTTCATCAGCATCTCGCAACCCTGGCGGCGCAATTCCGGGTCGGGGCTGGCCAGCCAGGCGCGGCATTTCACTTCGTCGCCCACGCGGGCCTGGCAGCGGTATTCCTCCGGCTCGTTGCGCCGGAAAATGATGTCGGTCACGTCACGCTCGATCCGGACCGGATCGCGGGCGGAGGCCGACGGCAACACGGCGTGCGCGGGCGCATGGTCCAGCGGCGCGTGGCAGCCGTGACAGGACTTGGTTTCGCCGGGCCGCGACGTGACGTACGTCATCTCGATCAGATTTTGCGGCGAGCCGAACGGCACTGACGTGACCGGGTAATTCCAGTCGAACGCGATCCGCCGCTGGGCGGCGTCCAAGGGCTCCACATACAGGGGAGTGTCCGCCGGCGCCTCGTAGTACGCCGACCCGTCCGGCAGCACCGGCACGACGCCGAGGATGCGCGTCGCCAGGTTGGTGTGACTCGAGGAGGTCACGGCGGTCGGCAGCGCCTCGATCACCCGGTAATAGCGAACCCGCTCCAGCACGGCCGCGTGGTTGGGGTTGTCCGATCGCCGGGCGTTGACGACCACCTGGCGGGAGCGGCCGGTGACGGGAACGAGGGCGGGTTCCGGCGGCGGCGGGCGGTCGCGGGCCGGCTCCTGCTTCGACGCGGAGAACGCGGCTTTGGGCGCAAGCGTCACCGGCCGCGGGCGCTCAAGCAGAATGGGGCGGGCGTCAAACTCGGCGGTGTTGGGCCGATTGAACACCAGCTGGACCGCCCGCGTTTTGGGGTCGGCCACGTAAATACCGAGATCGCGGGCGCCCGGCGGCGTGGCCGAGAAGAGAAAACGTCCATCGGGCAGCGGATACGGCGTGGTCTTCGATCCGGTCGGTGAAAGATGGACGCGATGGGTCGCCCCGCCGAGCTGGATTGTGGTCGTGCCGGGAAAGACCGGCCAGAGTGCCTTCTCCGGGCTGAGCCCCTGCCGGGGATCGAGGATCGACGGCCCCAGCTCCGTCAGCACGAGGAAGGTGCCATCGTGCCTTTCACGCGCCTGCGTGTAGGCCAGCCCGGAATGCCGCTCCCGGCTGAAAAAACGATACTGGCCGATGCCAAAAAAGTGGCTCTCCTCCGTGCCGTCGGGCCGGATGGTCATCAGGTAGTTCTCGTGCTTGTCCAGCGGTGGGACGTTCAGGTGAAACGTATCCCAAAGCGTGAACAGGATCCGGCCGTCTTGCAGCACCGTCGGATCGAAAACCGTGCCGGGGTTGAACGTGAGCTGTTGCATGCCCGTTCCGCCGGCCTCCATAATCCAGAGGGTTTCGGTGCGTTCCTCGTGGTATTCGTCCAGGTAGCCGGCGCGATCGCTGACGAAGACAATCCGTCCGTCGGGGAGATAGACGCCCGAGATGTCGTTGAACGGTCCGTCGGTCAACTGCACGAGGTTCCGGCCATCGGCTCCGATTTCGTAGAGATTGAACCAGTCCTCGCCGTCGCGGCGCAGGCTGAAGAGAATCCTGCGGCCGTCGTAGGAGGGTTCCGGATTGAAGACCTCGCCGTTGGTGAGATGCGTGATGCGCCGGAGGGTGCCGTCCGGCTGCGCCGGCATGAGGGTGTAGAGATTGCGCCCGGGCCGCGTGGGGGTCGTCGTCCGTTCCAAGGGATGCGAGGAAGTCCCGCGGTGGAAAATGTAGCCTTCGCGCCAGTGCGCCGTGCCCGACCGGCCATCCTCCATCAGGTGGTGCGGCCCGTAAATGTCATCCGCGACGAAGACGATGCCCGGCAGCCGTTCGCCCGCCCAGCCCCTGACCGCGCACAAAAGCAACCCAACAATTGCGACAGCTGCTTCGAACGTGCGCATAGGCCAAGGCGCGAAGGATCGACCCGAGGGACAAGAACGTCAACTCGTTCTTCCCTTTGCGCGATTTCGGGTGTTGTTTTTTGCCGGTGAGCATTTCCCCCTTCCCACCGGGTATTCGCCTCTCGCACTTCTGCGCGCTGCTGTGCCTCGGCAGCGGCCCCGCCGGCGCGTCGCCCGACGCCGCTGCTTCTGCCACGCCGCTCGGGTTCAATCGCGACATTCGCCCGATCCTGTCGGAGAACTGCTTCAAGTGTCACGGACCCGACCAAAACCAACGCAAGGCCGAACTGCGCCTTGATCAGCGTGAGGTCGCGATTGCGAAGGGTGCCATCGCCCCCGGCAAGCCCGGCGACAGCGAGGTGATTTACCGCATTTTCGAGACCGATCCCGAAGAGAGGATGCCGCCGATCGATTCGAACCGCGAGCTCTCGGCCGCGCAAAAAGAGACCCTCAAGCGCTGGATCGCGGAGGGCGCCGCCTACGAGCCACACTGGGCCTTCGTCCCGCCCGTGCGTCCCGCGGTGCCCGCCACCCGGAGCGTGCCCGCCCCGCGCTACCCCATCGACGCGTTTATCCTCGCCCGGCTGGAACAGGAGGGCCTGCCACCCGCGCCCGAGGCCGATCGCCGCACGCTGATCCGGCGCCTGAGCCTCGACCTCACCGGACTGCCGCCCGCGCCATCCGACGTCGCAGCCTTCGTGCGCAGCCGCGATCCGCAGGCGTACGAGCAGCTGGTCAAACAGTACCTCGCCTCGCCGCACTACGGCGAACGCCTCGCGCTACCGTGGCTCGATCTCGTGCGCTATGCCGACACGGTTGGCTTTCACAACGATGTGCCGATCCGCGTCTGGCCCTATCGCGATTACGTGATCGATGCCTTCAACCGCAATCTGCCCTTCGACCAGTTCACGCGCGAGCAGCTTGCCGGCGATCTGCTGCCCGATTCCACGATCACCCAGCGCATCGCCTCCGGCTATAACCGCCTTCACCGCATCAGCGCGGAGGGCGGCATCCAGGACAAGGAGTATTTCGCGAAATACTCCGCCGACCGCGTCCGCACCACGTCGACCGTGTGGCTGGGCGCGACGATGGCCTGCGCCGAGTGCCACGACCACAAGTTCGATCCGTTCACGATCAAGGATTTTTACCGCTTCGCCGCGCTCTTCTCCGACCTCAAGGAAAAGGGCGCCTACAACCTGAGCGGCGGCTTCACCCGCGAAAACCTCACCGAGGAAATGATCTTTGCCTCCCCCGAACAGCAGCAGCGGATGGAGTCGCTCGACGCGGAGATCGCGAAACTCCGCACGGAGGTCGACGCCGTGACGGATGCCCAGCTCGCCGCCAGCCGGGCCGAATGGGAGGCCGCGACGCTTGCCGCCGCCGCGGCGGACACGCTCGCGTGGTCGGTGCAGCGGCCGCTCGAGGCCATCTCGCCCCTGGGCACGCCGCTCGCGATCGAGGAGGACAACTCGATCGTGCCAGGTGGGAAAAACCCGCCGAACGACACCTATGTCGTCACGATTCCCGCGCCGCTCGAACGCATCACGGCGTTGCGCGTCGAGGTGATCCAGGATCCGCGTTTTCCCGGCGATGAGGTTTCGCGCGGGGGCGCGGCGTTCTTCATTTCCGAAATCGAGGTGCTCGGCTCCGCCGCAGCCGGTGCGCCGCCCCAGCCGCTGCGCATCGTGGCCAGCCAGGCGGCCAGTCGCACCGAGGCTGGTTATCCGGCCGAGGCGGTGTTCGATGGCGATCCGAGCACCGCGTTGTCGTTCGTCCGCAAGGTCGGGGGCGGCGTGGCCCTGCAGTTGGCGGAGGCCTGGCGCGGCGGACCGGAGGCGACCCTCGCCGTGCGGATCCGCCACTCGGAAAACCACCCTTATCAAAATCTCGGCCGCTTCCGCCTCTCGTTACACACGCTGCCCGAACCTGGCCCCTACGCGGATGCGGTGCCCGATAATTTGCTGAAAACCCTCCGCGTGCCCGCCGCCCAGCGAAAACCCGCGCAGGTGAAGGAAATCGCGGCCTACTATCGCACCGTCGCGCCGGCCCTCGCCGCCGCTCGCGAGCGGCTCACGGCCGCGGTCAACACCCGCGACTATCTCGCCAATGCCATTCCCACCATGCCGGTGTCGAAGAGCGTCGAACCGCGGCCCATCCGTGTCCTGCCGCGGGCCAATTGGATGGACGACAGCGGTGAAATCGTCGAACCCGGCGTGCCTGGGTTCATGCGGCAAATCGAGCCGGCGCCCGGCGCCCGCGCCTCCCGGCTCGACCTCGCGAACTGGCTCGTCGCGCCCGACAACCCGCTCACCGCGCGGACGTTCGTCAACCGGCTCTGGCGGATCTATTTCGGCGCCGGCTTGTGCCGCACGCTCGACGATCTCGGCTCGCAGGGCGAATGGCCGTCCCATCCGGAGCTGCTCGACTGGCTGGCGGTCGAGTTTCGCGAGAGCGGCTGGGACGTGAAGCACATGGTCCAGCTGATCGTCACTTCGCGCACCTACCGGCAGTCGTCGCGCCCGGCGCCCGCGCTCGACGAACGCGACCCGCTCAACCGGCTGCTGGCGCACCAGGCCCGCTTCCGGCTCGAGGCCGAGGTGGTGCGCGACAATGCGCTCGCGGTCAGCGGCCTGCTGGTCACCCGGATCGGCGGCGAGAGCGCCAGGCCGTATCAGCCGGAGGGTTACTACGGGGCGCTGAACTTTCCGAAACGCGAATATGTGCCGGACCTCGGCGACGGGCTCCACCGGCGCGGCGTGTACACGCACTGGCAGCGGACGTTCCTGCACCCAAGCCTGATGGCCTTCGATGCGCCCGCGCGCGAGGAATGCACCGCCAACCGCGCGACTTCGAACACGCCGCTGCAGGCGCTCGTGCTGCTCAACGACCCGACCTACGTCGAGGCCGCCCGCGCCTTCGCGGAGCGAATCGTGCGCGAAGGCGGCTGGACGTTTCGCGGCAAGGTAACGTGGGCCTTCGCGCGCGCGCTGGCCCGGAAGCCGACCAAGGACGAGACGCGGCTGCTCGAGGGATTGTTCCGGCAGCAGCGCGAGCGCTACCGCGGGGACGAGCCGGCGGCGCGGGAGCTGATTTCCGCCGGCGCCGCGCCCGGGGCGAAAAAGATCGCGCCCGCCGACCTGGCCGCCTGGACCTCCGTGGCCCGTGCGATCCTCAACCTGCACGAAACCATCACGCGCAACTGACGCCGGGGCGTCGCCCGCCGACGCCCGCGAACACCTTTCTGTTGCTTGCCCCCGCCCAAACCGCGCAATTACCGGGTAACCTATTGGGTTACTCCACCTCTGATTTGCTCACGAATTTCGATGAATACTTAACCGGGTGATGCTGCCGCGGATACTGCACTTCCGACGACGGGCGTCGGCAAGCGACGCCCCTACCTTCGCCCCCAACCCTCCCGACCCTTTCCCATGTCTCCTCTCGAATTTCACGCCCGGGACCTCACGCGCCGCGCATTTCTCGCGCGCACCACCACCGGCATCGGCTCGCTGGCGCTCGGCTCGTTGTTGCATCCGCAGCTCTTCGGCGCGGTGGAGGGCAGCGCTGAGCCGGGCGAGCGCTGGCGCGGCGTGGTCAACCCGCTGCACCACCCGGCGAAAATCAAGCGCGTCATCTACCTCTATCAGGCCGGCGGCCCGTCGCATCTCGAGACGTTCGACTACAAGCCGAAGCTCGCCGCCATGCACGGCCAGGGCATGCCCGAGTCGTTTACCAAGGGGCAGCAGATTGCCCAGTTGCAGGGCAAGGAGCTCAAGTGCCAGGGGCCGCAATTCGAGTTTCAGCGCTATGGGAAATCCGGACAGGAGATCTGCTCGCTCTTCCCGCACATCGGCAGCGTGGCGGACGAGGTCTGCATCGTGCGGTCGATGTTCACGGAACAAATCAACCACGACCCGGCGCACACGTTCATGAACACCGGGTCCATCATCCCCGGCCGGCCAAGCGTGGGCTCCTGGCTCACCTACGGGCTCGGCGCGGAGACCGAGGAGCTGCCGGGCTTTGTCGTGCTGATGTCCGCCGGCAAGGGCGGGCAGATGCAGCCGGTCGCGTCGCGACAATGGCACAGCGGTTTTCTGCCGAGCCGGTTTCAAGGCGTGAAATTCCAGTCGAAGGGCGACCCCGTGCTTTACATCAAAAATCCGGCCGGGGTGACGCGCGCCGACCAGCAGCAGATCGTCGACGTGGTCAACCAGCTCAACCGCGTGCAGCACGACGCCGTCCACGATCCCGAGGTCCTCGCGCGCATCAGCCAGTACGAAATGGCGTTCCGGATGCAGGCGAGCGTGCCGGGCCTGATGGATGTGGCGCAGGAGCCGGCCGACGTGCTCGAAAGCTACGGCGCCCAGCCCGGCGACGGCAGCTTCGCATCGAACTGCCTGCTGGCGCGCCGCCTGGCCGAACGCGGCGTGCGCTTCATCCAGCTCTATCACCGCGACTGGGACCACCACGACGACGTCGGGCACGTGAAATTCAAGGCGGCGGAGGTGGACCAGCCCACGGCGGCGCTCATCCGCGATCTCAAGGAGCGGGGCATGTTTGACGAGACGCTGATCATCTGGGGCGGCGAGTTCGGCCGCACGCCAATGGCGCAGGGCAAGGGCCGCGATCACCACATCAAGGGTTTTTCGGTCATGCTGGCGGGCGGCGGCATCAAGGGTGGCGTCACCTACGGGGCGACCGACGAGCTCGGCTACGCCGCGGTGGAAAATCCGGTGAGCGTGCACGACCTGCACGCGACGATGCTCCACCTCTTCGGTATCGATCACACCCGGCTGACGTACCGCTACCAGGGCCGCAACTTCCGGCTGACCGACGTGCACGGGGAGCCGGTCAGCGGAATCCTCGCCTGAGGGAAAATTCGCTGCCGAAATGCCGGCGGTGCGGGGGCCGATCCGATGGGGCCGATCCGATGGGGTCAGTCCGCTAGTTGTTAAATCTCAATATTTGCCATTGCATCACCTCCGCTCGAATTAGCTTCTAGCGGACTGACCCCGTGGTCCGTCCGGCAGCCAAGACCATCCCAACGTGCTTATGAAATCGAATAAACCGATATCGGTCGGGGGCATCCGCCGCCTGATCCTTCCCGCCCTGCTGGCAACCGCGCCGGCGGGGTTTTATCCGTCGTCTCTTGCCGCCGCCGAAATGCCGGCGGTGCGGGTGGAAAATATCCGCCGTGCCTTCCACAACGGGGAACACAACGCCTTCACCGACCTGATTCGCTGGCGCGGCCGGTTTTGGCTGGCGTTTCGCAGTTCCCCCGATGGCCATGGGGTCTTTGCGAGCGGTTCCGTCATCATTCTCTCTAGCGACGATGCGAAGAGCTGGCGGCAGGTGCACCGCTTTTCCGTGACGGAGCGCGACACCCGCGATCCGCATTTCCTGATTTTCGGCCAAAAGCTGTTCATCTACACAGGAACGGCGCATGTGGGCAAGGAAGGCAAGCGCCACACTGACTGGAATGCCCACCTGGGATACGCCAGCTGGACCGACGACGGTCCGACGTGGGCGAAGCCGCGCGCTCTCGAGGGGACCTACGGTCATTATATCTGGCGGGCGGCCGCCCATGGCGGCAAGGCCTATCTCTGCGCCCGGCGCTGGCGCGAACACCAACCCGGTGCGGATCGATCGACCATGGAGGCGGCGCTGCTCGAGAGCGAAGACGGCCTGCACTGGCGTTTCCGATCGCTGATCCAGGAGACCCTGGGCAACGAGACGGCCCTCCTGTTCCAGCCCGACGGCACCTTGATCGCGGTGAGCCGCGGCAGCCCGGAACACTCGTTCCTTGGGCGGACACGGCCGCCGTATCAGGAATGGACCCGCGAGAATCTGCCCGGATACGTCGGCGGCCCGATGCTCGCACGCTGGGGTGACCGGCTGGTGGTCGGCGGGCGCCGGACAACTCCGCAGGGCTCGCGCACGAACTTGTTGTGGCTGGTTGGCACCCAACTGCTGCCCTTGGCCGAACTCCCCAGCGGTGGCGACAACTCCTATCCCGGATTTGTGGAACTCGACGACGGACGCGGATTGGTTTCGTGGTACTCCACTCATGAAAAGGAAGCCGACGGCAAGCCGATCACCGCGATCTATCTCGCGGAGCTGACGACAAGAAGCTGAAGGCCCAGTAGCAACGATTTTCGCTTCCCGCCGCCGATGCCTCTGGAATTTCCGCCAAGAACTCCTCAAGATCCGTGCCAGGATTCACGGGTCGAGTAACCCAATAGGTTACTCTCTGGAATTTGGCCAATCCGGTTTGGGAGCGGCGCGGGTGCATTTCGCCGAGTAACCCAATAGGTTACTCGGTCTGGAACCTGCCGCCGATTCACGCCAGCCAGCCCGCCCTCACCTGACCGCGTTGACCCGCGCCTGCAAGGCCTCGAAGCGCGCGCGCGCGGGGGCGTCGGGCGCCAAGGTCAGGCCCAGGGTAATCAGCCAGCGGGCGGTGTCGGTGTAGCCATGGCGGAGGTTGAGTTCGGCGGTGCGGTAGACGAGTTCGGTGCGGTGCGGGAAGGTGCGGACGCCCTCCTCGAGCACGGCGAGTTGGGCGCGCGTCGGCACTTGGGTGCAGACCGCCCAAACCTCGGCGATCAAATCGTAAACTTCGGCCAGCGGCGGATCCTGCTCGCGAGTCGCCAACAGCGGCGCGAACACCTCGCTGGCCTGCTCGGGCGTGAGACGGGGCCCGGCGCCGGCGCGTTGGGCGCTCAACGCGGCGAAGCGCAGCCGCGCGAGTTCGAACCACGCGCGCGGCCGGAGTGTCTTGGTGCGCGCGGCGGCGGCCTCGAGGAATTCGCGCGCGCCGGCGTCGTTGCCGGCGTCGACTTCGCACAGGCCGATCACCGCGAGCAACCGCGGGTCGCGACTGCCGCGGTCGTAGGCCCGCATCAGGGTGCGGCGGGCCTGCTCGAGATATTTTTGCGTGAGCGCCGGGAACTGCGCCTTCACGTAACCAATTTCGAGCCGTTCCCAGTCGCCCTTGATTCGCGCCATTTCCACTTCGTTGGCCGGGCGCAACGGGTAGTCGGGCAGGCGCGGTCGTTGCGCCGGGCGGAGCGCGAGCCGGTCACGCATTGCTTCCGGGAGATACACCGCGAGCTGCTTTTGCCCGGTCGCGAAATCGAGGCCGAACCATTCCTGAAAAAGCGCCTCGGTTACCGGCTCGACCGCCGCCCGCGCCGCGAACTTCCAGAGCGCCGCCCGCCGTGGCGCGCCGCGGCCGCCGAGCCCCCAGCGCACGAACAAGGCGGCCTGCGCCTGCCAGAGCGACAGCGCCTCGCCCAGCGCCGGGTCGCCCGGCGGGAGTTCGCCCGCGAAAAACTCCGCCAGCGGCAGCAACGGGCGGTTCGCTTCCGGACCGGTCTTCAGCGCCGCGCTGCCCGTTTCCGAAAGCCAGTCCAGACGCTCGAGCGTGAGCGTGTCCTCGGTGAACGTTGCCCGCGCAAACAGCGTGAGGACGCCGCTGATGAACCACGGGGGCAACGCGGGCAGCCGGTTCCGCAGGATATAAGCAACGTAGTCAGGCGTGAGCGCGACGCGGTTGGCGTTGAACTCGCTTTCCCGCACAATGGCAAACAGCACCCCTGCGTCACGATCCCACAGCCGAAGATTCGGCAGGAAGGTGTAGCGCGGCGGCGGCGGGCGACGGCGCAGGCGGCCGTCGTCGAGCGGCACCGCGACATCGTCGAGGCGGTCCTGCTCGGCCGCGGTCAGGGCCATTCGCGCCACGACTTCCTGCGACGTGCGGGGCTGCTGCGCACTGTCGACGAAAAGCAGGGTTCGCTTCTCGGTCGTTCTCAACTGCAGCGCGGGGGGCAGCAGTTCGCCCAGCAGAACGTGCAGACGGTGGTGGTTCGCGATGAGTTCGCGCGTGAGCCGCTCCGAGCAGCACGATAACACCTCCAAACCGCCCACCTCCGCGTAGCGCCACGGCAAACCTTTCACCGTCTCCTCGACGAGGAAGGGCGGCAGCGCGACCACGTTGGCCTCCGCTGCCCCGGCCGCGAATGCGCCGAGCCCGAGGGCGGCGGCGAACGAAAGGAGGTGGCGGGACCGGCTCATCGGAAGAAAATCGAGCCGCCACGCTAACAGCGGCTCGAGTCCGAGGACGAGCGCGAATCGGCTCGGCGGCGGCGGAAGGGCGCATCTCACTTTCTGGCCCATCCGATGGAGGCAGTCCGCCTCGTTAGGTTATCTATTCTCCACCCAAGACAACGCAGCCGGCTTCGACATCAAGGGATACGAGCTGGGGTACAGCCAGCAACTGTCGTTTCTGCCGGGAATTCTCCGCGGGCTCGGCCTGTTCGGAAACTATGCTCGCACCAGATACAGCCGGCCGGAGCTGGCCTATGGCCGGGCTCCGCAGACGGCGTCGGGGGGAATTTCCCTTCGTTATCGGCGGCTCAACACGGCCCTGCGATGGTCCTGGACTCCCGACACGCTGACCGCCGCCACGACCCATCGCAAGTCCCGCCACATGCTCAGTTCGAGCGTCAGCCATCAGCTCACGCAGCACACGTCGCTGTTCCTTACCGGAAGAAACATGTTGAACGCGCCGATCGCAACGTACCGGCGGGACCTGGCCGGTTATCTCCAACAAAAAAACAAATACGGATCGAACTGGACCTTCGGCGTGAAGGGCACGTATTGATTCGCCTGAGGCGCCATCGCCCGCGCCGCCGACCTTTGCCATCACCTGCGATTTTCATGAAAAAGCACCCCATCGCTTCGTTGACCGCTGTTTGTACCGCGTGGTTTCTATTTGCCGCCACGGCCTTGGGCCAGCCGGCGGTGCAAAGCGGCACCGTCGCCGAAACGAAGGTGTTCAAGGCCGGCGCGGCGACCAGCAACGTCACGCCACGGCTGGGCACCTCGATCAACACCGACCGGCCGGCCACCCACATTCACGACGAATTGCTGGCGCGTTGCCTTGTCCTGGACGACGGCCGGACCCGGCTGGCGTTCGCGGTCGTGGACGGATGCATCATTCATCAGGAAGCGTTCGACCAGGCAAAACAGCGGGTCCATGAACGAACCGGCCTTCCCATCGATCGGATCCTGATTTCCTCCACCCACACCCATTCCGCCCCCGACGCAGTCGGCCGCCCGCAGGGCCTCCGAAACCCGGAAGAGCAGAAATCCATGGTATCGCGGATCGTGGATTCCCTGAAGCCGGACCGGGATCCTGTGTATTACGCTTTCCTGTCGGAACGCATCGCGGACGGCATAATCCGGGCGATCAACAACCTCGAGCCGGCGCGCATCGGCTGGGGCCGGGGGTCCCTGCCCGAACACCTCTTCAACCGCAGGTGGTTTATGAAACCGGGCACCCCGATGCCGAATCCCTTTGGGGGCCAGGACCGGGTGCGCATGAACCCGGGCGCCGGCAATCCCAGTCTCCTCGAGCCGGCGGGCCCCACGGATCCGGGGGTGAATTTCATCTCGATTCAGTCCCCGGCCGGCACCCCGATCGCTTTGCTCGCCAACTACTCGTTGCACTACGTGGGCGGAGTGGGTGCCAGCGAGATTTCGGCCGACTACTTCGGGGTGTTCGCCACGCGCATCGGTGAAATGTTGCGGGCGGAGCGGAAAAGCCGGCCCTTCGTGGGCATTCTTTCCAACGGGACGAGCGGCGACGTCAACAATACCAGCTTCCGCGAGCCCAGGCCGCGGCAGGCGCCTTACGAACAGATTAACCGGGTGGCCAATTCTCTCGCCGCGGAGGTCTTCAAGGCGCACCAGCAGATCACGTTTCAGGACTGGGTCTCGCTCGACGTCCTTCACCGGCGGATCGATCTCGGCGTCCGGCTGCCGACGGAAGCGGAACTGGTCCGCGCCCGGAAAATCGTCGCGGGCGCCAAAGCCCGTCCCCGGATGCAGACCCCCGAGGAGGTCTACGCCCGCGAAGCGATTCTCCTGAGCGGATTCGCCGCGGCCGTCCCCGTTTACCTGCAAGCCATCCGGATTGGCGACCTCGCGATCGCCGCCATTCCGTGCGAAACCTTCGCCGAGTCGGGCCTCGATCTCAAGGCGCGCAGCCCCTTTCCCGCCACCTTCACGATCGAGCTCGCCAACGGCTATCACGGCTACATGCCCACGGCGCGCCAGCATGAGTGGGGCGGATATGAAACCTGGCGGGCCCGTTCGAGCTATCTGGAGAAGGACGCCGCCTCGAAGGTGGTGGACACCCTGATCGAGCTCCTCGGCCAACTGCAGGCCCGGGCCGGCCGTTGACACTCCGGGCCCTGCCCTCGGCCTGCTCCCTCGCACGCGGAGCCGGTCGCGGGCCCGCCCGCCTCACACGCCCTCGCCGTAGAGATTGGCGAGCCGCGCCGCGAGTTTCCGGCGCGCCACCGCGTAGGAAAAATATTTCACGCCCAGCGCGAAGTTCGCCTCCGCCCACGCCTCGCGCTGCGCCCGATCGGCGAGCACCGCCCGCGTCTGCGCCACGACCTCGTTGGTCACGAGCTGGGTCATCTCGATCGTCTTGAACCCGAGCGGATCGATGTCGCGCGCGTAGACGGCATATTTGTTCACGACGACGGGCTTGCGGAAGTAAATCGCCTCGAGAAACGCGTTGCCGAAGCCTTCGTAGTGGCTCGGGTAGGTCACCAGGTCGGCATGCGGGTAGACGTCGGCCAGGGTGTAGATCTTCCTGCCCTCGGCGTTCATGCCCCGCTGCTCGCCGACGCGGTCGGCAATGAAGCGCACATCGATCCGCGCGTCCGCGATCCGTTCGCGCAGCATCTGGATGTAGCCGCCACCTTCGTCGCCGGCCGGATGCGAGATGACGAGCTTCGCGCGCGAGTCTTCGAGCCGGCGGACGAGCTCGATGGCGTGTTCGATGCCCTTGCGCATGACGACGCGCGTGGGCTGGAGGATGAAAATGTCGTCGTCGCGCAGCCCGATCTCGCGGCGCAGATCGGCGTTGTAGCCGTCGAGGCCCGGCGGCGGCGTTTCGAAATCGAGCACATTGGGAATGACGGCCGAGGGCAGGCTGCACCGCCGCGCCAGTTCCTTTTGGGCCATCGAATTGATCACGACGTGCTCGACCCGCGGCAGCGCGCCCGGAAACGCGGCCCGCAGGTAGTCGTTGATCGCGCTGACGACGAAGCGCTCGCGCTCCCACGCGAAGTCGTGGTGATGCGCGATCGTGGGCAGACCGGTTTCCGCAATCACTTCCGTCATCGCCAGACCCAGCGGCACGTGCATCGGGATCGCATGGATGTTCTCGGGGATGAGCACCTCGATCCGGAATTTCTCGATGAACCGGTAGAGCTCGTCCTTCAGCCGCTCCTTGAGGGCCTGGATTTCGTTGGTCACCGCGCGGGGCCGCACGGTGACGCCAAACAGCTTCTCCTGCACCGCGAGCACCTCCGGGTGGTTGAAGAACGCCAGCGGCGCCTCGTGGCTGACGGCGGCGGGCGCATCGAGCAGGCCCGCCATCCAGTAACACGAGTGCCCCATGCCGCGGAGAATGTCCGCCCACTTGCGCGCCTCGAGGGTCACGCCGTCCGTGCCCTGAAACCGCGTCGAAACGAAGCCGATCCGGCGCGGCGCGCCCATCGTCAGAATGCAGCTGTCCATGGCCCGAGAGAATCCACCGCCCGGTGCTTGGCAACACGTCCGGTCACTTCACTGCCAGCGCCGCCGCGAGCTGCGCCCAGTCGCCGCCGTCCCGCCCGTCGCCCGCTCCGAGCCGCCACGTCCGCCATCCCTGCGCCCGCGCGGGCGCAAGGTCGTTGTCCACGCGGTCGCCGACCATGAGCGTCTCGTGCGGTGCTACGTCCGTCGCGCGCAGCCGCGCCGTCAACAGCCGGATTACATGCGGAGAGGGTTTGCCAAAGCCGTGCGCAAACGACCAGAAGCACAGCGCCGGCTCGAACCACGCCGACGACGCGCCCGCGCCGGCCAGCGCCTCCTCCAGCTCGCGCAGCGTGTAGGGCTGCGCATTGGACGCGATGCCGAGGAGGATGCCCCGCTCGCGCAATCCACGCAAGGCCGCCGCCGCTCCCGGCATCAGCTGCACGGTGTGCCAGAGCGCCGTCTGGCGAAACGCAAACTCCGCCTGCCCCGCCGCGTCGAGCGCCGCCACCTCGAACACCACCGCCCTCACGACCTCGGGCCAATACACTTCCGGGAACGCAATGCCCGCCGCCCGCGCCGCCGCGTGCTCGCGCGCCACGACCGCCTCGCAACCCGCGCCGAACTCCGCCAGCGTCAGCCGCGGCGCCCGGCCGAGCATCTCGCGCCACAGCGCGAACCACCGCGCCTCCGCCGCGTCGGGCGGCGGACCGACGTCGAGCACGGTGCCGTAGATGTCGCAAATGACGGCCCGAAGGTTCATGGCGCGCGGCTCCACAGGAGCGGATATTGGTTCTCCCAGGCGAGCTTGGCGCGGAAAAACTCGTCCGCGATCCGCTCCGGTGCGTCGTCCGCCACCGCGCCCGGCGCCGCGTGCAACAACTGCGCAAATCTCCGCGCATACGCTGCCGCCCCCAACCAGCGCTCCGCGCTGTGCGGCCATCGCGAGGCCGCCAGTGCCCCCGCCCCCGCTCGCGACCGCCAGCGGCGCAGCAGCGGATTGAGCGCGGCGCAGCGCGCCCACGAGTCCTCGGGCGCGTGCGCGAGCACCTGCAGTTGCGCCGTGAGCGTCAGGCGGCTGAACGCCACCGGCCCCCCACCTGCATCCAGCCATGGCGGACGGCCCGCGAGAGCCCGGCAGCGGCGCGGCAGCCCGGCGCGCCACGCCTGCCAGCGCCGCTCCTGCCGCGCGGTCTCGGCCCGCGCATCGAAAAGTCCGCGCTCGATCCACACCTCGTCATAAGCCTGCGGAAACCGAAACCCGAACGTCGCCAAATCCGGCGCGATATTCGGCAGCGTCCGCACGATCAGCGGACGTCCCGCCGCCGCCGCCTCAAGGTTCGGCAGGCCGAAACCCTCCTGCAACGAGGTGAGCAGCACCACCTCGCTCGCCGCCAGCAGCGCCGGCACCGCCGGCTTCACCGCCTCCGCTTCCGCCAGCACGCCCAGCCGCAGCCGCCAGCCGTGCCGCATCCCGGCCGCGCGCAGCGTGTCGGCATAGGCGCGCTCGTCGGCCGAGCTCACGCCGCCCGTCGTGACAAGCCACGCCTCCGGTCGCAGCCAGCGGGTGAGCAGCAACGCCTCCGCGAGGTTTTTCCGTCGCAACAGCCGGCACGGCACGAGCCAAACCGGCGCCCGCCCGCCGAGGGTTTCCCGCAGCCAGTCTTGCGCCTGCCGCACCGCCGCCGTTGGCGGCGCGGACGGCGCGGCCGCGAGATTCGGCAGCCAGCCCGCGCGCGCGCCGAGATGCCGGGCCAGTATGCGATGATCGCCCCGGTTGATCGTCGCATGCCGCACCGTCGGTGCCGCCGCGAAAACTGTCCGCGCCACCGCGCCGAGGGAACCGAATCCCGCCCGCCGCATCTCCGGCCAGCGCTGCCAGCGGTTGTCGAACCACCAGTCGTGATGATGCGCCACCAGCGGCACGCCGCGCCGCGCACACGCCTGAGTGAGCGCGCGCGCCAGCGTCAGGTTGCGCCCGAGGCCGAGATTGTGCGCCCATACGACCGTGTCCGCCGGTCTCGCCCCGCCCAGCAGTCCGGCCGCAAACGCCCGCACCCGCCGCGCGACTGCCGACGCCGGCCCGCGCGCCTCCGATCGGTAGCCCGCCGCGGGCGCGATCGCGCAGGTCACGTCGACGCCAGGCACGCTCGCCCGCAGCGCGGCGAGCCACGCCGCGTCCGGCGCTTCGCCGCCCGCGAGCACAACCGCGTCGAGACCGGGCCGCCGCGCGCCGGCCAGCGCCGGCAGCGCCAGCTCGATCACGCGCCGCACGCCGCCCGGCCGGTAGTGACTGTGAACGATGACGAGTCTCACGCGCGCAGAATTTTTCATGCCCGCGATTTCGCGGCGAACTAATTTCCGCCTTTTCGCGAAAGCGGCTTGTCACGCTTCCCGCGTTCTCGCTGCATGGGCGCAGGCTCGGAGCGCCGACAAAGCCCCGACCCGAGGGTCCGGTGTGGCGGTCGCACCGGAGGTCACGCGGATGGTCGGGCCATCATTCGCACTCACAATCATCACGCGCCTGCGGGCGCACTCGCGATCATGTCTGACTTTTTTCAAACCGGAGCCGTCGCCACGCTGCACCGCCTCGGCGCGCCCGATCTCCCGCGCCTCGAACGCGAGCTCGGCCAGTTCGCGCAGGAGACACCGATCGCGCTCGTCCTGCCCTGCCACATCCGCGAAGTCGGCACCAAGGCCCTCCGCGTCATCGCCCGCGAGCTGAAGCACGTCTCCTATCTCAGCCAGATCGTCATCGGCATCGACGGGGCCAATCTGCGCAGCTGGAAGAAAGCCCGGCGCTTTTTCGCCCAGTTGCCGCAAAAACCCACGCTCCTCTGGAACGACGGCCCGCGGCTGCAGCAAATGTTCAAGAAACTCGAGGCCGCCGAACTCGGCGCCGGCGCCCCCGGCAAGGGCCGCAATGTTTGGGCCTGTTTCGGCTACGTGCTCGCCAGCGACCGCGCCCGCATGGTCGCCGTGCACGATTGCGACATCCTCACCTACAATCGCGAGTTGCTCGCCCGCCTCTGCTACCCCGTCGCGCACCCGAGCCTCGGCTTCGACTTTTGCAAGGGCTACTACGCCCGCGTGACCGAGCACCTCAACGGCCGCGTCATGCGCCTGCTCGTCACGCCGCTGCTGCGCGCGTTGAAGAGCATCCTCGGCCAGCACCCCTACCTCGTCTACATGGACACGTTTCGCTACCCGCTCGCCGGCGAGTTTGCGATGGACCTCGATCTCGTCCGCCGCGTCCGCATCCCCGCCGACTGGGCGCTCGAGGTCGGCATGCTTTCGGAGGTGATCCGCAACTGCGCGCCCCGCGCCATCTGCCAGTCGGAGCTCTGCGACAACTACGACCACAAACACCAGGATCTCTCGGTGCGCGATCCCGAGCGCGGGTTGAACAAGATGGCGTCCGACATCGCGCGCGCCTTTTTCCAGCGCATGGCCGCCGAGGGGATCAAACTCGACACCGGCCTCTTCGACACGCTCATGAGCGCCTACATGCGCCAGGCCGAGGACACGCTCCGCTTTTACGCCGCCGACTCCGCGCTCAACGGCCTCAAATACCCGCGCCACGACGAGGAGACCGCCGTGGCCACCTTTGTGCGCAGCATCCGGCTCGCCTCCAAGGGGCTCCAGGATGACCCGCTCGGTGCGCCGCTGATCTCGAATTGGAACCGCGTCGAGTCCGCCCTGCCCAATTTCCTCGACGAACTGCGCGAAGCCGTGCGTCTCGACAACGAGGCGTAGCCCGCCTCCGCGCCGGGCAGAGCCTGAGCTTGGAATCAGCCGTTGAGGCAGGTCACAGAGGGCACAGAGCGCGGTAGGAGAACACAGAGAAATGATCGGGCGTAGGCGGGCTTTTCTGGATGAATTCACCCGATGGGTGCAATCGTGAAGCCCAATTCCGCCATTTCAACTCTCTGTGAACTCATGCATTGCCTCTGTGTTCTCTGTGACGAACTGCCGAATCTGGGCTGAAAGACCGACCGTCTTTCAATACACCTCCGGCACGAACGTCTGGTCCGTGATTGGCGGTCGAACGTAGCTGCTCTTGTTCTCGCGCGACGGGAGTTTCATCGGCTTCGGGGTCAGATCCTTGTAGGGAATCGCGTTCAGCAAATGCCGGATGCAGTTGAGCCGCGCGCGCTTCTTGCTGTCGGCGTTCACCACCAACCAGGGCGCCTGCTTGATGTCCGTGTAGGCAAACATCTCGTCCTTGGCCCGGGAGTAATCCACCCACCGCCGGCGCGACTCCAGATCCATCGGGCTGAGCTTCCAGCGTTTGGTCGGATCATGAATGCGGCTCTGGAACCGGCGCTCCTGCTCCTCGTCGCTGACGGAGAACCAATACTTGAGGAGCACGATGCCGGAACGGATGAGCATGCGTTCGAATTCCGGGCAGGAGTGAAAAAACTCCGCCACGTCGTGATCCGCGCAAAATCCCATCACGCGCTCGACCCCGGCCCGGTTATACCAACTCCGGTCGAACAGCACCATTTCCCCGGCCGCCGGCAGATACGGGACGTAACGCTGGAAATACCACTGCGTCTTTTCGCGCTCGGTCGGCGCGGCCAGCGCCGCCACCCGGCAGATGCGCGGGCTCAGGTGCTGCGTGATGCACTTGATCACGCCGCCCTTGCCGGCGGCATCGCGACCTTCGAAAATCACCACCACCTTCAATCCTTGCGCCTTGATCCACTCCTGCAGCTTCACGAGTTCGATCTGCAGGCGGGCCAGTTCCTTCTGGAAAAACTTCTTTTTCTGCTTTTTCGACAGTTTTTCCGGCTGTTTTTCCGACGGCTTTCCCAGTTGCTTGTCCGACGGCTCCTCCGACTGTGCGCGGGCCGGCTTTTTCGCATTTTTCTTGGCCATGTTCTCCTCCGGGTAGGGCGGTTGAAACTCGGGCGGCTCGCGGTCGGAGGCGGTCTGCCTCACAGGGATACCGGCGATCCCGGTCCTGTGCCTATCTGGCCGGGCCAGACGTGTCAATCGCCGGCCGGGCGCAAAACCGATGCCTCTCACTCCAGGGGTGGCCTCTAATGGATGACTTCTCGCCAAGCGAAACCCGGTCCGGTCGGCCGCGTCTGGCCCCAAGGGCTGTTCCGTCCGACCCATCCGCAGTTTTGCCGCCTCGCGCAAAGTGTCACGTATTAAGTGACACTACGCAGCGGTCGTCGAGGGAACTTTGGTTAGAGTGTCACGTAATACGTGACACTTCTCAGACGACGCCATTTGGATCGGAATCGGCTTTGCAGAAGATCCCGGGCCGTGCCCCGGGAGGACTCTTCCTTCGCGGTTTCAGACTAGCAACCGCCGGGATTGGATTCAGCCGTTCTGCGGCCCGGCCTTGTTTTCCGGCCACAGCGCCCGCACCGCCCCCGCCACGCCGAGCGTCACGCAGGTGCCGATGAGCGTGAACCACGGCCAGAATACCTCGGCGCCGAACAGTTTCAGCCACGCGTCTCGCACCCCGGGGATGTTGGGCGGCCAGTAGATGAGATTCATGACGACGAGCGACGCCGTCATCCCCACCATGGCCGCGCGTGGACCGACGCGCCGCCAAAACAGCGCGAGAATCAAGCCGCCCAGCAACGCCCCGCTGGTGAGCCCGCGCAGCGAGAAGGCGGCATTGAGCACGAACTGCACCTCGCGCGACACCCAGGCCACGCCCACCAGCACCGCCGCCCAGAAGACCGTCGAGTACTTGCTGAAGCGGAGAAAATATTCCTCGTCCCGCCCCTTCACCATCTGCCGGATGAAATCCATCGTCGACACCGAGGCCAGCGACGTGATCGCCGAGCTGATGGACGACATGGCCGCCGAGAGGATCGCCACGATGAGGAAACCCTTCAAAACGTGCGGCACTTCGGTCATCATGAAGATGGGAAAAATAAAGTCGTTCGACTTGATGCCGGGGCGGGCCTCCGGCAGCGGGATCTGAAACGGGTGGCTCTGGTAGAAGACCCACAGCATCACGCCGACGAGCAGGAAAATCAGGAACAGCGGGAAGATGAGCACCGCGCTCAGGACGAGCGCCTTCCGGCCGTCGGCAACATCGCGGCAGGCGAGCACGCGTTGCACGATGAGCTGCTCGGCGCCGTGGGTGGAGAGCACCATCACGGTGCCGCCGATCACGCCCATCCAGATGTTGAACGGCGCGGAAAACGTGAAGGCCGTGTTCAGCCAGGTGAGCTTTCCCGCCTCGCCCGCCTGTGCCATCGCGGCGCTCCAACCGCCCTCGACCAGCGTCGGGATGTAGAAGAGGGCGAACAGTCCGCCGGCGAGGAACAGCCCGAACTGCACCGCATCCGTCCAGATGACGGCCTTGACGCCGCCGATATAGGTGTAGATGAGCGAAAGGCCGACGAAGATCAGGATCGCCCCCAGGATCGGGTCCACCACGCCGCCCAGGCTGCACACCTGTTCGCCGAGCATGAGGCGGATGGGGATGCACGCCACGTACACGCGCACGCCCGCGGCCATCGTTTCGAGAAAAAGGAAAAAAGCCCCGGCCAGCCGGCGCGGTCCGCGGCCGAGATGCTGCTCGAGCAACTGGTAGGGCGAATAAATCTCGCCGGCCATGTAGTGCGGCACCATCACGACAGCCAGGATGATGCGGGCGATGACATAGCCCACGATCATCTGGATGAACATGATGTTCGAGCCGTAGGCGATGGCCGGCACGCCAATGATCGTCAGCGCGCTCGTTTCGGCGGCGACGATCGACACCCCGATGCCCCACCAGGGGATGTTGCGGCTGCCGAGGAAATAATCGCGCGTGTTGCGCTGATCCTTCCCGAACCACATTCCGAGCCCGACGATGCCGCCGAGGTAGACGAGGATGACGAACCAGTCGCCGAGGTTGAAGTAGCCGTTCATTCGATTTGGGCGGTGGGGGTGGAGGCCAATCGAGCGAAAACGCTTTTCGCTTGGCGAGGAGAATCCTCGGCAACGCTTGAGGCCGGGATGGAAACCGGCCCTACTTCCACCCGATGAACAACTCCACCCGCCACGCCATCGCCGGCTCGCGCTGACCCGGAGGTTCATGCTGCTGCGAAGGAAACTCCAAACGCCAGGCACCAAGCTCCAGTCAGACTCACGAACCGCCACGTCCATCATGCCAAACTTCCCGATCATCGACACGCACCTTCACCTCTGGGACCTCGGCCGCCTACGCTACCCGTGGCTGGCCGGTGTGCCGCTGCTCAACCGAAGCCATCTCATTGCCGACTTCCGTCGCGCGTGCGGGCCGGTGCAGGTCGCGAAGATGGTGTTTCTCCAATGCGAGTGCGACGTTGCGCAATATCAGCAGGAGGCCGACTGGGTGACGGACATCGCGCGCGAGGATCCGCGCATCCGCGGCATCGTCGCGTGGGCGCCGCTCGAAAAGGGCGATGCCGCCGGGCCCGACCTCGCGCGGCTCGCGGCCAATCCGCTCGTGAAGGGCATCCGCCGCATCATCCAGTTCGAGCCGGACATGGAATTTTGCCTGCGGCCGGATTTCGTGCGCGGCGTGCAGCTGCTGGCGCGCCACGGGCTGAGCTTCGACCTCTGCATCAACCACCGGCAGCTGGCCAACGCGCTCAAGCTCGTGCGGCAGTGTCCGAACGTGAGCTTCATCCTCGACCACATCGGCAAGCCCGACATCAAGGCCGGTCTGCTGGATCCGTGGCGCGCCCAGTTGCGCGAACTCGCGCAATTTGAGAACGTGTGGTGCAAGCTCAGCGGCCTCGTGACTGAGGCCGACTTGGAGCGGTGGACGCCCGCGGACCTCCGGCCCTACCTCGATCATGTAGTCGGGTGTTTCGGTGGCGATCGTGTGATGTTCGGCGGGGACTGGCCGGTGAGCACGCAGGCCGCCGATTACCCCCGCTGGGTCGCGACGCTCGACGACGCGCTGCACGGCTGCTCGCCGGACGAACTGCACAAGATCTATGTGCGCAACGCGGAGGAGTTCTACCGGGTTTAATTCGAGTTCGCGGACAAGCTGAAGCACATCCGTGATTTTGTAGGAGCCTGCTTGCAGGCGATTTTACCGCGCAACGACGGACAACGTCTCGAATCGCCTGCAAGCAGGCTCCTACCTCCCGGCAGCTTCGTCGGGCCACGCGCCCGATTGGGTACGCGGGTGCGTTCAGCCGCCGCAACATCTTGCCCTCACCGGCGGCGGGCGGTGTACCGGTCGATCGTCTCGCCCTTGATGTTGATGGCCTCGAATTGAGCGGAGGGACCGTTCAGCCGGGCGAGGATAAAATGGTTCACGGGCTCCGTCTTTTCCAGATACCACCGCTGGTCGAGATCCTTCGCCAGGCCGCTCACCAATACGCCCCAGGCGCCGTCGCCCAGATACACCACCCCGTTTTCCGGATCCTTCTTTTCGTTTCGGATCGGGTAGGTCCGCTTGAAATTGTGGTCGTGGTTCTCAAACACCACCGGCAAATTGTACTTTTCGAACACCGGCACCCAGTGCTTGCGCGCCCCCGCTACGCTCGGGTCATTGAGAGCCCGGAGTGAGGGAAAGGCTGGAACGTGGTAGACGGGAAAAACGTGGGGCACCACCGCGCGGGCGCGCAGCGTCTCGTCCAGCCAGGCGGTTTGCGCGCCCTCAATCGGGTTGTTGTGACCCGAATCGAGCAGGATCAGGCTCAGATAATCGCCGAAATCGAGCACGTTGTAACCGGGCTGCCCGGGAAACGCGAAGAAGCTGTAGAAGTACGGGGAAATCTTTTTCCGGGTGGCGTCGTTTTGTACATAAGGACCACCAATCGCCTCCTTGACTTTCGCGCTTGCATAATAACCTCCGAACGTTTCGTGGTTGCCGATGCCGATTACGACGGGAATCCGCCGGCCGTCCTTGCCGACGAGGGAGCGGGTCAGTGATTCAAAAAAACCGTACCAGCGTCCGAGTCGCTGCCGCTCGCCGTCGCCGTAGGCAATGTCGCCGCCCCAGACGGCAAAATCCGGGTCATGGGAGGCCGCCACGCGATTCATCCGCTCGGTCCAGACTCCGTAGCCAACATCGCCGCCCATCGCAATGCGCACCTCCCGTGTGAGTGTCTTGGGCAGCGTGCGGAAGCGGTGAGCCTTGCCGCTTTCGTCAAAACGAAATTCGTAACGGGAGTCGGGCAGCAGTCCGGTCAACTCGACGCGGTGAATGGTCCGTCCCTGCGGGGGAAAGGGCTGGCTGTAGCCGTCGCGGTGCAGGCCGCTCATGCGCTCCTCGACAAACGGGAACGGTTCGCTTTTCCCCGTCGTCCGGATCCATCGCGTCTGCCCCGCCTGTCTGTATTCCAGCACGGCGGCCCGCGGGCGCGAAACCACCGGAATCGTGATCGGAACCTTGTGCTGGGCCACGCTCGGAACGATATCGATGTCGCCGTTCTCCCCGTCGACCGAGTGCCAGTCGATGGTCATGGTGGTGGTGGGATCGCGCTGCCAGGTCAGGAGGATGCCCGAGGGTTCAAACGTGTCCGCCGCAACCGCGACCGCGATGGACGCCCATAAAGTGAGGAATCGAATCATATGAATTTAAGTGTGGCTGCCGCCGTCAGGGCGTTGGTGTTAGCCATCGATTCAGCAAGGGCTGCCCACGGAACACACAGAACACACGGAAAAAGCGATCTATGGACACTTCGAAAAAGAATTCGCGTACCGAATAGTGCGCTCGTCCAAGCGCGATTGTGGGGGTTGATGCGGTTTCGCTTCCGTGTTTTCCGTGTGTTCCGTGGGCCAATCAGATCTGGCGGCTGATTGGACACGGCTGAGGGCGAATTTTCCATCAGTCGAAAAACGGAAACAGTTTTTTCAACTCGTCCTGACCGGGACGACGGCCGTATTCGCAGATCTCGAAGACCTCGGCGAGTTTCACCGCGCTGCCGCGCTCCTTGCCGTACCAGCGGACGAGCGCCTCGCGAAAGCGATTCGCCTCGCCGCTTTGGCGGGCGGTCCAGCTGGTCTTGAGCCAGGCCCGGCGGCCGGCGGGATCGCGCGCCGGGGGGACCGTGGCCATGTGTTCCTCGCTTCCGCCCGCCCCGCCTTCATACGCCTGTGACACCAGTTCGTTGATCGCATCGAGCTTCTTCTCGAACACGTCGTCGACCGCCACGGCAATGTCCGCCCGGAAGGGATAGGGTGTCTGGAAACGGTCGCTCGAAAAGAGGAACACCGGGTTCTTCTTCATGAACGGCGTGTCGGGGCAGAAGAACGGCACCGTCACCATGAAGGCCGCATCCTGAACCAGGATACCCACGTAACGGTGGTCAGGATGATAATCCCAAGGGCGGTGCGAAACGACCACGTCTGCCTTCCACTCGCGGATCAAGCGGGTGATCTTCTGGCGATGCTCGAGGGTCGGCAGGATCTCACCGTCGTGAATGTCCAGCACCTCGCTGGTGGTGCCAAGCTGCCGGCCGGCTGCCTTCGCCTCGGCCGTCCGGCGCTGCGCGAGCGGGCCGCCGGCCAGGTTCCAGTGCCCGATGTCGCCATTGGTGACGGAGACCAGTTTGACGTGGTGCCCGAGCCGGGCCCATTTCGCCGCGGTACCGCCCGCCTTATACTCGGCATCGTCGGGATGGGCGCCGAATACGATGATCCGCAACTTGCCGTCATCGGGCGGCAGCGCCCGGGCTTCACCCGCGCCGGCGTCCCGGCTATAGGGGCCGCCGATGATGGCGGCCAGGAGCGCGCAGTACAAACGGAGGGTCAGGGATTTTCTTGGCATGTTGTCCTTGGGGGATGAGGTTGGAATTACTCCGACAATTCTACTTTTCGATTATTGCTCCTGAAGGAGCGGCATTAAGCCGCGATGGATTTACTTTAATTGGCTGGAGGTAGGAGCCGGCTTGCAGGCGATGAGATACGTCATTTGTTGGCGCGCCTGGAATCGCCTGCCAGCAGGCTCGTACCCGCGGATCAATTTTTCCCGAAGGTGTTTGTTTCTGGAGGTGAAATTTCTGCGCTGTCACCAAGGGAATGCCCGGCCTACCGCCCAACCTGCCGGACGCGATCCTCGGCGCGGGCCTCGATTTTCTTCAGCTTTGCGGCGTAACCGTACAGGGCAAGTGTGAACGCGGTATTCGTGTACTTGTACTCCAGTTTTCGAAACCGGCCGGCCAGCAGGACGGTTTCGCGTTCGACCACCTGGCCTTCCATGGCGACAGTATAGCTGCGCGCCGGGTCGAGATTGCTCGAGACAATACGCTGCCCGGCCGG
The DNA here is from genome assembly GCA_016209255.1 of Verrucomicrobiota bacterium. Classification (GTDB taxonomy): domain Bacteria; phylum Verrucomicrobiota; class Verrucomicrobiia; order Opitutales; family Opitutaceae; genus ER46. The sequence goes on from JACQWL010000443.1 coordinate 27,653, forward strand.
GCGCGACGGATCGAAAGTATAGCGGGCCCCTGAAATCTGCACCAAGCGACTGGCCGGTTGCACCGGCGGCTGGCCCGCGGGCCGTTTCGCCTCCGCTGCGTTCGCGTCGAGAATCTCCAACAGGTCGCGGCCAGTGAGCCGGACCGTGACCAGATACTGATCGAAGGGCCGGCTGCACTGGATGAGATCCGCGATATCGACTGTGCCTTGGGGAATCCCCAGGCCCCGGTCGTGCATGCGATTGTAGATGGCGATGTCGGCGCCGGTCGCATCCCGCATGGCGTCCGTTATCCAGTTGGCCAGAAGCGACTCGGTTCCCCGGTTGTCGAGGGCCGCGGGCGCCACGGCGACCGGATGCGTGCGATACGCCGTCAAGTCCTCGTCTTGTCGCGGTTCGACCGCCGCCTTCCACGTTTTTCCGCTCGCCACCAGACGCAATTGCCGGTCGCTCGGAAGCATGCCGGAGTACGCCTCGGTCTGGTTGACAACGACCGCCAGAGGCTTGGCGGGATCGAACACCAGCGCATCTGGAAAAAAGGCCAGCGAAGCGACGTTCTCCAAATCGAGACGGACGCGCTGGGGCCCTTCCGCCCTGGCCCGCACGGAGGCCATCTTCCCGGGTTCGGCGATGGCGTCCACGGCGGTCCAGTACGCCCGGCCGTGCAAAGGCGTGTCCACCTCGAAAACGTACTCACGCGGGTGTGAGACCCGCTGGTGGCCCACGAGCCAAGCGACGACCTCGTCGATGCGTTGCAGGCCGGCGGGGTGCTCTTCGCCCGGAATCAGATCGCGTTTCACCGGCACGCCGAGCTGCCGCATCCGGTCGATGCCCACGCCGGCGCCCACCAGATAAAACCCGGCATCCTTTGCGCCTTGGATCCACCACGATGGCACATGCTTCAAATTGGCCGCGAGCCAGGGAAAACTGTACGCCGGGGCGAGCGGAGCGACCGCCGCAAACAAATGCGGATGATGCAGCGCGAGGTACGAGGCGCCGGTTCCGCCCATGGACTGGCCGGTCAGGTACACCCGTTCCGCGTCGATCCGGTAGCGCTTCCGGATATCGGCCAGCACGCAAAAGATGTCGTTTTCCCCGATGCCGCGATACTCGGTGGTTCCGCGGCCCAGCGGGCTCACCATTAACACGCCATGCTTCTCGGCCACCCGCCTGAAGGTGTCGGGCGGAATCCGTTTGTCCTCGAACAAACTGGACTCATTTCCGCCGGTCCCATGCATCGCGATCACGCACGGAATCGGCCGCTGGCCGTCGTAGGAACTGGGGACGTAAACCCGATAGGGCTGCTCGGTTTGGTCGATGCTGGAGACATACGTCAACCGCAGATCTTTTCCCGGCGTGGCCGTTTCCGCCGGCTGGGCGAAACCAATGACCGGCGCCAGCAACGCCGCAGAAATCCACTGATGGGACATGGTTCAAACCCTGCCTTCGGGAATGGCCGGATGTCAATGCGGCGCGGATCCGACAAGTTCGGCTGGCCATTCTCGGACCAAGGGCTAGATCGCTGGCATCACGCCGGGCCCCAACCCAAACCCCTCTCAAGTATGATCCGTCTGCGATCTCTGTATTTTCGATTGGCGGCTTTTCTAATTTGCGCCGCCACTCTTGCCGCGCCGGCCTTCGGTCAGTGGAAAGTCGGCGCCGCTGCGATCGAGATTACGCCGGACCTTCCGATGTGGATGTCGGGCTACGGATCGAGAACGCGGCCAGCGAACAGCGTCGCCCTGAAAATGAACGCCAAGGCGCTGGCTTTGGAGGATGCGACGGGCCGCGTGGTGGTCATCGTCACGACCGATCTCCTGGGCATTCCGCGGGTGCTTCGCCAGGGGGTGGAGGCAAGAGTCCAGCAGCAATACGGCGTTTTCCCGGAGAACCTCCTCATCAATGCTTCCCACACGCACTGCGGTCCCGAGTTGCGGGGGGTCGAAACCTCTCTGAGCAAGGCCGATGCGGACCGGGCGAAAAAAGTCGCAGCTTATCAGGCGGAAACCGAGGAGCGCCTGGTCGCGGTTGTTGGTCAGGCACTCGCCCGCCGGGAACCGGCCGCGCTTTTCTTCGGGCAGGCCAAAGCGGGAATTGCGATGAACCGCCGCGCCAATTACAAACTCGCCCCCGCCGATTTTCGGCACGGCAAGGTGCCCAATCCTGACGGACCGGTCGACCACGACGTTCCGATATTGCAGGTGAAGACCCCGGACGGGAAAATGCAGGCGGTCTTGTTCGGATATGCGTGTCACAACACGACCAGCGGCGAGGACATTTTTCACGGCGACTACGCCGGTTTCGCCCAAGCCGCGCTCGAAGCCACCTATCCGGGAACGGTGGCGCTCTTCATGCTCGGTTGTGCCGGCGACCAGAATCCCTATCCGCGCCACAACTCGAGTCCGGGACGAACGTCCATCGATTTGGCGAAGTTGCACGGCCAGACCCTCGCCTCCGCAGTCGAAGCGGGGCTGAACGCTTTTCCGCGACCGGTTTCCGGCCCCTTGCGCGCGGTGATGGAGAATGTTGCGCTGCCCTATCTCCCAGCGCCCACCCGGAGCCAGCTCAACGAGCGGCTCGCTTCCAAAGCCAAGGCGGATCGCGAATATGCGCAGGTCCTGTTGGAGATTCTGGATCGCGACGGCCGGTTGCCCGCGAATTATTCCTATCCAGTGCAGGTGCTGCAATTCGGGAAGGACCTGACGTTGGTCGCGCTGGCCAGCGAGACGGTGGTGGATTTTTCCCACCGGCTGAAGCGGGAACTGCCGGGTCCGGCCGTCTGGGTGGCGGGGTACAGCAATGACTTTCTGGGCTACATTCCGAGCCGTCGCATCTGGGAGGAGGGTGGCTACGAGGGCGGCGGGTCGTTGACGTACTATCAGTCGACCCTCTGGCGAATCATCCACCCCAATATCTGGGATCCTTCGGTGGAGGAACTCATCGTGGGAAAAGTCCACGAACTCGCGCGGAAGGTGTCCGGCAATCGCTGATACACGGCGGCATGAAATTTTGCGCAACCACAGGAAAGCCGGGCTCCGCCGAGGCCGAAATACCACCGCCAACGAAGTGGCCTCGACGGAGCCCGACCCTCCACGATCGGGGAAAATTCATGACGTCGCGTATATTTCCTTCTCGGCCGGCACGACGAACGGCTTGCGGTATTCGCGGGTGAGAAACGCGTCGGCCCTCGGATTGTCCAGAAACTTTTCCTTGTCCGGAGCGAGCCGCAATGCGCGGCCGAGGGTCAGTTTGGATTTCTCCAAATCAACCCCGTTTTCCGCCAGGTGCCGGCGGGTCCGGTCCAGTGTCTCCAGCACATCGTCGTGCACTTTCAGCTGGCTCAGCTCCTTCTGCAGCTCGTCGGGCGAGGAGGGGCGGCCGAGTCGATAGGAGATGTTGCCGACGTGGCAGAGTGCGGTCGATTGATGGCCCTCCAGGATGTCGGCGTTCAGCTCCGAAACTTTCCGGCTCCGCACGGCCTTCAGGAAATTGGCAAAATGGCTTCCCGACTTGCCCTCAAAGGTGCGGACCAGCTTGCCGGCCGGGTCGAACAACGACGTGCCGGAGATGATGCCCTCGGTGCCAACGAAGATCCAGCCCCCTTTGAAATTCGGATTGAAGGGCGCCGTCTTCAGCCCGCGCGTTTCCGTCACGATCGTCTTGCCGCCGAAGTCGTGAATTCCCACCTGGGTGTTGGGCGTTTCCGCCGCATCCGTGTACCCGAGCCGTCCGCCGTAACTGATGACGGAGCGGCCCAGCCCTTTGACGCCGAGACCCCAGCGGCAGATGTCCAGCGAGTGAATATTGTTGTTTCCCAACTCGCCGTTGCCGGTGTTCCAAAACCAGTGCCAGTCGTAATGAAACTTTGGCCGCGTCAGCGGGCTCATCGGCGCCGGGCCGGCAAACAGATCGTAGTCCACACTCGCGGGAACCTCATACTGGCCGGGTCCGCCGATGGAGCCGCGCCCGCCGTAGACAATGCTGCGGGCCAGTTTCACTTCGCCGAGCTTGCCGTCGTGAATATACCTGATGGCCGCCGCCAGCGCCTGGTTGGAGCGGTTCTGCGTTCCCCCCTGGCAGATGCGGCCGAACTGGCGGGCCGCTTGTACAATCCGGCGGCCCTCACTGATGTTGTGACTCACCGGTTTCTCAACGTAGACATCCTTGCCGGCCTGCATGGCCCAGATGGCCGCCAGTGCGTGCCAGTGGTTCGGCGTCGCCACAAAGACGGCGGCGACCGACTTGTCCCCAAGCACGATCCGCAGGTCCTGCACGGCCTTGGGCCGGGGGCGCCCCTTGGCTTCGAGGTCGGCCGCGAGGGCGGCAGCTCGATCGCGATCCGGGTCGCAAACGTAGGCAATCTCGCAGTCCGGCATCCTGGTCAGTTCGTTCGCGTGCTGTTTGCCGCGGATGCCGCAGCCCAGGATGGCCACGGTGATCTTGTCGTTGGCGCTCACGGCCCGCGGTTCCGCCGCCCCGAGCGACCGGGGAAGCGAGGCCGTCGCAGCCGCGGCCGCGACGAGAATGGAATCTTCGAGAAACTGGCGGCGGGTGAGGTTTGGCATAAGATGATGGGGAGGGTGATCAGTGGGCCGCGGACCCGCGGCCCTTTCGGGACGTGCGCACGGGCGGAAGAATTCCGGCGGCGCCGGTGGGATGCATGGCCCACACCGAAGCAGGTGAGATCAGCCGGGAACTGCAGCTCATGTCATTTGATCGCCTTCGCGGCCGCTTGCGCCTTCGCTTTCGCCATCACGCTGGCCAGGGACACCGGTGCTCCCCCCTGTCGTTTGCTTTCGTCGGCGGCCTCCATGAAGGCGAAAATTTCCAGGGTCTCCTCGGCCGTCACCGGTGGCTTCCCGGTTTTGAAGAAGCGGCCGATCTCGTTACCCAAGGACTCATAAACCCCTCCTCGCGCGGCGGGCACGATGGCCTTGCTGCCGAATGCCATGGCCCCGAACTCGGCCTTGCTGCCGCGAATCCCGCGATAAGCGCCGATCCGGCCACCCTTCCAGACGCCCGCTACGAGATCGGTGTCCTTCGTCTGGATGCGGGTGACCGTCTCGCAGCCCGGGCCCATGAGCACGAACAGCGGCTCAATGCCGTGGATGCCGTAGAAAAACATGTCGGGAATGCCTGCTTGATACGAGCAGGGGCCCCAGGTCATGGCGCCCATGATGGTGCCGAGCGTTTCGTTCTTCAACAGGCCCCGCACGCCGGGGTCATACCGCAGCGACGAACTGGAAAAGCACGGCACGTTGTGCTTCTTCGCCAGATCGAAAATGGCGATGGCGTCGGCGAGCGAGCCGGCGACCGGTTTGTCGATGAACAGAGGCTTGCCCGCGAGGATGACGGGGATGGCCTCCTGCAGATGGATCCGCCCGTCCACGCTTTCCAGAAACACGACGTCCACTTTCTGCAGCAGCGCGGGAATCGAAGCGACGATCTCGACGCCTGTCTTTCGCAGGTCTTCGGTGAACTTGACCACGCGATCGCGGCTGGCCGGGATGTCCGTGCCGCCGGGATAACCGGCCACGATGCGGATCCCCGCCACGTCACCGGTGGCTTTGGGGTTGTTGAAGAGCTTGGCGAACGCCGGAACGTGCGACGTGTCCAGGCCTATGATACCGGCCCGGAGCGGCGCGGCCTCGGCCGCGCGAACCTCGCGGGCGATGCCGGTCATGACGAGGAAGAGGAGGGCGCGGAACCAGGGATTCCGTCCGCAGGGGCGAGTCGGGGATTTCATGTCAGGACCAGTCGCTACACGAACGGCAGCCCGCCGGCCAGAACTGAATGGACCGACCGAAGAACGATTGACGGGCTTGTATTCTTGCCCGGCGGGGCGGCCTGCCGGGTGGCCGACGTCGCCGCGTCCCGGCCCGCCCCGCCCCGCCCCGCCCCGCCACTTGCCGACCCGCGTTGCGCGGTCTGTGACCCCGGCAATGCGCAAGGATACCACCTAAAGATAGTAATTGCCGGTTACTATCTTAAAGTAGTATCTTGCATTTACTACGTCAAGGTAGTAACTTTTTTGCCATGAATTATCCCGTAAACACATCCCCACAGCTCCGTGCCGTCCTGCGTGGGTTGCGGCAGTCCCGGGCGCTCAGCCAGGCGCAAGTCGGGCAGTTGCTGGGCGTGAATCAGAAGCGGGCGGCGCGAATCGAGAGCGCGCCTGGGGTCACCGCCTTCGATCAGATCGCCCGTCTCGTCGCTGCGCTGGGCGGCCGGCTTGTTGTCGAGATGCCGGACACGCCGCCACCGGCCACCCCGGCTGCGACCAAAAAGGGTGCGGCCCGCAAAGCCGCCGCCTTGGCCGCCAAGGCGGACCAGGGTGGCTGGTAGCAGGCAAGCTCCGGCCATGCCGCAATCGACCCTCTCGATTTGGATGAACGGGCTGCGGGTCGGCACCTGGACGCAGGTGCGCGGCACGCACCGGCTGCAATACGAGCCCGGTTGGGTGCAGTCACCGGCCGGTCGCGCGCTCTCCCTGTCGCTTCCCTTCACTCCCGGCAACGCCGCCCACCGCGGTGACGTGGTCGCAAACTACTTCGACAACCTCCTGCCCGACAGTGACACCATCCGCAGCCGCCTTCGGTCGCGGTTTTCCACGTCCTCAACCGGGGCGTTCGATTTGCTGACCGCGATTGGGCGGGACTGCGTCGGTGCGGTGCAGTTGTTGCCAGAGGACGAAACCCCCGCCGGTTTTGATCGCATCGAGGCCGCGCCGCTGACCGACGAAGGGGTTGAACGGCAGATTGCCGCCTCCCTTTCCGGGGCGCGGGTGCTGGGGCGGGAGGAAGCCGGCGATTTCCGCATCTCCATTGCCGGTGCCCAGGAGAAGACCGCGTTGCTGTTTCATCGCGGAAAATGGTGTCGTCCACTGGGGGCAACGCCGACGACGCATATTCTAAAACTGCCGCTCGGTTTGATCGGTCATCTTCAGGTCGACCTGCAGAACTCGGTCGAAAACGAGTGGCTCTGCCTGCGCCTGATGCGGGCGTTTGGCCTGCCCACGGCCTCAGGCGAAATGGTTGAGTTCGGCGCGCGAAGGGTCCTCGCGGTGGAACGTTTCGACCGCGCGTCGCAGCCGGCCGGGTGGATCGCCAGGTTGCCGCAGGAAGATTTTTGCCAGGCGCTGGGACTCCCGGGCTCGAAGAAATACGAATCCGATGGCGGGCCCGGGATGCGCGAGATCCTGCGCGTGCTCGATACCAGCGTTCGAGCGACCGAAGACAAACGGGCGTTTGTGAAAGCCCAGATCGTCTTCTGGCTGCTCGCCGCGACCGACGGGCATGCGAAGAACTTCTCGATCTTCCATGAACGCGGCGGCACCTGCCGGCTCACGCCTTTCTACGACGTCTTGTCGGCTTGGCCGATCATCGGACGCGGCCCGAACCACCTCGACTGGCACAAGGCCAGGCTCGCGATGGCCGTGCGCAGCAAAAACGCCCACTGGAAACTGGGCGAGATCAAAGCCCGGCACTGGGACGCCGTTGCGCGTGCGGCAGGATTGGGCAGCGCCGGCCCACTACTCCAGGAGATCGCCACCCAAATGCCGCGCGCCATCGAGAGCGTGAACCGCCAGATTCCGCCAAAGTTTCCGGCTGCGGTGCACGATAAGATATTCACGGGGTTACAGCGAACCGCCGCGCAACTTTCTGGCGGTTTGTAGCGCGACAATGGCCGCGGGCATCTCGGCGAACGCGCTCTCTGGGAATTCTGCCACTTCACGCTCACCGTCATGATCGACCAGATCGTTTTCATGGACCAGATTCTCGACCTGGATGGACTTGAGCGGCGCATTGAGCACTACGTCCGCGTCGTCGATCCCGTGATCGCGCCGGAAGCCGACCGCGTGTTCCTCCTCCTCCGCGAAGCCCTCGCCCGCGGACAATGCGCACGCGGCGAGGCCGGCCGCATCGTCGGCGCGAGCGAAAGGACCGGGCGCACCGCCCTCGGCCTGGCAATCGACGCGGGCTCGCTGGCGTCCGACTCATCCAAAGCTCCCGTCAAGCTGGCGCTGCCCGCCAAGGTGCTCGACAGCTACTTCCCGCGGCTCTTCTCGCCCGGCCAGACAGGCGCGACGTAGGCCGCCACGGTTGCCGCCAAGCGTTCATCGCGGGGCCGCGAGCCCGGCACAGACGAGCTCACGATCGCTCCGCACGAAGATGTGACGATAGGCGAAGGCGGGGTGCGACCAGGTTACCGCCCGGCCGCGCGGTCCCTGCTCCGCAGTCGGGTCCAGCAGCCTCGCGCGCGCCAACTCATGGTACCCCTCGGCGTTCAGCCGGGCCAGGATTAGGTTTCCCTGCTCGGTGAAAATCCACGCGCGATCGCCCGAGTCGCCCGCCCGCACGAGGTGCATGGTCGCGTGCCACGCCTTGGGCATGGGCTCGAGCGTTTCCCAAAGCCGCTTGCCCGTCATGAGATCGAGACAGCGGAGCTCGCCGTCGGTCTGGACGCCGATCACGAGCCCGTTCATCACCAGCGGATCGGGAATGACGGGGGTCAGCGTGTCATCGCTCCTTGGCCGGCGACCGCGCTCCCACACGATTTCGACCGCCGGCCGATCGCGCGCGAGCCGGAAGAGGTACGACCCGGCGTGCGCGGTGCAGAAGAACATCAGGTCGCCGTGGACAACGGGCGCAGGAATCGCGCCCGCCTTCAACGGCACCGAATGAGCTTGCCGGGATTTTTTAACTGCGCCGATACTCGCGCCCTCCATGAAAAAAGTCCGTCTCGGCATCGTCGGTCTGGGCAACATCGGCAAGTTCCATGCGGGTTACCTGCTGGAAAAGAAAATCGCGCGGTGCGAGCTGACGGCGGTCAGCGACGCCTTCGCGCCCAGCCTGGAGCCCTTCAAGGGCCGGCCCAACCTCAAGGCCTTCGCGAGTTGCGATGAGATGATCGCGTCCGGCGAGATCGACGCCCTCGTCATCGCCACGCCCCATTATTTGCATACGACCATTGGCATGGACGCCCTGAAAAAGGGGCTGCACATCATGGTCGAGAAACCGATCTCCGCGCACAAGGCGGACGCCGAGCGCCTGATCGCGGTGCACCAGCAGCATCCCACGCAGATTTTCGCCGGCATGTTCCAGATGCGCGTGGAGCCCCGTTACCTGAAAATCCGCAAGCTCATCCAGAGCGGCGACCTCGGCCAGCTCGTGCGCGTGAACTGGATCATCACCGACTGGTTCCGCACCGAGGCCTACTACGCGAGCGGCGGCTGGCGCGCCACGTGGAAGGGCGAGGGCGGCGGCGTGTTGCTCAACCAGTGCCTCCACCAGCTCGACATGCTCCAGTGGCTGTGCGGCATGCCGGCGCGCGTGCGCGGCTTCTGCAAACTCGGCCGTTTTCACAACATCGAGGTCGAGGACGACATCACCACCTACCTGGAATGGGCCAACGGCATGACGGGCGTCTTCCTCTCCTCCACCGGCGAGGCCCCGGGCACCAACCGCCTCGAGCTCACCGGCACCCGCGGAAAAATCGTGGTCGAAAACAACCGGATCAATTTCACGCGCAACGACGCCGACATGATCGAGTTCAACCAAGCGGCCAGGAGCGGCTTCGCGAAACCGGACGTGTGGAACGTCGAGATTCCGTTCGAAAACGCGAACAATCCGCACGGCATCCTGATCCAGAATTTCGTCGATGCCATCCTCGATGGCACGCCGCTGATCGCCCCCGGCGCCGACGGGATGGGCTCGGTCGAGCTCGCCAACGTGCTCCTCTATTCGTCGCTCATCGATCAGACCGTCGAGCTGCCGATGGAAAGCGCGGCCTGGGAGAAAAAGCTCAACCAGCTCATCGCCGAGTCGCGGCACGAAAAGAAGGTCGTCCAGGTCGCGGCCGAGGATTTCACGAAGTCGTTCAACCGGTGAGGCGCGGTGGGCGCAACGCCGCGATGTGGTTGTTGGGGCGGGGATATCGCGGTGTGACGCCCGACCAAAAACATCCAAGAGAACGTGGAAAGTGCTTAAAAACCACATTCAAGCCATATATACTTGCCTTATAGGATGCTTTTAGGCAGTTTTTAAGCGTGATCGGTTCAAAAACAGAACGGCTCGGTGTGCTGCGCCAGTTCAACCCGTGGTGGCGCGGCGAACGCCAGAAC
>JACQWL010000445.1 GCA_016209255.1 Verrucomicrobiota bacterium
AAAATCGTGCGGCCGGCTGACGCGGCGACCGGGCACACAACTTTGCACGACCTGACGCGACCCGACAGTGCAGCCTCACCATGGCCCCATCCTTACCCTGACCCATTTCCACCCGACGAGGCGCAAATTAGCGAAGAATAGCTAACTCATTGCGTGAGGCAGCTGTGGTCGTATCATCTTCTTCCGTGCCAGCTGATTCACCGTTCCTTCGAATGATCGAGGCTTGGGTTGAATACCCAAAGCCGTCGACGGGAGGCGACATTTACGAATATCGATTCGCCCTCAGCGGGTGCGCCTACAATGCCGAGCTCGAAGGCGACCCGTTTAAATCGTCACTCGGCGGCCTTCTTCTCTACGAACCGTTTCCGCTCTGGAAGGTCGGCCACTCTTACGACGACTATCCTCAAGAACTCGCCGCTTGGATAAAGGTCGCGTCTATAACTTTGCAGGGGAAAAATATTAGGTCGGCTGCGACTCCACACGAATTAGCGGCGGATGAAGTCGCGGCGCTTTTGACGCTCTATCTGCGTCGGCTCGTCACCGTCGCGGGGTGTGTCTCCGTGACCCTGCCAGAATACTACGCGAAAGCCCCGTTGCGTTCGCTGATGCCGCAGCCGATCATTCAGAAAGGGCGTGAAGCGCGATTCTGGCCGCGACTACCACTGACGGTCATCTACGGTGCCAGCGCACCGACTTTCCGCAATCCAAACGCTGAGATTGTCGGCGTTTCACCGGATGAACTCCGCGACTTTATCCTTCGCCTCGCAAAGCATCCGCACCGCGAACGAATAATTAACGCCGCCCACCTCTATCACCGGGCGATTGAGTGTCTCTTCACGCAGACGGACGTGAGTTATCTCCTATTGGTATGTGCCGCCGACGCGATCGCTTCAGCGGAAACGCAAGAGCGGCCGGACGCACAGCTGCTCCAATTCACAGCAGCGAAAAACGTGGCGAAAACCGCACATGAACTTGGACTCAACGATGACGCGGCCAAAACGCTTGCCCTTGCAGCCGTGTCGGACCCACACACTCGGCAAAAATCAAAAGGGCAGATGTTTCGTGAGTTTTTGGGCACCTACGGCGCCGGCCACGCCAATTCACCAGCGCTGTTCAACCCGGAGATCCTCGGCGTATTCAAAGTAGAGAATGAAAAGGAAGCGATCGAGATGGCTTGGGATGCGCGCGGCGGCTACGTCCACGCAGCGAACCCTTTTAAGGACGCGTCGCTTGCAGGCACATGTGCCGGAATTCCGCATGCGGCGTTCTTTGACATTATGATCGGAAACAAGACCGCACCCTCGATTCTGTGGCTCGAACGTCTCATCGCCCACAGTATTCAAGTCTACTTAAAAGACGCTAAAGCGGCGTGGAAGCAAGCGAAGGGTCATGTGACTGACCTCACGCGCGCCGACGGGCACTCACGCTCACTTAATTTTGGAGGTGATCGCCGTGGCGAAGGGCATCGCGGCGGGCGTAGTGATGACGAGCGCGTCGGGCGTCTGCTGCCACGCGAGCGACGGGCCGCAAGGCCGCAACTTGGCGCTTGATTGCACTGGAACCAAGGCGCGAGGCGGCGGGGAGTGGTCCGTTTGTTTCCAACCGATGGAGCGGATGGGGTCACGTTTGAACGAGCGACAGGCTATGCGGATGGCAGCGCCCCTTTGCCTGGGCCCTCAACGGTGCCAAGTCAGTGCCTGCCTGCATCAGGCTGAAGCGAGGAGGATTTCCGGCTGCTTCTGTGCGATTTGGAGCAGGCGCAAGGCGGGGCCGGAGGACTGACGCCGGTTTTTCTCCCAACTTCGGACGCTGTCAGGCGGGACGTTGTCTTCGGCCCCGGCAGGTCAAGGTATGGCCATGAATGAAGCCCCGCTCTTTTTTTTCGGCCGTCATCGGCCACGTCGGCTACCAAACTACTTGCACGCTGTAAGGCGGGAAAGCTTGGTCGGGAGACACAACGGTGAGGCTGTGTAGCAGGTATCGAAGAGCAGATTCACAGCAAACCCAGCTCGTGCATGCCGGCTTCATCCAGCGCGACAAACGAGGCGGGGTTCCACTTCACCGGAGCCGAGGTCGTCTCGCCGACCTTCGGACGCGCCGTCGCGGGTGAAGCCGGAAGCGGAATGATTTTCGCCACCGCTAGCGCGCCGTCGCGCAGGAGGATTTCCTCGCCGTCTTTCACATGACGCATGAGTTGCGGGAAATGGGTTTCGGCGTAGGCCAGAGTCGCTTCCATGCGGAGACTTTGCCTTCTGGCTTCGCAGGGTCAAGGAGCGAGGAGGATTTCCGGCTGCTTCTCCGCGATTTGGAGCAGGCGCAAGGCGGGGCCGCAACCAAGGCGCTCGACCAAGTCAGTTTTTAACCGCTAATCCCCGGTCGCCTTTGGCGTCGCCCGGAGGCGGGTAAACTTCGCTAATCCCGGGTCGCCTTCGGCGCCGCCGCAGGCGGGTAAACTCCGCTAATAGAATTCCAGAACCCACTTGCCGACTTTCGCGCTTCGCCGATTAGGCGAAGCCCCTCGACAGTCTGAGGGCCTTGAGTCCGCCGAATCGGCACGCACGCCTCCAACCCGCCGTTGATTTCTGGGCATTAGCGCAAATTAGCGGTTCTACCTCAGCACGATCCTGATCTGCGTAATCCGCGGAGAAGATTGGTTGGAAAAAGCGTACGCAGCGCAACGACAAGTCAGGGATAGTATCGCGGCCTTTTTCCCGGGCCGCACCAGGAAAAAGTGGCTGCGCAGCCGCGAACCCCAATCTCGGAAAACCTCTCACGCGGAGCGCACTGCGGAATCGGCGTTGCTCACCGCGTCTCCGCGCCTCCGCGTGAAAATCCGCCTCAAGGACTGAGACAAACGTATTGGTCGCCGCGCGCGAATAGTCAGACAAATCAACACGGATCAAGGCCGACTCAATCCGTGCCATCCGTGGTCAACGGGCTTGGGTCAATTCGTGCACGGTTGCTACGATTCTCAGAAACACAGATTATCTTACCGCAGATTACGCCGATTACCCGGATGGATTTCAATTGCGTCGCATTTATCTGCGCTATCGGCGCGATCCGTGGTGGAAAACTTCCTCCTTGGCAGCCGACGTGCTGACGACGAGCGCGTCGGGCGTCTCGAACGAGGATTTTCCTGATCTCACTTCGCCAGCGGATCGGGCCGGAGCTGAAACTTCATCACCTTGCTCGGGGTGCCCTTGCCGGTCTCCATGTGGAACGGCGCCCGCGTGCTGATGCACGCCCACAGCCCCTTCCCTTTCCAGCCAGCGGCCGCGTTGTCGATCCGACCATCCACCCACTTGGTATAAAACCCGAGCGGATACGGGACGCGCAGAATGACCCATTTGCCGTCCTTCAGCGCCAGCAGCCCCTCGGATTCGTTGCCGGTGTTGATCGGCACGTTGCGGCCCAAACCGAACGTGTTGAACTGATCGACCCAGGTGTAGTAGCTGGCTTCGGCACTGCCCGGGCCCGTCACCCCCTGCATCTGCGGCAACGGCTCGGGATAAAACGTCCAGCCTTCGCGCGCGTGCTGGCCGGTCGCCTTCGGCCCATTGAGCGGCCCTTTCACCTTGCGCCGGTCGAAGCTCGCCAGGTGCCCGCTCGCCAGCGCCGCCCACACGACCCCATCGCGGTCGATGTCCATCCCGCGCGGCGAGAAACCCTCAATCGGTTCTCCGCGGTCGTTCACTGGCAACTCGTAATACTCGGCGAGCGCGGTCGCCGGCGGGTTCGGTCCCGGATTGAGCCGGATGATCGAACCCGGGTAGCCGAGCGAGGAACCCCACACCGAGCCGTCCGGCGCCGGGGAGACGGCGTAGAAGCCGGCCGCGATCCGTTTGTCCTTCGTGGGATCGACGGGCTCGTTCGGCTCCACGTAGTCGTCGCGCCGGCCGTTGCCGTTGGTGTCGAGAATGAGGGCAGTCCAACCCTGCGACGCCACCTCGTCTCCGGTTTCGAGGAATTTCTTCGTGTTCAACCAGCCGACGACCGGGCCACCGCCGCTTGTCCAGGCCGTGTTGCTCGCGTCCTCGGCGAACATCACATGGTGCGTGCTGAAGCCCGTGCCGATGGGCGTATACTTTCCGGTTTTCGGATCGTACATGCCGAGGTGGCGGCTCGCGTTGTTGACCGGAAACGCCTGCGCGGACGGAAGGCTCGATCCCTTCCGGAAGACGGCGGGGTTTTCGGGCGGGCGCACGGTCGCCGTGATCCAGAGCCGGCCCTGTCCGTCGAACATCGGGTTGTGCACGTTGGCCTTGCTCGTCCAGAGGACCTCGTCGCCCCAATACGGCGATGGCGCCGGCATCTGCGGCGGGGTCGGCTTCGTGGCCGGATCGCGCACGGTCAGCGGCACCTGGCTCGCCACGTGGCGCACCGGGTCGAGCACCGGCAGGTAATCGGCGCTGAGCTCCAGTGTACCGTAGATGAGCCCGTTGGCGTTGACGGTGGGATTGCGCCGGTCGGTCGTGACCAGATCGTGCAGATAGGCCTTGGGGTCGGCCCAGTCCCACTGCGTGATGACAACGTTGCGCTCGATCCCCTGCGGGCGGCGCGGCGCCGGCGGCACTTCGCCGGCGGCGATGCGATCGGTCCAGTCGGCGAACATCTTGAGCGTCCGCTCCCGCCCGATCTGGGTCAGCATCGAGATCATGTTTCCGCCGGCCTGTCCGGATTGCAGCCGGCGCTCCCAGGCCTTTTCCGTGGATTCGAAGTTGCGCAGCAGTGCGGGGAGCTCCCGCGTCGCCTGGTTGCCCAGTCCATGGCAGGCCATGCAGCTGCCCGACTTGATCAGCCGGAGATACTGCGCCTGGTTTTTGATCGCAGGCGAAAGGCCGTTGCCGGTAGGTCCCGTGCCGGGGAATTCGTCGTTTCCCGGCACGCGCAGCAGGGAAAACCAATAGCCGGCCGGATAATAGTGTGCCGCCGCCTGCGCATCGGGCGCGAGCACCGCGGTCAGGTTCAGTGTCTTGCCGGGCGCGGATTTGATTTTCGGCGAATCCACCAGCCCGTAACCGCGCACCCACACGTCGTAGCTGGCGCCCGGAAGCTCCGGGATCGCGTAGCGCCCCCGATCATCGGTCACCACAATCTTGACGAACTTGGTGGGAAGGTCGGTCGTTTCGGCGATCACCCACACCCCCGCTTCCGGCCCGTTTGGACCGGTGACGACTCCTTCGAGGGCGTCTCCTCCGGTGCGAACTGTTTGGCCCCCACTCGACGCGGCCATGAGGAACGCCAGCAGGAGCGCGCACGCGATCGGTGCACGGAAATTCAAAACAGTCTTCATGCTCATGTTCCGCTCCATTTCAAGACAGGGTTGAGGAAAGCGAACCGCCCGGAGTTTGAGCGGCGCTGCAAAGGACAGCACAACGGTCGCGCTGAGGCAACGGAGATATGCCTGCCCCGTTCAGCAGCGCACGGTCTTGCGCTTGGGCGCGACGGGGGCGCCGCGGCGACATTTCATGATATAGCTTTCCGCCTCCGGGACCTGACACGCGGTCTCGCCCATGTCCACTGCGACGCGGCCGACCTTGCGCGCGGTCGCGATGGCTTTTTCGCCAAGCGCTGCGACATACGTGCCGCAGGAGATGACGAATCCGTTCATGGCATAGCGGACGCGGTTGGGCGAGGTCGGCAACGTCCGGGCCACGCGGTCGAGCAAGGCGGAAAACTGCTTCACGGGGAGCCGGTCATCGGGCACGACCGCCGCCAACGCGCCCAGCGTGCTCCACCCCGAGTTGGCAACGCTCTCTTTCGGCGAATCGATCCATTTCACGGCGAGCGTGAAGCCATCGGGATGTTCCGACGCCACCCACGGCACAATCGTGCCGGAAATCATGCTCCACGCCGCGGAATCCGCCCACGCCTGGATCTGCGCGGGCGTCATCTTGCGGCCGTCGGCGATCAGGCCGGCGAGATACTGGGCGTC
The DNA here is from genome assembly GCA_016209255.1 of Verrucomicrobiota bacterium. GTDB lineage: Bacteria > Verrucomicrobiota > Verrucomicrobiia > Opitutales > Opitutaceae > ER46. Next base: position 5,936 of record JACQWL010000445.1, read on the forward strand.
CCCGTTGCCCGTCGCGTAGAGCTGCAGGGCGAGCGCCTGATCGCCTTTGAGCTTTTTTTGGATGACCTTCAAATCACCCACCTTCACGCCGAAGAACGGCTCCTTGGCGCCGTGCCGGGCAAAGATGCGTTTGATGGCCGCGCTTCCTTTGGCGGCAAGTTCGGACATCACTTGAGCAAGGGTCATGGGGGGTCGGGGTGCAGTGGCCAGAAAAGCGGATCGGTTTTCACCTTGCACCTCAATTCTCGCTCCGCAACTGCGTTGCATAGGTTGGACGCAAACCAGCCCGGCAATTTCAAGCGGACCCCCGCATTTCGTCACCCCAGCGCCATGGCCGCGATCGTCGAGAGGAGCGGCCCGGTGCCGCGGGCGAGGGGGTAGACGAGCGAGAAATCGCCGTAACGATAACTGCGCTGCAGAAACAGCGCGTAACTCGTCTTGAGCACACCGCTGCCCAGAATCCAGAGCACGGCGCCCGGTGAAATCAAGCCCCAGTTTCGGATTCCCCGCCGCACTACAGCCCCTTCTTGATAAAACGAACGGCCTCGTCGTTTTCCCTGAGGGTTGTGGTGGTCGGGCCATCCGTGTTGCGGCCGATTTCATTCATCGCCGCCGATGCCAGGATCGGAAGGTGGCCGCGAAGATCCTGGCTTTCATCCTCGTCGCAGACCTCAACACGCCAGATCTCCCCGGGGGGCTGGCCCTCTGCCCACGGCTTGTTTTCCCGGCCGTAAATGGAGAGGTGCTTCTCGCGGATGACCACGGGGTACACGGTGCTTTCGTAGCCGACCATTTCTTTGGTGGGGTCCCACGGGTGTCGCCCATCGGTCGGATGGCCGGGAACGGCGAAAACCGCCCGCTCACGCTCGGCATATTTCACCCGGGGCGGCGCGATGCCATAATCGATCTCGACGATCATATCCGCCGACGCCGCCGTGGGGGCCTCGTAAAGGCCCTTCGCGGAAAGCGCGGTTCTGATGTGCTGCACGGCCTCCTTGTAGCGGAGGGTGTCTTCCTCGGCCACGCGAGTCCGGGTGCGGACATTGAAGGATGCGATGTCACGATTCGCCGGAGTCGGGCGGCAGATGGACGTGACTTTCACCTCGTGCGTGGTGGCGCAACCCGCACCGAGCAAGGCGACCGCGGCGGCGAGAGCGCTCACCGCGGGCCGGGACCAAGTATTCGGCTTCATGAAAACATCCTGGTTCAGGATTACCGGCGCGGACGCTGGCACTGCGCTGAGGCGTGCGCTTGGTCAGACGCGAGTTGGCCGAAAGAACGACAGCCCGATCTTACACCATACACCTGCCGCCAGCTGCGCACTAATTGGCATTGAACGAGCAATTGTTGGCCAGACCACGGCCAACGAGCGGTAGAGGGCTTGCCGGAAACCATCGAACTGGCTTCCGTTCCAACATGAGCCAACAACACATCAAACGGCGGGACTTCATCCAAGGCGCGGCGCTGGCGGGCTTGAGCGCGCCACTCATCGGGCGGGAGGCGTTTGCCCAGGGCGCTGCCAATCAAAACGCGCGGGCGGGATCGGCTTCGCCCACGGCGCGGCCGGTGGTGTTTTCGAGCGCCAACGGCGCCAACGTCCCGAAACGCGGCGTCACGCCGGCCGGCATCAATTGCATCGCGCGCGCGATGGAGATTATCAAGGCGGGAGGAGACACCCTCGATGCCGTGATCGCGGGCGTCAATATTGTCGAGGACGACCCCGACGATACCTCAGTCGGCTATGGCGGTTTGCCCAACGAGGAGGGCGATGTGGAGCTCGACTCGTGCGTCATGCACGGCCCGTCGCGCCGCGCCGGCGCCGTCGCCAGTTTGCGGCACATCAAGAATCCTTCCAAGGTGGCGAAAGTGGTGCTCGAGCGCACCGATCACATTCTGCTGGTGGGCGAAGGCGCGCTGCGATTCGCGCTCAAGCACGGTTTCAAGAAAGAGGAATTGCTGACCGAGGAGTCGCGCGAAGCGTGGCTGAGATGGAAGGAACGCTTGAATCCGGGCGATGCCTGGGGGCCGAGTCCGATTCGCACCGTTCCATCCCTCAAAAGTGTAAACTCGAACGCCGACCTCACGTCCAAGGCGATCGCCTTCAACGCCTGGGTTGAGGATGTCATCACCCATCCGCCCACCGGCACGATCAATTGCCTCGCCGTGGATGCGAAGGGCGACCTCTCCGGCGTGACCACGACCTCCGGGCTGGCCTGGAAAATCCCGGGCCGCGTGGGCGATTCGCCGCTCATCGGTTGCGGTTTGTACGTGGACAACGAGGTCGGTGCGGCCGGTTCGACGGGGCGGGGCGAAGAGTGCATCTACATCAACGGCGCCCATACGGTGGTCGAGGGCATGCGGCGCGGCCTGTCGCCGACGGAAGCCGCGCTCGAGGCCATGAAGCGCGTGGCCGCCCGCTACGGCAACGATCAGGCGGAGCTGGCCAAGTTCAACCTCAGCTTTTACGCGGTCAACAAGCGCGGCGAATACGGCGCGTCGTGCCTGTGGAAGGGCGGCCGGTTCGCCGTGCATGACGGCCAGTCGTCGAAGGTGCTGGACTCCGCCCACCTCTTCGAACGCAAGCCGGCGTAGGCCGCGCCGATGCAAGCGGAGGAAACCTCCCAACCTATTTCCGGCAGTTGTTTAACCGCTAATCTCCGCTAATCCGCGCTAATCCATGGAGAAAAACCGTTGAAACGACGGTCTTTCGATTCACCGATTAGGTGAATCGCCGAACCAAGTTGAATTCGGATTCAATCTCCTCATCAGCGTCAATTAGCGAAGATTAGCGGTTTCTCTTTCTGGGTCTTTTGGGCTCAGTGCTTGAGACGGACTTTCACGCGGCGGCGCGGAGACGCGGAGAGCAGCGCCGATTCCTCCGCTTCTCCGCGCGCTCCGCTTGCGAGGTTTTCCGAAATTGGGGTTTGCAGCTGTGCAGCCACTTTTTCCCGGCCCGGTCCTGGAAAAGGTCCGCGTACTCTGTGATGAGCTGCCGAATCTGGGTGGAGTTGCGCGGCGGGGGCGGCGCGTTATGATCGCGGCATGAGCGAAGGCGAGGAGCGGAGCGGAGCGCCGTGGCGACAGTGGGGCACGGATCTCGACGCGCAATCGATCGCGCAGATGCGCGAGGCGTGCGCGCTGCCGGTGGCAGTGCGCGGGGCACTCATGCCCGATGCGCACGTGGGCTACGGCCTGCCCATCGGCGGTGTGCTGGCAACCGACGGAGCAGTGATTCCCTATGCGGTCGGCGTGGATATTGCGTGCCGCGTGATGCTGTCGGTGCTCGATCTGCCGGTGGCGTGGCTGCGCGACCGGCCGGAGCGACTGGCACACGCGATTGAGCAGGAAACGCGTTTCGGGGTCGGTGTGGAATTCAAGCACCCACGCGACCACGAAGTGATGGAGGAAGATTGGAGCGTGAGCCCGGTGACGCAGGCAAACCGCGACAAGGCATGGCGGCAGCTGGGCACGAGCGGGAGCGGGAACCACTTTGTCGAGTTCGGCGTGCTGACGATCGAGAAGGGCGGGTTCGGACTCGAGCCGGGCGAACACCTCGCGTTGCTCAGCCACAGCGGCAGCCGCGGCACGGGCGCGGCGGTCTGCGATTATTACAGCAAGGCGGCGCAGAAGAAGCGCCCGGGACACGGGCGGCTGGCGTGGTTGAAACTCAAAGAGCCGGAAGGTCACGAGTATTGGGCGGCGATGGAACTCATGGGCCGTTACGCGTCGGCGAATCACGCGTGCATCCACCGGCACCTGGTCGCGCATCTCGGCGCGGCGGTGCGCTGGCAGCTGGAAAACCACCACAACTTCGCGTGGCAGGAAACTTACGACGGACGCGAGGTGGTCGTGCATCGCAAGGGCGCGACCCCCGCCGGGCGAGACGTGCTCGGGTTCATCCCCGGGTCGATGGCGACACCCGGTTTTGTCGTGCGCGGTCGCGGCAACGCCGCGGCGCTCGACTCGGCCGCGCACGGTGCGGGCCGGGTGATGAGCCGCACGCAGGCGAAAAAAAGCCTCGACTGGAAGGCGGCGCACCGCGTGCTCGCCGAGCGCGGCGTGCGGCTGCTTTCCGCCGGACTCGACGAGGTGCCGATGGTTTACAAGGACATCCATGCGGTGATGGCGGCGCAGGCGGACCTGGTGGAGCCGCTGGCGCGGTTCGATCCGAAGCTCGTGAAAATGGCGCCCGCGGGCGAGCGACCGGAAGATTGAGCGCGCGCATTACTCTGTGCCATTCCTCGCAAAAAACTGCTCAGCCTAATTGTCATCCATTAAATGACAAACCGCTCTGAGAGCCGATGAATTTCCCGTGACGGATTTAACCGGGTAACGCTAACCTGAGGCGGTCCCGCCGTTCAGGCGCGAAGCAACGTGAGATTCTTCCGCGCCTTGGAATCCTCGCCGACCACCCTGAACTGCAGTTCCATCGCGCCGTCGCGCACGCGCACGAGCGTGTAGCCGGGTCGGAAATCCGGCAGGTTGTAACTCGGAGCCTTCTTC
>JACQWL010000446.1 GCA_016209255.1 Verrucomicrobiota bacterium
GGCGGCGGCCAGGACCGCGAACACCACGAGAACCGTGATGCGGAGGCAGCGTTTGGTCGAGCTGAAGGGGCTCAGTTTGAAAAATTGTAACGGCGGTCTATGACCGCCGTTCCCGGGAAAATCGGCGCTCATAGAGCGCCGCTACAGGAAACTAGCCCCCTACCCAGATTTCAATTAGGTTTGCGCCAAGCTTGTTCGCTGCAGGGTGAGCACGCACTCAAGGTGGCGCGTCTGGGGGAAGAGGTCGAAGGGCTGGGCGGCGGTGAGGGTGTAGCCAGCCGCGAGGAAGTGGCGCAGGTCGCGCATCTGGGTCGCGGGATCACACGAGACGTACACGACGGCGCGCGGTCCGAAGGCGACGAGCTGGGCGAGAAACGGCGCGTCGCAGCCCTTGCGCGGCGGGTCGATAATCACCGCCGTGTCGGCCGGCGGAAACTCGAGGCCGGCGAAGATCGCGGCAGCGTCACCGGCCGTAAAGGTGGCGTTCGCGACGCCGTTGGCGGCGGCATTCTCGCGGGCGAAACGCACACTGGTCTCGCTGATTTCGATGCCGGTAACACGCTCGAAGGCCGGGGCCGCGGCGAGCGCGAACAGTCCGCTGCCGCAATACGCGTCGACCAGGTAACGCGCACCGCTCGCCGCCGCCTGCTCGCGGACGTAGCGGGTGAACGCCGGCAGGATGAAGGGATTGTTCTGAAAAAAATCGCGCGCGAGGAAATGCAGCGTCAGCGATTGCGGATCGCGGATTGCGGATTGCGGATTTTCCAGCGCAATTTCTTCGGTGATCACTGCGTCGTAGTCGGTGGTCACGCCGCCTTGGGCGTCCCGGAGCAGCAGCGTGGCGCCGCGCCGGTAGTTTCCCGCTGCGATTTTTCTCCGCGTTTCCGCCCGCACCTCGGCGAGTTTTTCGTTGATCCCGGGGGTGGCGATTTCGCAGCGCGGCACGTCGACCAGGGCGAAGCGGGAGCCCTGCCGCAAGAACCCAATTGGAATCGGGGATTCGTTTCCGCAATCCGCAATCCGCGATCCGCAATGAAAGTGCGGCGTGATCTTCGAGCGGTAGCCAAACTCCCGGGGCGAGGCGACGACCGGCGCGACGGCGAACGTCACCCCGGCCATGTGCTCGAGCAGTTCGGCGACCTGGCGCTGTTTCCAAAGCAGCTGTTCGGCATAGGCGAGGTGCTGGTATTGGCAGCCGCCGCAGCGGCCAAAGAGCGGACACCGGGGCGCGACGCGGTGGGGCGAGGGCGTGAGGATTTCGATGACATCGGCCTCGGAGTAATTCTTGTGGTTGCGAAAGACGCGGGCCCGGACCCTTTCGCCGGGCAGCGTGAACGGCACCATCACGACCCAACCGCCTTCGCCAGGGCTTCCGCCGTCGCTGAAGCGTTGGCGGACAGGCCGGAGGGCAGGCCCGCCGGGTTTTGCCGGCGGAAGCTCCGCGGCAGGAGCCGCGACTCCCGGATGCCCGGCCAACGCTACCCGGCCGAGGCCGACCCCGTGATTCGTGAGCGTGGCAATGTCGAGTTCGATCTCCTGGTGGTAGCCGAAGGGGTGATTGTTGAATTTTTTCTTTTGGCCCACGAAACACACGGAACACACGAAAACCGCTGCGGCGAGGAAAAGGATTTTGTCTTTTATCCGATTTCCGTGTGTTCCGTGTGTTCCGTGGGCGCACCCGAAAAAATCTCCAGCCTCCAGAATCCGCGCGTGAAGCAGCTCGTGAAACTGCGCGACCGCCGGCCGCGCGACGAGGCGGGCGTGTTTTTGGTCGAGGGTTACCGCGAAATCCGGCGCGCCCTCGAAAAGCGCATCGCGCTGCGTGAGCTGTACTTTTCGCCCGGATGGTTTTTGGGCGAAAACGAGCCGGCGTTGCTGGCCGGGGCGGCGGCGGCGGGTGCGCAGCTGTTCGAGCTGACGAAGGACGCCTTTGCGAAAGTCGCGTATCGCGAACGTCCGGACGGCCTGCTCGCCGTCGCGCCGCAGTGGAAGCGGGCGCTGGCCGATCTTGCGCTGCCGGCGGCGCCTTTCCTCCTCGTGGTCGAGGCGATCGAAAAGCCGGGCAATCTGGGGACGATCCTGCGCAGTGCCGACGCCGCCGGCTGCGATGCCGTGATCGTGTGCGATCCCGTGACGGATATTTTCAACCCGAACGTCGTGCGCGCCTCGACCGGGGTGCTATTTTCCGTGCCGCTGGTGGTCGAGGAGAGTGCGCGCGTGCTGGCGTGGCTGCGCGAGAAACAGGTGCGCATCGTCGCGACCACGCCGGCGGCGGCGACCCTCTACACGACCGCGGATCTCCGCGGCCCGCTCGCCGTCGTCATGGGCAGCGAGCAATATGGGCTGAGCGAGTTCTGGCTGAAAAACGCCTACCTGCCGGTGCGCATCCCGATGGCGGGCCAGGCCGACTCGCTGAACGTAGCCATGGCGGCGATCATCACGTTGTTCGAGGCCGTGCGGCAGCGGAATGTTTAGCCCGCATTCTTCACACTCTCCACAGAATTTATCGAGCGTTCGACGACGTTCGGGCGGGCGACAGCCGGATCCGTGCAGGTCCTGCGGGCTAAAACAAAACCCTGGTCGCCTTCGGCGCCGCCGGGGGCGGGTAAACCGCCAGCGGTTTTGACCTTAACCCGGATATTCGAAAGGGCCGCGAATGCGGGACGAGATTTCGCACGGAGTGTGGATTCGTTAGCAAGGAGAGGGTGAAATATCCGGGTTAGGACTGGCGGATGAATCGGCCTTGCGGAGGACGAAGCCGTAATTACTTTGTGCCTATGCGCACCAAAATCGTACCCATTGGCAATTCGCGTGGCATTCGCATCCCCAAGGCGATGGTGGAACAATGCGGCTTTGGCGACGAAGTTGAACTGCAGGCGAAAAATGGGGCGCTCATCCTGCGGCCGGTAACGGCGGTGCGGTCGGGCTGGGCCGATGCTTTCAAGGCTATGGCGAAGGCTGGAGACGACCATTTGGTCCACGAGGACGCGCCGACCGCCACGCAATTCGACGTGGAGGAGTGGCAATGGTAGTTCAGCGTTTCGACGTATGGCTTGTGGTGCTCGATCCAACTGTCGGCAGCGAAATCCGAAAGACGCGGCCATGCCTCGTCATCTCGCCGGATGAGATGAACGCGCCCATCGCGACGGTGATCATCGCGCCGATGACGTCCACGGGGCGCGATTATCCCACGCGCGTGCCCTGCACTTGTCAGCGGAAAGCCGGCCAGGTGGTGCTCGATCAAATTCGAACCGTCGACAAGACGCGGCTGGTGAAACGACTGGGCCAGCTCAATGCGACTGCGAGCGAGACGGTGTTGGACGCCCTGGCCGAGCTATTTGAAAAGTAGCGCGACCGTTACGCGTTTACGCGCTGGAGGTGCTCGATCAGTTCCGCCGTTCCCTCCGCCATGCTCACGCGCGGGGCGTAACCGAGATCGCGGCGCGCGGCGGTGAGGTCGAACCAGTGCTCCCTGGCCAGCTCGGCGGCGACAAAGCGGGTCATCGGCGGCTCACCGCCGACCGGCAGCACGTGCCAGGCCGCTTCACAAAGGACGCCGGCGGCGGACGCCGCCCGGAGCGAAATGTGTTTCGTGATCGGCGGCTCGCCGAGCCCGCGAAGGAGATCGTTGATCCAGTCCCACAGGCGCACCGGCTCGCCATTGGTGATGAAAAACGCCCGGCCGTCCGCCCGCCGCCGCTCCGCAACAGTGTCACCTATTAAGTGACACTTTTCTTGTTCCATCGCTTGAGAGCCCAATAAAGTGTCACGTATTAAGTGACACTCTTCTTCTCCTGCCTCTGGGTGGCGCGTGAAAGTGTCACGTATTAAGTGACACTGGGCGAGGGCCTGCTCGGCGAGGAGGTGGGCGTCGACGGCGTTTTCGAGGTGGACCAGGTCGACGCGGTTCCGGCCGTCGCCGACGATGCGCAGGCGGCCGGCACGGGCGCGGGCGAGCACGCGCGGCACCAAGTGCGGATCGCCGATGCCCCAGATAAGGTGCGGGCGCAGCGCGAGCGTGCGGAGGCCGGGCGAGTTGGCGGCGAGGACCTCCCGCTCGGCGAGCGCTTTCGTGAGGGGATACGGGCTTGGGCAGTCGGTCGTCAGCGGGAGCGACTCGTCGGCGCCCGCGAGGTCGCGGCCATTGTAGACCACGCTCGGTGTGCTCGTGTACACCAGGCGGCGCACGCCGTGGGCACGGCAACCCGCGAGCAACGCGCGCGTGCCAAGGACGTTGGTGCGAAAGAAATCGGCGTAGCGGCCCCAGACGCCGACTTTGGCGGCGACGTGGAAAACCGTTTCGACGCCGGCGCACGCCGCGCGGACGGCGTCGGGGTCGTCGAGCGACGCCCGGATGAAACGGACGCCGCGTTGTTCAAGATCGGGCGCAGGACTCCGTCCGAGCACCGCCACGGACCGGCCTTCGGCCAGGAGGCGCTCGACGAGCCGCCGGCCGAGAAAACCGGTGCCGCCGGTGACGAGGACCGGGGCAAGCTTCAAGTCACAAGGTTCAAGGGCCAAGATGGCAGAAGCTACGCGGAGCGCCCGTCCCTTGTCACTTGCTACTTGTCACCTGCTACCGCTTCGGATCGCTTTCGAAACCCATGGCGGTGGCGGCCCATTGGGCGAGGGAGAGGCGGTGGATTTTGGCGTTGTGGCGGACGTCGACCGGGAGCTCCGGGCGGAAATAGAAGAGTTTGATTCCGGCGGTGTGCTCGTGCTGAACCGCGAGGGCGCGCAACTCGCGGGCGAGCTCGCGGCAGGCGCGCGAATCAGGCAGATCGATTTCGACGACGATGGCCGGACGCTGTTGCCCGCGTTCGCCGAGGCCGATGAGCGCGCAACGCGAGCCCAACGCGTGGGCGCGGAACACCTGCTCGCACGGCTCGGGGTGGAGCGTGCCGCCGGGCGTCGCGACGCGTTCGGCTTTGCGGCCACAGAACCAGAGGAGGCCGTCGGCGTCGAGATAGCCACAGTCACCCATGCGGTGCCACACCGCGCCGTGCGGCGCGGAAGCTCCAGATTCCAAGCTCCAAGCTCCAGACGCGGTGGTGGTGGAAGAAGCGGAGTCTTGGAGCTTGGAGCTTGGAGGTTGGAGCTTCGCGGCGGCGATTTTTGCCGCCGCGGTGGCTTCTGGCAGAGCGTCGTAGGATTGCGTGACCACGGCGCCGCGGACGATGATTTCGCCGATTTCGCCGCGGGCGAGTTCGCGGGCGTCGCTCATTGCCTCGAGCGGCGTGTCGGTGATGGCGATGATCCTTATCTCGATCCCGGAAAGCGGACGGCCAACGCAGGCGCCACGCACGGAATTTAGATCAATTTCGTCGGCGGAAACGCTTGCGACCGGCAGGGCTTCGGTGGCGCCGTAGGGGCTGTGCAGCCGGCCCGAGGGCAGAAACCCGCGCGCGTTTTTCCAGAGCGCGGCGGGCACGGGCGCGCCGGCGCAGAGGACGCGGCGGAGGCTGGGGAGCGTGATGTTTTCGGCGGAGCAGTGGGCCCCGATTTTTTGCCAGAGCGTGGGCGAGCCGAACGAGTTGGTGACGTTCTCCTGCCGGATGGCCTGGACGATTCTGGCGGGGTTGACGTCGGCGGGGCGGCGCGGATCGAGCTCGGGCACGATGGTCGTCATCCCAAGTGCGGGGTTGAAGAGCGCGAAGATCGGCAGCAACGGAAGATCGATTTCGCCGGGCTCGATGGCGTAGGTGTCGCGGATCAGCCGGACTTGGGCGTCGAACATGCCATGCTCATAGCGGACACCTTTCGGGGCGCCGGTGGAGCCGGAGGTGAAGAGGATGGCGGCGAGGTCGGTGGCGGCCGTGGGGGTGGTTTCGGATGAGGAAGGGCGAATGACGGATGACGAGCCCGGGGTCAGCCGCGCGGTGAGCGAGCGACGGGCGGAAACGCGGACGGCGACCCCGCGAAAGGGCGCGCGGAAAATGCGGCTGATGACTTGCGCGAGTGGAATGCCGACGAGCGCGCGCGGGCGCGAGCGTGCGACGCAGGCGAGGAAACTCCGAAAACCCATGCCGGGATCGATGACGACGGGGACGGCGCCGAGGCGGAAAAGCGCGAATACCGAGGCGATGAGCGGCAGACCCTGGCGGACCATCACCAGCGTGCGGTCGCCGCGGTTCACGCCGGCGGCCGTGAGGCGCGCGCCCCAGGCCGCGACCTCCGCGTTGAGTTCAGCAAAGGTGAGGGCGAGGTAGTCGATGTCGCCCGCGCGCGTGCGGCCGCGCGGAATTTTCAAGGCCACCCGTGCCGGGTGGCGGGCGGACATCAGACCGAGGTGGCGCGCGATGTTGGCGCCGGCCCCTCCGGCAGATTCGACGGGCTCACGGCTGGCGGAGACAGACATCAGCCGCCAGCAGGCTGGCGGGAACCGATGCCCGTCATCACGCCGAATTCCGAATTTGAATACGTCACGTTCATCGCAAATCCGACAGGCGGCCAGCGCTCAAAAGTCGTGCAGATTGATCAAGCCCCAGAAGAGGGAGATCTTCTTGCCACTGGGATCGCCCTTGCCGACGAGCTTGGAGGTGTCGACGTCGACCGCCGCGGCGGGGGTGGGCGGCTGATAGGAGTTCGTCGAAACGGTGACCGCGCCGCCGAGAACGTTCGTTTCGCGTCCGCCGCTGGAGGTGGTGCGGGTGGCGCAACCAGAGGTGAAAAGCACGGAGGCAAGGACGGCGCCAAGGAGGAGGCCGATTGCGGGGTTCGACTGGCTTGCGGCGGGCAGGGTCTGGGCTGGTGTGGCTTTCATAACGGCGGCTGAAGGACGCTGAATCGAGGAGGGAAGTTTCGGGAGAACGGCCACAATGATGATCGAATTGGACGGCATGGCTAAAGCCAAGCGGTGGTCTTGAGCGAAGGCTCGTTGCGGAGCAAGTCGGCCTGCCAAGGGAGCAGAATCTCGCCGATTTTCTCGGGACAAAGGGCGATCTGTGCGAGCTGGGAGCGGTTGGCGATGAGCGTGGCCTCGATGGCCAGCTCTTTGGCGATACGGTCGCGATCGGTGCGGATCCGCTCCTGAAGCTCGATTTCGGCGTGGGTGAGCGAAACATAATTGGGATCGCGGCCGGGCCGGCGCGGCAGGGTTTTCGGATCGCGCGCGAGGCCGGCACGCACGGCGGCGGCGAGCGACGGGAAAATCCGGTCCTGGCGTTTGCCGAGATGGATGCCGCCGAGGATGGCGGCTTCGGATCCGCCGGCCTCGGCGGCCTCGGCCATCTTGAGCAGGATGGCGTTGCCGCAGACCTTGAAGGGCGGGGTGTCGAGCCGCTGCGCCTGGGCTTCGCGCCAATGCCAGACGGCGTGCAGCACGGTGAGGCCGGCGTGGCGGAAACGCTCGCTGCGGCCGATGCGCCAGTCGTTTTCGGTGGCGGGCGCGAAGCCCTCGAACCCGGACTTGATTTGAGCGCTGCACTGCTGCTCGAACCACTTGACCCGGCCGAGATTTACGAGCTCACGCTGCAAGATGTCGCGGAGGGCAGGCAGGTGCCAGACGTCGAGTGAGGCGTAGTTGAGCAACTTGGGCGTGAGGGGGCGCCTGGACCAGTTGGCGCGCTGCCCGTCCTTGTCGAGGGCGACGCTGAAATGCTGGTCGAGGAGCGAGGCGAGACCGATCCGCGCGCGGCCGAGAAGTTGCGCCGCGAGCATCGTGTCGAAAAGGCTGTGCGGGCTGAAACGGCAGTGATCATGCAGCAGGCGCAGGTCGAAATCGCTGCCGTGCATGATGAGGTGTTTTTTCGCCAGGCTTTTCCAGAGAGGGTCGAGTTTGAGTCCGGGGGCCAGGACATCGACGAGGAAGACTTTGCCGCCGACGAGAAACTGCAGCAGGCAGATGCGCGTGCCGTAGTGATACATGTTGTCCGCCTCGGTATCGAGGGCGACCTCGCCGACCTTGTCCAGGGCGGCGAGCAGCGGCGCGAGCGAACCAGGTTGGTCCAGGAGATGGTAGGCGGGCGGGCGCGTGATCACTTTCACGCCGAGCAAACGGCGGAAGCGCGACGGAAGGAAGCGCGAAATCATGAGAGGCGGTGGGCGTTCTCCCACGCGGAGAGGAACGCATCAACCAACAAAGGGAGGTCGGGGCTGTATCCACCCTCGAGCACGGCGGCGGCGGGGCGGCGGGTTTCCCCCAGCCAGTGGCCGAGGGTGGCGAAATCGTCGCGCTCAAGCGTCATGCTCGTAATTGGGTCGCCCACATAGGCATCGAACCCCGCCGAGACGAGGATGAGATCGGGCGCGAAGGAGACGATGGCATCGAGGGAGGCGCGCAGGGCGGCCATGTGATCGACCCGCACGGTGCGGGGCGCAACGGGCCAGTTGCGCGTGTTTGGACCGCGGTCCTGCCTGCCGGTGCCGGGATAGCCGGGGTATTGGTGCACCGAGGCGTAGAAAAAAGGGGTGCGGTCGTGGAGGATGGCCTCCGTGCCATTGCCGTGGTGGGCGTCGAAATCCCACACGGCAACGCGCGGCGCCGAACCGTGCCCGGGACCGGCCGTGCCGAAGCCGCGCTGCGCGGCCATTCGACCGGGCTCGAGGCAGGCGAGCGCCGCGATGGCAACCTGGTTGAGGTAACAGAAACCCATGGCCCGCTCCGCTGTCGCATGGTGGCCTGGCGGACGCATCAGGGCGAATGAGGGTTCGCGGGTGGCGAGGGCGTGCGCGGCCGCCTCGAGGGCGGCGGCGACGGCGCGGCGGGCGTGGTCCGCGATGCCGGGAAAAAACGGGGTGTCGGCGTCGAAGTCGCGGGCCTGGGTCAGGCGATTCAGGTGCGCCTGGGTGTGCGCGAGCAGGAGCGTCTTGTCGGGGACAGCGAGCGAAGGGGTGCGCCAGATCCAGTCCGGATGCGCGGTCCGCAGGTGCGCGGCGGTCGCGATGACCCGCGCCGGTTGCTCGGGGCGCATCGAGGATCCGTAGTCGGCACAGCGGGGATCGTGCAGGATGAGCATGGGCGAAATCGTTCTCGTTCCTCGTTCTCGGAGTCGTTCCCTCTTGGGCTGAGGCAAGGGAGAACGGGAACGATTACGAGATCGATTTTGCAACGCGCCCCAGGCCGGGTCAGGGTACGGCGATGAACGTGGTCGTGCTTTGTTCCGGCGGGATGGATTCCGTGACGGCGCTTTATTGGGCGCGGCGGGAGCACCGCATCGCGGCGGCAATCAGCTTCGACTACGGGGCGAAGCACAACCACCGCGAGATTCCGTTCGCGGCGGAGCATGCGGCGCGGATGGGAGCACGCCACGAGGTGATTGCGCTGGATTTTGTCGCCCGCTCGTTCGCGTCCGATTTGTTGCAGCGCGGCGGCGAGATTCCGGAGGGGCACTATGAGGCGGAGAACATGAAGCGGACGGTCGTGCCGTTTCGGAACGCCATCATGCTTTCGATTGCCTGCGGGTGGGCGGAAAGCGCCGGCGCCGGGGGCGTGGTGCTTGCGGCCCATGGCGGCGATCATGCGATTTATCCGGACTGCCGCGACGCGTTCCTGCGGGCGATGGGCGAGGCGATGCGTCTCGGCACGTATGCCCGCGTCGAGTTGCTCCGGCCGTTCATCGCGATGAACAAGGGCGGGATTGCGGCGGAGGGTGCGCGGCTGGGCGTCGATTTCGCGCGGACGTGGTCGTGCTACAAGGGCGGCGCGGTGCACTGCGGCAAATGCGGCACCTGCGTGGAGCGGCGCGAGGCGTTCGCGCAGGCGGGCATCGCGGATCCAACGAACTACGAATCGCAAGAACCTTTGCCGCCGAAACCGACAAACGATTAAACGCGGAGGACGCGGAGCGCGCGGAGAAACACCTTCTTGTTCCAATTCGCTTTCATGATGAGACTAATTCGCCTGAGTGTAGGAGCCTGCTTGCAGGCGATGTTCGGCCCACCCCGACTGAGAAGGGGCCGAATCGCCTGTAAACAGGCTCCTACAAGGAACCGGTATTCGTCTCAACCTGAGCGCGAAGTTGAATTACTTCCGCGTTCTCTGCGCCGTCCGCGTCTCGAAAGATGCTGATTTCTGACCTATTCTATTCGATCCAAGGCGAAGGCGAGCTGACGGGCGTGCCCTCGGTCTTCGTGCGCACGAGCGGCTGCAACCTGCGCTGCACGTGGTGCGACACGCCCTACGCCTCCTGGAATCCCGAGGGCGAGCCGCGCACGTTCGCCCAAATCCTCGCCGAGATTGATCGCCATCCCCTGGCCCGGCATGTCGTGCTCACGGGGGGCGAGCCGATGATCGCGAAGGACATTCGGGCGCTGGCCGCGGAGATCAAGAAGACGGGCCGGCACATCACGATTGAGACGGCGGCAACGGTCGCGCCCCAGGGCATCGCGTGCGATCTCGCGTCGCTTTCGCCCAAGCTGCTCAACTCGGCGCCGGATCCGATCGAGCACGCGGCCTGGCGCCAGAAACACGAAGCGACGCGCTGGCAGCCCGACGTGGTGCGCGCGTGGATCGACGCCTACCCCTACCAGTTCAAGTTCGTCGTCGTGCGGCCGGAGGACGTGGACGAACTCGAACACATGCTCGCGGCGCTGCACCGGGAGATTCCGCGGCACAAGGTGCTGCTCATGCCCGAGGGCACGTCGCTCGAAAAGATGCGCGGCCGGGCGGCGTGGCTCGGCGAACTCTGCAAGGCCCGCGGCTACCGCTACGCGCACCGCCTCCACATCGAACTCTATGGCAACCGACGCGGAACGTGAGCCGGCCGGAACCGGGGCGGGCGCCCCACCCTCGTTGCTGAGCGGCCAAAGCGGACCGCCCGCCACCAGTGCGCCGCGCAAGCTTTCCGACGATCTCGCGGCGATCGTGCGCGAGTTCGAGATCGAGACGGTGACGCTGCGCGAGGTGATGGCGGTGCTGCACGGCCGTGGCTTTCTCCTGCTGATCATGCTGCTCGCCTTGCCCTTCAGCACACCGCTCCCGCTGCCGGGGCTTTCGACGCCCTTCGGCTTTGTGATCGCGCTGATTGGCCTGCGGCTGGTGTTGGGCCAGAAGCCGTGGCTGCCCGTGCGACTGCTCGACACCGAGCTGTCGCCCAAGCTCTTTGTCCGGGTCTTCGCCGCGACGCGCAAGATCATGAGCGCCATTGAATTTTTCCTGAAACCGCGGCTGCCGTGGCTGACGGACTCGACGGTGCTGCGGCAGGTTCACGCGGTGCCGATCTTCCTGGCAGGGCTGCTACTGCTGCTGCCACTGCCCGTGCCGTTCAGCAACTCGCTGCCGGCGATCACCATTTTGCTCGTGGCCGCCGGCTTGCTGGAGCGGGACGGGCTCATCATCCTGGCCGGCTACATCGCGTTCGCGGGTACCATCATTTTCTTCGGGCTGCTCGGTTTTGCCGGGATCGAGGGCCTCGACGCGATTAAGAAGTGGCTGGCGTCGTGAACTCGGGGCCGGGCGCGGGCATTACGACAAACATGTCGGTCTTGGCCGTGACGATTCAGATGGATTAACCTCGAAAAACACGAAACACACGAAACCAAACGCTTCGGAATTCGATCGAGGTTGGATCAGCCCCACCATTCAGTGACGAGATGCGGCCTGCCTGTTTCCCACGCAATGTGTTCCTTTCGGGTGTTTCGTGGTTCGCGTTTTCGTGTTTTTGGTGTGATTCGTGGGCAAAAACCTCCGGACGGTTGCGCGCACTCGTCGGGTTTCCGCCCCATGGATTCGAAGCGTTCATGGATTGGCTGCAGACGGATTTCCAATCCATGAACCGCCTCGAATCCCTGGGGGAAAAGATTGGAATGCCTGACGGGGCATGTCGCAATTCGGGAAACACCGCAGGGAGTCTGGGAGCCGTTCACGATTTGCGACATGAGCTCGTTGAGCGTGCCCACCGAATACAGGGCGCACGCGGAGCCGCGGAGCACGCGGAGAAAGAAGGATTCTCCCGCGCCGCCGCGGCGCCGCGTGAACCGCTGCCAGAAGCGTCCGGATTCAACCGCCATCGCCAGCCGGTATCTTTGGCCCGCGGCAACAGCCTTGTGGCTCAGGAGACGTCCCCTGGCCTGGGCACGCAGGGTGCAGTCGAAGCAGGGCGAACAGGAGTTTTCGCCTCGCAATCATAACGCGGGGGTTCTTTCTAGCGATAGCCTCTGACAGCCGTGCCTGTTTCCTCCAGCTCCGACGCTGTGTTTCTGAGCTACGCCCGTGAAGATACGGACTCGGCCCGACGCATTGCGGACGCGTTGCGCGGCTTCGGCGTCGAAGTGTGGTTCGACCAGAGCGAGCTGCGCGGCGGCGACGCGTGGGACGAAAAGATCCGCCGGCAAATCCACGAGTGCGCGCTTTTCCTCGCGGTTGTGTCCGCGCACACCCACGCACGGCGCGAAGGCTACTTTCGCCGCGAATGGAAACTCGCCGTCGAGCGCACGAGCGACATGGCCGAAGGCATGCCGTTTCTCGTGCCGCTCGCCATCGACGACACCGCCGAGTCGCGCGCCCTCGTGCCCGGGGAATTTCTCCGCGTGCAGTGGATCCGACTTCCCGGCGGCCTGCCCACGGCGCAATTCATCGAGCAAATCAAACGCCTCCTTGCACCGGCGTCCGAGATGGAGACGGGGCGCCCCTTGGTCTCCGTAGCTTCGGCGAAGGTGGCTCGCCCTGGTGAACGCGGCGAGGGCTCCGCGCCCCCATCCAAACCGCGCGTTCCGGCGTGGGCCTGGTCCGCACTCGCAGTTGCTGCCCTTGGCGTCGTTGCCTTTTTCGTCACGCGAAAATCCGCGCCACCGGCCGTGCCACCGAAGCCTGTCGCCGAGACGAAATCCGCACCGGCCGCTCCGCTACTCTCGGACAAATCGATCGCCGTCCTCCCCTTTGCCAATCTCAGCCCCGACAAGGAGAACGAGTTCTTCGCCGACGGCATCCACGAGGATGTGCTCACCAACCTCCAAAACATCCGCGAGCTGCGCGTGGTCTCGCGCACCTCCGCGGCGGGCTACCGCGGCACGACGAAAAAAATCCCCGAGGTCGCGCGCGAACTCGGCGTGGCCTACATCCTCGAAGGCAGCGTGCGCCGCGCCGGCGACAGCGTGCGCGTGACCGTCCAACTCATCGACGCGCGCACCGACACGCACATCTGGGCGCCGCAACCCTACGACCGCAAACTCACCGACATCTTCGCCATCCAGTCGGAGCTCGCCCGGGCCATCGCCAACGAGCTCAAGATCGCACTCTCGCCGCGGGAAAAGACGCTCGTCGAGCGCAGGCCGACCGAAAACCTCGAAGCCTACGATCTCTACCTCAAGGCGCGCGACACGTTCTACCGGCTGGGCGACAATCCAAAATCACGAAAGGCGCGGGAATCGCTGCTGCAAGCTGCCGTGGCGCTCGATCCCAAATTTGCAGAGGCTTGGGCTCAACTCTCCAACCTGCAGGCTTATGATCGCCTGATCGGGGTCGACTACACGCCAGAACGGCTGGCCAAGGCTCAAGCCGCCATCGACACTGCCGTCCGGCTCGCGCCCGACTCGCCGGAGGTCATGTTGTGTCTCGGCGGCTTTCAATATAATGCGTTTCGCGATTTCGCGCGTGCGGCCGAACAATTTGAGCGGGTCACCCGGCTGCAGCCCAACAACGCCGATCCGATCTATGGCTTGGGCGCGCTTTGTCGCCGCACAGGTCGCTGGATCGAGGCCGTGGCCTACATGCGCAAGAGCGTGCAGCTCGATCCCGCCAATCTTTTCAATTGGAATCAACTCGCGTTGCTGCTCGAAGCCGGCCGCCGCTATGACGTGGCCGCCGCGGAGCGGCTCCGGATCACGCCACGATCGCCGAACGATATTGGCCATCGCTTTACGAGTGCGCGGGATGCCTTTCGCGCCACCGGTTCAACGCGGGAGGTCGACCGCTTCTTCGCCGGGCTGACTCCGGCACAGGCGGATTCGCCCACCGCCCGAAATCTGAGAAAGACTTGGGCCTTGGTGACGGGCAACCTGGCGGAATACCTCCGGCTCGAACCTGCGGATTCGCGCAGCGTGACGACGGCCATCGTTCTCGCGACCCAAGGAAATCACATCGCTGCCCGCGCCCGCCTGCCCGATCCAGCGCCACTGCGGAAGCGCCTGGAAACCGAACCGGACAATAACACCGTGTGGAGAAATCTGAGCGTGATTGAGGCGTTGCTCGGCCACGCGGACGAGGCGCTGGGCTGTGCGCGCAAGGCGGTCGATCTCATGCCTGAATCGCGCGACACGATGCATGGTCCGGGCCACCGCGCCACGCTCGCCTTCGTCTATGCCTGGACCGGCGACAAAGACCGCGCCATCGCCGAATACACGCGGCTCCTGCGCGTGCCGTTTAGCTACCTCAACGTCCACGAAATGAAAACCGATCCGGCCTTCTTCCCGCTGCGCGGCGACCCACGCTTCGAAGCGCTGCTCAACGACCCGAAGAACAACGCGCCGCTGTTCTGATCACAGCGCGAGAAACGCCCGCCTCATCACCGCCTCTCCGGATGTTGTCGGACCCAGCCACGGGGTCAGTCCGCTAAATGCCATTCGAGCGGAGGCCGCGCGATGAGTGATATCGCGGACTGGCAATTAGCGGACTGACCCTTTCGGATCGTGCCCCAGTCAGAAAAATGGAGGGCAGAAGAATATTGGAGCGGTCACGGACCGCGGATCAGGAAAGCCGCCGCTATGGCAGTTTCTCCAGCTTCATCACCCGCGCCGCGGCGAGCTTCCAGCCGTCGGCTTGCCGGACGACGACCAGCGTGGCGGTCGCGCGGTTGATTCCGGCGTCATGCGTCGACGTCGACGTGCCCTCGACGAGCGCAACGTCGGAGGCGAGGAACCGGATCTTGTCCACCGTGAGCCGCAGCTTCTCGCCGGGCATTCCATGGTCGGATTCCAGGTGCCGCCGAATGTTTTCCGGCCCGACCACGCGGCGGTCCGGCTGGCCAAAGGCTGCCACCATCCAGATGTCGCCGTCGGCCGTGTACGCCGCGGCTACGCGGGCTTGGTCCCTCGCGTTGCCCGCCCTTTCCATGTCCGCGTTGAGTTCGCGGATGGCGGCCTCGTCGCTGGCGCGATCCCGGGGCGAAGTGGCGGCTGAATCTGCGGTTTGGTGTTGGCAAGATGGTCCCACGAGCGACACGGCAATGGACGTCGTGATCAATGCAACGATGCGTTTCATGTGTGATTCCTGATTTTTGGGGGTTTTCGATGTGGCGCCGCGGAGGCGGCAGGCGAAAGCTGAGGGCGACCGCAATGCTAC
>JACQWL010000043.1 GCA_016209255.1 Verrucomicrobiota bacterium
GCATTGGGATCGACCCACCTTCGCGCTGGGCGCTACGGAGGGCAGGTGCAGCTTGGCCCGGCCTGCCCGCCATAGCGCTTGGGCGAAGGCGGGCGCGGAGATCCATTTTTTTCGCAAAAAAGAACACACACCGACGTTGGGCGGGCTGGGAGCAGCGTGAGCCTTCACGTTTTTCAGCAGTCTGCTCCCATGAACACCGACATCCTCGACAAGCCCATCGTCCTCTCGCTCAACCGCGCGTGGCAGGTCATCGGCCATCGCACCGTCAAGCAGGCGCTCATCGCGCTCAACGGTGGCGCGGCCGGCCTGCCGCCGGCGCTCGGCGTGGACGTCGCTTACCCGAAGTTCGAGGACGGTTCCTGGAACTTCGACCGGCCGCTCTACCTGAACCCGCTCCCGTGGGACGAGTGGACCAAGCTGCCGGTGCGCGATTTCGATTTCTCGATCTCGACGCCGAAGCTCCACGTCCGCGTGCCGACGGTGATCGTCTCGACGCAGTTCGACCGCATGCCGCTGCGCATCCCGCGCGTCACGCGTTCGGCGATCTTCGAGCGCGACCGGGGCGTCTGCCAATACACCGGCGAATTCGTCGGCAAGAACGGCGGCAACCTGGACCACGTCGTCCCGCGCGACCGCGGCGGCCGCGATTCGTTCGAGAACCTCGTCTGGTCGAAGAAGGAGATCAACTCCCTCAAGGCCAACCGGCTCCCGCACGAAGCGGGCCTGCGCCTCATGCGCAAGCCCGCGGCACCGAAGCCGATTCCGGTTTCCGCCACGCTGCGCGACGTGCGCCACCCCGACTGGCGGCACTTCCTGCATCTCTGATCCACGTAGCGCCGGCATCTTGCCGGCCATCCCGCCGATGCCGGCTGGAAGCCGGCGCTACTTCCGCCCCCATCTCCGAATTCCCATCTCCCATTTCCCGCCCATGCCCTCCGCCCGTGACTCTCACCCTTTCACGATGGCGCTCGTCAGAATTGACCCACCTCTGCTCGTTTAAATTGAGCCACTTGGGAGGGAAGACGTTTTTGTTTCCGGGTAGTCGGGGAATTGAGGTGGCGGGTCCGGTTGAAGGGTGATCGCTGAAAGGGGGCTATTGTGTTGTCGGGGCGGTTTTTTTGATGTGGCGAAGTGCAGCGCATCTATCCCTGCGAACTAACCCCGGAAGAGTATGTGGCGAGCGGGGCGCACCGCTGGAATGAGCCCGAGGCAATCTGCCCGCTGTGCGGGGCGTGCGATTGTCTGCAGTACCACGGTAGTTACGAACGGGGGGTGACGAACCAGATAGGAAAAGTAATCTCGATTCCCGTCGCGCGGTATCTGTGTGGAAAGTACCGTCGAACGGTGAGCTACCTGCCGAGCTTCGCCCTGAGCTATCGGCTCGTGCAGGCGGCGACGTTTGAAGCGTTCCTGGAGGGCAGATTCGATTCCCGGGATGTCCAGAATTGGGCCGGCCTGCTGCGACAATACGAGCGTCGGATGCAGGCGTTCGGGGCGGAACTGCTGCGGGTGGTGGGTGGCGGTTTTGGCCGGGGGCCGCCGAGGTTGTCGGCGTTGTGGCCGTATCTGAAGGAAGCGTGTGGCAGCTTGGCGGCTGCCACACGCCGATTGGTGACGCAGTTCAACATCACATTGTTCGCGCGTTACCAGTGCCATCAGCCGGCCACGGCGACCTAAATCACCGCGATCGACGAGAGGCGTGAGGGTGGCTTTTGAGCGGGTACCCACACAACCAAATTATGGCCTGGGTGCGGGTGGCTGTGCCAAGGGTGAAGGCGCCATGGAAAACCTGTTCGAAGCGCCGATGACGCGGCGCGAAGTCGCAATCTCCGCTCTGGACCTGCGCTACGAGAACTGCCGGATGAAACCGGCGGTTCTCGAGGAGCGGCTATTGGGTTCGATTGCCGAGCGCGGGATTGAGGAGCCGCTCGAAGGGGTGGAACTCGGGGAGCGGAGCGTACTCTTGAACGGGTTCACGCGTTACCGCTGCGCGCGGAAGCTGCGGATAGAGACGGTGCCTTTTGTCTCCTTGGGGCGAGACGAGGCGACGGGGATTATCGTCCTATTGCGGATCGCGAACGACAAATCGCTGAGCATCCTGGAGCAGGCGGCGTTTATCGACGAGCTGAAGAACGTGCGCAGCCTGAGTGGGGCGCAGATCGCGGCGGAACTGTCGCGCAGCAAGGCCTGGGTGAGCATGCGCCTGGGGCTGATCGGCGGGATGAGTGCCGCGGTGAGACAAAAACTCTTCGGCGGCTTGTTTCCGGTTTACGCCTACATGTACACCCTGCGGCCGTTCATGCGCATGAACGGTGGCGGGAAAGAGGTGGAGGAGTTCGTGTTGGCGGTGAGCGGCCGGGGAATGAGCGTGCGCCAAATCGAGTGTTTGGCCCGGGGGTACTTCCACGGCGGCGACGCGTTCCGCCAAGAGATCCGGCAGGGCAAGCTGGCCCTGCCGCTGGAGCGGATGAAGGAGGTGGCGGCGAGTGCGGACGGATGCACGGAGTTTGAGCGCGCGATGCTGCGTGATCTGGAGGTCGCGCAAAAATACCTGCTGCGGGTGATGGGAAAAAGCGGGGACCGGCGGCTGGAGAGCGGGGCCTTCCACGCCCAGGCGCAGCTGTTGACGGCGGGCATTTTGAGTCGGGTCGAAGCGTTTGTCCAAAGTGTGAGGAGGCTCCATGATCGGGGAGGACCGGCGTAAGGCGATCTTCCTGTTGCACGAGGACGGGATGCCGGCGCGGGAAATCGCCCGGCGCCTGCAGGTCGCGCGCAACACGGTGAAAGTGGTCATCGCGCAAGGCGGGGCGATGCCGAAGCGCGCACGAGCGGTGCAACGGGCGATCGACGAGGAACTCTTGCGGCGGCTGTACGGGGAGTGCGACGGCTTTATGGCGCGGGTGCACGAGAAGCTCTTGGAACAGGGCATCAAGATTGCGTATCCGACGCTAACGCACCGGTTGCGGAAGCTGGGGATCAGTCCGGTGCAGAAAAAAAGGTGCGCGGAAGTGCCGGACGAGCCGGGGGCGGAGATGCAGCACGACACGAGCGTGTATCAGATCAAACTCGGGGGTTAGGCGGGGAAGTACGCGCCATAACGCGCGGGATCACCATGCCACGCGATTTCTGCGAGCCGATCGGCGAGCAAGGCCTGATAGCGCATCGCGGAACACGTGAGCCCGCGGCGTTCGAGCCACACCGCGGGCCACGTCAGAGCGTAGAGCAGCATCCGCCGATCCCGATGGAAGCTTGCCCGTCCTTCGGCGTGGTTTACCCGTCCTTCGGCGTGGTTTACCCGTCCTTCGGCGTGGTCGCGGGGCGATTGCGCGGCGTAAAAACGTCGCTGCACCGCGCCGAGCAACCCCTCGACAAGCTCGGGGCCTTGAGCCTGCCGAAACGGCTGCCGCACCGTGTCTCCCCTCGAGTCGATGTTTTCGTCGCAATGGGGCATGGCAGCGTCATCCGGTTGGCCGGGCGCGCGCGAGCCACGGCAGGGTGTCCAGGGCGAACTGGACGTCGCCCGAGGTGACGGCGCGGCGGTTCGCCAGCGCGGCTTGTTCCATCGAGCGCTGCAAAAGCGCGTTGAGCGTGCGCGGGATGCCTCGCGCCGATTGCAGGAGCAGCGTTTCCGCCGCCGGCTCGAACGGCGTGGTGTGGATGCCGACTTCGGCGAGCCGCTGCTGAAGATACGAGAGCGCAAAATTTGGCAGGTAGCTCACCGTATGGTCGCACACGCCGCAGATGAATCGCGCGACCAAGAGCCAAAGCAATTGACCGAGCAGGCCGGTGATTCCGCGGCCATATTTGCCATGCCGCTGCAGCCGGCCTTTCCCGCACCGCGGGCAGACGATATCAGCGGTCACCTGCCGGTGCGCTTCGGTCGCAATATACTCCTCGGGGCTCAGCGCCGTGAGGTAAATCCGCTGCATATCCCGCAGCCCGTTCCTCGCCCTCGTGGCGCGTGTCAATAACTTCGATGACCCCGGCATCAATTTATGACATATCCTTTGTTTCCTTTCCTCGGCCACGCCCTTGACGCAAGCACAGCATACGCTTCGTGCTCTCTCTGCTGCCATGAAACGAAAAACACGCTATCTCGTGCGACGGGATGAGGTGACCGTCACGCGGCAAGGCGAGACCGCGATCATCGACTACAAGGAGAAGGGCCTGCCGGGCACGCATCTGACGATCGGCCCGGAGATCGACTCGATGACCGATGCCGAGATCGTCGAACTTTATAACGACACCTTGCGAGCGGAGGCGGAACTCGCGGCGAACTACAAACATGTCGTCGTGGAGGTGCCTCTCGGCTCGCCGCAAATCAAGTATTTCACGGATTCAGACCAGTGGGTTCCCCGTGGGGGAAGTGTTGCGGTGCGAAATCCACGACAGTGACGACGGCCAACTCGTCGTCGTGATTGACGACCACGAACTGTCGTTGGCGGAGTTTGGCCGCATGCTGGTCACCTATGCCGGCTGGGGAATGCGGATTGAATTCGTGCCCGACGACAGGACCCAGCACCGCCCCAAGCTGGAAGTGCGGGAGCCCGACGAACAGTAACTGCCGGTCATGGCGACCCACCACGGTCGATCCGACCTCGCCGCCGCGACTCACCAAGATATTCCCAACACCGACTCCCGACACACCACGCTCGGCGCGACGACCGCGTGACTCACATTTCTTCCTGTGATTCACACCTCGCTCCGCACGACACTTTCGGTACCACCTCCGACTCCAGCCTGACTGAAACCGAACCCGTAATCAGGGATTAGCGTGACGCGGGACACGCTCGCCTTCGCTTTTAACCGAGATCTACAACCTGCCGCGCTCGGCTTGGCGGCAAGTTGAACTGGACGTGCCCACTCGCCTGTACCGCACGCCACGCATCTTCGAGC
>JACQWL010000447.1 GCA_016209255.1 Verrucomicrobiota bacterium
AGCAGGTTCCTACATTTGGCATCGCATCGTCTCACGGCGCGACGCGGCGGCCGACGATGATCAAGTCGCGCTCGATGCCGTCGAGCATGGCGACCCGCGGCAGGTGGCCCCAGGGTTCGAATCCGTGCGCCGCGAACAAGCGCAGGCTCGGCGCATTGTGGGCAAAGATGAAACCCAGCAGCGTGCGGATCTCGCAGGCCGGCGCTCCCGCGATCGCGCACTGGAGCAAATCGCGGCCGAGGCCGCGCCGCCGGTGGCTTTCGGCGACGTAAATGCTCACCTCGGCGGTGGGAGTGTAAGCGGGGCGGCCATAGAACGAATTGACGCTCAGCCACGCGCACAGCCGGTCGCCGTCGAGCACGACCCAGAGCGGCCGCGTACGGGCGTTGTGCGCGCGGAACCACGGGATGCGGCTCTCGACCGTCACCGGCTCGGTGTCCGCCGTGACCATGCGACCGGAAATCGTGGCGTTGTAGATGGCAACGATCGCCGGCAGATCGTTCTCGACGGCGTCGCGGAGCGTGAAATCGGCCAGGGACACGGTCTAGAGTTTGGGTGGCAAGTCGGCGCGAGCGGCCGGTGGCATGGATCCGGGCGGCGGCTCGAAGTTGAACGCCAGCTGCCCGACCGGGAGGCGTCCCTTGAGCAACAGGAGCCGGCCGGTCCCGGTCTCAAAGGAGAATGTCATCTCAAACCGGCCGCCTTTTTCCCTCGGCGGAGTCGGCGCGTACACGTAACGCAACATGGTGCGCGCGCCTTCGACCCGTTGTTCGCTCGGGGGGCCGAGAAGCGTCACGAGTGCGCTCTGCGTTACCTGGGCGTCGACCCTGATTTCACCGGGGCGCGAAAGGCTCACCGCGGCGCTTCGCTGCGTCCGGTCGACATCGGCCGCCCCGGCGCCGCGGATCAAGCCGATCAGAAAGGATTTTGGAATGACGGC
The DNA here is from genome assembly GCA_016209255.1 of Verrucomicrobiota bacterium. Lineage (GTDB taxonomy): Bacteria > Verrucomicrobiota > Verrucomicrobiia > Opitutales > Opitutaceae > ER46. The sequence goes on from JACQWL010000447.1 coordinate 941, forward strand.
GAAGTATCGTTCGGGGACGAAAAGCCGGGTCAGCTTGCCATCGGTGAAAATCAACTCGGCATCCACATCGCGCACGACGTCCTCCGTGACGCCGGGCAGAGGTTGTTTGATCCATCGCACGTGCCATTGCTCCGCGCGGCCGACTCTGATGATGGACTCGGGCGTGATGCCGAGCCAGCGGAAGTCATCGCTGAGCAGCACCGGATTGAGGCAGCCGAGCCGCACGCCGTCGGTGGTTTCGAGGGTGAAATTGCGATCGAACGCGGCGAGCTGGTGCTTGAAGGCGAGGAGTCGCAGGAAGACGCAGCCGCCGAGCAGGAGGGCGAGCGACGCGAGCGCGGCGGCCAGCCATTTCCGCGCCGGCGGGCGGCGCGGCGCGCGGGTCATTTCTTGGTGGCCGGGACCGGCGTGGTGGCCGGCGGCGCGGCGGCTGGCGGCCGGGCAAACTGGATCTTGCCGACCATGTCGTTGAGTCGCTGGAGGAGAATCTCGTCCTCCTCGGCGGTGGTTTTCTGGTAGGCGCGACCTTCGATCACGCGTTCGGCCAGCTCGATGCTGATGACGAAAATGTGGCCGTTGCGCACGAAAAGGAGGTTGCCCCGCTTGGCGATGGGCACGCGGTCCGTCGTGCCGAGTTGCGGCACGCGATCGGCGAACATCGTGCCCCCGGGCACGAGCAGATACGTGACGAGCGAACCGTCGAGCATGCCGGGCACGAACTTCGCGCTCTCAATTTGCACGCCCTCGAAGCTCTGCTTGAAGTCGGCGAGGACGAAGTTGCTGAAGAAATAGATCAAGTAGTCCTTCAGGCCGCGCGTCGACATCTCCCATCGCTGCGTGGCGTCCTGCGGGAAGGCGGCGATGCTGACGTGCACGTTGAATTCGTCCTGAAACGTGACGACGTTGGGCGTATCGGTGACGTTGCCGCCGAGTTCCGGCAGCACGGGGATGGTCACTTTGAAGATGCCGGTGGGCGAAATGTACGTACGGCCCTCGATCCTGCCCGCGATGCCGGGCGCCGCCGCATCCTGGGCGCGAAGAGTGGAGGCGAGGGTGGCGAATGCAAACGCGAGCGTGAGGCGGAACATGGGAGTTGGTAAGTGAGACGGGGAGCTTGGGCGCTTTCAAGCCAACGCTGGTAATTTTTCGGAAAACCGCACCCACCAGTTGACCGGGATGGCTTCAGGCCGGGTTTGCTCTGAGAGGCCACTGGCCAGGAGATGTTCCCGCCAGGGCGGGGATCCGGCGGGCAGGCGGGCCCGCAGCAGCGCACCGATTTGCTTCCGCCTCTGTTGGAAACAACCGCGCACGAGCGCTTTTGCGGCCGCGGGAAAGACAAAGGGCGCCGGTTTGCGCACCAGGTTGAGCAGGCGCGACTCCACGTCCGGCCGCGGAAAAAAACAGCCGGCGGTCACCTTGTGGCCTGGCGCGACGTCATAGGCCGCCTGGAGGAACACGGAGATGGCGCTGAAAGACTTGGAGCCCGGCTGGGCGGCAAAACGCTGCGCGGCCTCCTGCTGCAGCATCAGCACCATTCGCGACGGCAGCGGCCCCGCGAGCACCTCGTCGAGCCAGGGGGTAGCGATGGCGTAGGGGAGGTTCGCGACGATCTTGAAGCCACCCCCCACCCGCTTGGAGGGCAGGCCGGCGAGCGGATGCTCGACGGCATCGCCTTCCATCAGGTGGAGGCCGTCGGGAAAACGCGGCGCGAGTTTGTCGGTCAGGTGGGCGTGCAGCGTGCGATCCTTTTCCACCGCCCAGACATCTGCGCCGGACTCGAGCAGGGCGCAGGTGAGCGTGCCAAGGCCCGGTCCGATCTCGACCACGGTGTCGCCGGCGCGAACCTCGGCCAGCGCCAGGGATTTCCGGACGATGTTGCCATCGACCAGGAAATTCTGGCCCAGAAAACGTTTCGGCTGGTGTCCGAGCGAAGCGAGCAAGTCCCGGGTGGCGGTGGGCGAAAGGGGCATAATCGCTGGACTTACAGTTACTGCTCGGGAGGGATCCTGGGACGGGATGCCAGCCGGGTTGTTGCGATTGAAAATTGAGAATTGAAAATCAGGAATCGCTAATTGTGGCTGGTGTCGCCGCCGCCTTTGTCATTCTTCCGACCCTTGCCTTTGGGGTGGAGACAGACTTTCCAAGAATGCGGCAAAGTCGCTCTGAGCGTTCCGTGTGGTTCATGGCTGTAATCGTCGCATGGCGCCGGCGGAAATTCCAGATATCAGATTTTCAATTCTCAATTTTCAATTCTCCCGACACCGCATCAGGCAAACCTGAGCCGTATCCATCCAGTCGAAACACTTTCCACGATGGCAAGAGCGCGAGGCTCATCGGGATCGGCCGGCGTTGGCGAGCGAGCTGAGCAGGGCGCCGGGATCAGGCGCTCGCATGAGAGCCTCGCCGACCAGGATCGCGTGCGCACCCGCGGCCCGGGCCCGCGCCGCCCCGGCCGCGCCGGACATGCCGCTTTCGCTCACGGCGATGACCTCGCGCGGAAATTGCGGAATGAGCCGTTCACTGAGCGCGAGGTCGGTCTTGAAGGTGGCGAGATCGCGGTTGTTCACGCCGATGATGCGCGCGCCATGGGCGAGGGCGCGGGCAAGCTCGGCCTCGTGGTGAATTTCAAACAGGGCGTCGAGCCCCGCGGCGGCGGCGGCGGCGGCGAGCGCCCTGATTTCATCGTCCGAAAGGGCGCGGACGATGATGAGAATCGCGCTGGCGCCCGCGCCGCGGGCTCCGAGAAGCTGGACGGGGTGGACGAAAAAATCCTTCCGGAGGCATGGTCGCGCCGGTGGTGTCGCCCGGAAATACGCGGTCACACCTCGTAGGTCGTCAAGGGTGCCGCCGAAATATTTTTCGTCGGTCAGGACCGAGAGGGCATCGGCGCCGGCGGCTTGGTAGCGCTGTGCCTGCTTCAGTGCCGAGGCGCCGGCCTTGATGTCGCCGGCGGAAGGGGAGCGGCGCTTGATCTCGGCGATGACGGCGAGCCGGCCGTCGCCGCGGCGCAGGGCGGCGGCGAAGGAGGGTGGGCGCGGCAGCGCGGCATCGAGGCGGGCGAGTTCGGCAACGGAGACCGGGCGGACGAGCGGCGCGATCTCGCGGCGCTTCCAGGCCATGATCTCGGTGAGTTTGTCGGGCATCTTTTGCCCACGGAACACACGGAACTCACGGAAGACAAAGCCGAAAAATTTTCCGTGTATTATTGGGGCCCTGATTCGTGCGAATTCGTGTTATTCGTGGGAGAAATTCCGAGTGTTTGCAGCAGGAAGCCGACAAGGCAGTTGGCCCACGAATTACACGAATTCGCACGAATGGCTGGAGCTGGCCGGAATGTTCGTGTGTTTGGTGTGTTTCGTGGTTTCTCCTTCTTCTCATGAGCGCGATGGACGAACTTCGACAGACCATGGCCCGGCTCCGCGGAGCGGGGGGCTGTCCCTGGGACCAGGAGCAGACGCATGCGTCGCTTGTACGCTGTCTGATCGATGAGGTCAGCGAGCTCATCGACACAATCGATCGCGAAGATTATCCGCACATGCGCGAGGAACTGGGTGACGTTCTTATCCAGCTGGTGTTTCACGCCTGCATTGCGGAGGAGAAGGGACAGTTCGATCTCGACGACGTGGCGCGCGAGATCACCGGGAAGCTGGTCCGCCGGCATCCGCACGTGTTCGGCCCGGGCAAACTCGAGACGTCGGCGCAGGTGATCGAGAAATGGGAGGAAATCAAGGCGACAGAAAAAAAGAACGGCCCGGCTGCCTCGGGCCCGGGGATTTTCAAGGACCTTCCGCCGCGGCTCCCGGCGCTGATGTTTGCCGAGGCGGTGTGGAAGCAGATTGAAAAGAAGCAGCTGCCGGCGGAGGGTGCGGTCGATGTCGCGCAGGTTCGGGCGCTCGGGCGGCAGCTCGATGAGGCGGTGCTGGGCCGGATGCTGTTCGAGTTGACGGCGGCGGCGCGGGCAAAGGGGTTGGATCCCGAGGGCGCGTTGCGGCGGCACACCACACAAGTGATGCGGGACGTTGAAGCGAAAGTGGGGGCCATTGGCTGAAAGGGAACCGGGCTTTCATGGGGTCAGGCCGGCGAGGGGTTTATCGGCTATCCCACCGGTTCATATCTCGGCAACGCGCAGGTTGGATTCACCGCCAGCGTGCTCAGGCCCCGCGTCGGTGTCATGTGGGTCGGCGCGTTCTGCGTCGTCGGCGCAGGGGGCCTCGCGCTCTTGCTGCCGGCATTCGTCCGCGACGACGCCCGCGACGGCGTGGCCCGGAATCAGGCGAAGCGATCAAGAAGGGACAGGTCAATTATCCATATTTCAACGGCTGTGGCGCGGTGAGGAGACAAGGACCAGGAAGGGACAGGTCAATTACCCATAAATACGGGTATTTCGAGCAGCGTTGAAACGGACGCCGCCAGTAGCGTAGCGCTTCGTGAGACAGGCGCGCATCAAGATTCCGCCGATGGAGGATGAAGCGGTCTATCACTGCATCAGTCGTACGGTTAACGGCGAGTGGCTGTTCGACGACGTAGCCAAGGAAGCGCTGCGCCGGCAGCTCTGGCAGGTGGCGGACTACTGCGGCGTCCAGATCTTCGCCTACTCGATCCTGTCGAATCACTTTCATGTTCTGGTCGACGTGCCGCGGCAGCAACCACTGGCCGACGCCGAATTACTGCGCCGCTACCGGGTCTTGTATCCCAAGCCCACGGCGTATCAGACGGCACGGCTCGAAGTCGTCAAGGCCGAGCTTGCCCAAAATGGTCCAGAAGCCGTGGCGTGGCGGCAGCGCCAGGTTGCGCTGATGGGTGACGTGTCGAAGTTCATGAAGCTGCTGAAACAACGATTCTCGATTTGGTACAACAAGTCGCACCGGCGTTTCGGCACGCTGTGGGCCGAGCGATTCAAGAGCGTGCTGGTGGAAGCCCGGGAGCGGATTCTGCAAACTATGGCCGCCTACATCGATCTGAACAGCGTGCGGGCCGGGCTTGTCACCGATCCGAAGGACTACCGTTTCTGCGGCTATGCGGAGGCGGTCGCGGGGAACGTAGCCGCTCAGGAAGGTATCCGCTCCATCCTCGGCGGCCGCGAATGGGCGGACGCTCAATCACAATATCGCGAAGTGCTCTTTGGTTCCGGCGCTGGTCCGCGCGCGGGGGCTGCAACGATTCAAGCCGCCGATTTTCATCGCGTGATGGTCGATGGTGGCATGCTGCCGCTGGCAACTGTGCTGCGCTGTCGTCTTCGGTATTTCACGGATGGCGCTGTGCTGGGTGGCGCGGCGTTTGTGGAAACGCAGCTTGCGAAGTACCGACAGAAGACCGGGCGTCGCGAACGCACCCGGCCACGTCCGATGCCGGCATGTGCGGATTGGGGAGACCTCTCGACACTCCGCGGGCTGCGGCAACGTGCGTTCGGGTAAAAGGGGCGAGAAAGGAAACGCCTCGCTGGGATGTGGCCTTCACGCGTTCGTGTGCGCATGAAGGATGAAGTTTCCGTTTCAATGAACGGCCAGCCGGGCTTTTTGCCGCAGCCGGTGGGCCGAGTGCATTCGGAATCGGCCCTGACGTGAACTTCGGTCCGGCGTGCCAGCGCCGCTGTGGGCAGACCCAACAAAACAGGTCGTATCTTCTGTTTTAGCCTGTCCCTACTATGCGGGATTCCGCTCCCCGACCGGCTGTAACAAGGCTTGGAGTGTTTGGTTGCGGCGTCGCCGGCTGCGGAAAATGCACGCTACCGCGCCGGAACGGGCAGTTGCGTGAAGGAGGGCGACATCGGCAGGGTGGCAGCGCGCCGTTTCCAGTCGGCGGCTTTGGCCGGTTGGTTCGTGGCGACGTAAAGATTGGGGGTAACGAAAGGGACCGGGCAGCAAAAGGGACAGGTCAATAATCCACGACCAAGTTGGGTATTTGACCTGTCCCTATACTATAAGCGACCCTACCAAAAAAATCCCTGGTCGCCTTCGGCGCCGCCGGAGGCGGGTGAAATTCCTACCCCCAAGCGGTCGGAATTTGGGGCAGGAAATTTTGTTGGCAGGAAGATTTTCCAAGTCACTGAAGTCGGTTCGCTCGATCCCCTTTCAGCGTCACTTGATCAAAATCCTTTGGTTGCGACATCCGCCACGCTCGGAAATATGCGAACCACCATGCCCGCTGACAAAACCGATACGGCCATTCCCCCCGCCGTGCGCGCCGAATGGTGGCAGCCGTTCGAGGACTTCCTCGCGAAGGAGCGGCGGTACTCGGCCTACACCGTTCGGAACTACCGGCAGGCGTTCGAGGATTTCTATCGCTGGCTCCTCGGCGGCGGGTTGTGGGCGCGCGGGCTCGATGCGCTCGAGACGCGCGATCTGCGGGATTTCGTGATCGAGGCGCAGCGGCGTTTCGACCGCCGGACGCTGCACAACCACGCCTCGGGGCTGCGGACGTTCTTTAAGTTCTGGATGCGCCGTGGCCGGCTGAAACGAAACCCCCTGGCGGGCGTGCCGTTGCCGAAGCTGGAAAAGCGGCTGCCGAAATTCCTGACCGAGGAGCAGATGAAGCTGCTGCTCACGGGACCGCAGCGGCTGCTCGAGAACGGGAGCATCGACGCGCACACGGCGTGGCGGGACCGGCTGGCGATGGAACTGCTCTACGGCGGCGGGCTGCGCGTGAGCGAGCTGGTCGGCCTCGACTACGGCGCGATCGATTTTGAGTCGGGCGTGGCGCGCGTGTTCGGCAAGGGCCGCAAGGAACGGCTGGCGCCGCTCGGTCGCATGGCGCTCGTGGTAGCGGTGAAGTTTCGCGCCGAATTCGCCCGCCGCACAACGCCGTCAAGTCCGGTCCTCGTGAACGCCGACGGCCGCCGCATGACCGTGCGCGCGGTCCAGCTCATGTTGAAACGCCACCTCGCGCTCGCGGGGCTGCCGCTCGATCTCACGCCGCACAAGCTGCGGCACAGCTACGCGAC
>JACQWL010000494.1 GCA_016209255.1 Verrucomicrobiota bacterium
ACCGATCTCCGCTTCGCCCTCCGCCAGCTCGCCAAGGCGCCCGGTTTCACCGCGGTCGCGCTGATCACGCTCGCAGTCGGCATCGGCTCGGCCACGGTCGTTTTCTCGGCGATCAACGCGCTGCTGTTCAAGCCCGTTCCGCTGCTCGAGCGCACGCTGGATCGCCTGGTGTATGTCACCGAAACCGATCGGATCCGAGGCCAGGAGGATCTCGGATGGAGCTATGCCGATTTCGCCGATCTCCGCCGTCGCTCGACCACCTTCGAAGGCGCGTGGATCCATGCCGACCGCACCGTCATCATCAAAGACGGCAACGCGCCCGAGCGCCAGCTTGGCACCGAGATCACGTGGGATGCCTTTGGCCTGATGGAGGTGAAACCGATCCAAGGCCGCGGTTTTGTCGCGGCCGACGCCGCGCCCAATTCGCCCAACGTCGCGCTCATCAGCGAGGGTTTGTGGAAGCGCCGCTTCGGGTCCGATCCCGCGGCCATCGACAAGACCATCACGCTCAACGGCGAGCCGACGACGATCGTCGGCGTCATGCCGCGGGGATGGCGGTATCCTGATCTCACCGACGTCTGGACTCCCCTCCGCGCCGATGCCGCGAAAGCCCAGGCCCGCGGCGATTTCCGCTTCAGCGGCCGCGCCCGCCTCAAGCCCGGCGTCACGCTCGCGCAGGCCCAGACGGAAGCGGACGCGATTCTGGGCGCACTGGCGCGGGAGTTTCCGGCTTCCAATGCCGGCATCGGCGTCAAGCTCCGTCCGATCCGAGACGAGGCCGTCGAGGGTATCGGCCACCAGACGATCCTGCTCTTCGGCGCCGTGATGTTCGTGTTCCTCATCGCGTGCCTGAATGTCGCCAATCTCCAGCTGGCCCGCGCCGCCACCCGCTCCAAGGAGCTTGCCATCCGCCTCGCGCTCGGCGCCGAGCGCCCCCGGGTCATTCGCCAGCTCGTCACCGAAAGCGTCCTGCTCGGTCTGCTCGGTGGGGTGGGCGGGCTCGTCCTTGGGCTGTGGGGCAACGACGCCATGGTCGCGGCCATCCCGGTCGACATCCCCTTCTGGCTGAGCTTCGAGTTCGATCCCGGAGTCTTCGCGTTCGTGCTGACGCTCTCGCTCACCGGCGCGCTCATCTTTGGCCTCGTGCCGGCGCTCAAGGTTTCGCGCCCCGACCTGGTGAACGAGCTGAAGGAGGGCGGCCGCAGCGCCGAGACCTCCGGCCCGGCCGCGCACCGGCTGCGCAACCTCCTCGTGATCGTCGAGGTCGCGCTCGCCCTCGTGCTGCTCGTCGGCGCCGGCCTGATGATGCGCAGCTTTTTCCAGGTGCAACGCCAGCATCCGGGCTTCGACGCGCGCCAGGTGCTCACCTTCCGCACGGGATTTCCGCTCGCGATGTTTGGCGACAAAAAGGAAATCCCCGCGCGCTTCTTCGAGGAGCTGCTCCGGCGCCTCGCGGTGTTGCCCGGGGTCGAATCCGTGGCCGCCACCAGCGTGCTGCCCGGCCGGGAAGGCGGTGCGGGCCCTTTTGTGCTCGAAGGTCAACCCCGCCCGGCGCGCAGCAGCGACGCCCCGGTCGCCCACCACCGGGTCGTCACCGCGGCCTATTTTTCCACGCTGCGGATTCCGCTCAAGGCCGGGCGGTCGTTCGACGACGTCGTCGACCAGCCCGGTTCGCCGCGGGTGGCCGTGGTCGACGAGGCCTTCGCGGTCCGCCATTTCGGCAGCATTCCCGCCGCGCTCGGGCGGCGCTTTTCCCCCTACGAGAGCGAACCGGGGGCCAAGCGCGGCGCGGCGGCCATGGCGGCCGATCATTTCGGCCCGATTGAAATCATCGCCGTCGCCGGCACGATCCGCCACCGGCTCGATCGCGACGAACAGCAGCCGACGATCTTCGTCTCCCAGCATCAGGACCCGTCGAACTTTCTCTCCGTCGTCCTGCGCACCCGCGGCGATCTCCTCGGCCTGGTGGATGCTGCGCGCGACACGGTGCTGGCCGTGAATCGCGACATCCCGATTTATGACGTGTTTCCGCTGGAACATGTGCTGTTGCGCACCGATGGCGTGTGGCAGCGAAAGTTTTTCGGCTACCTGTTCACCGTCTTCGGCGCCGTCGCCCTCTTTCTCGCCTGCATCGGTATTTACGGCGTGATGTCCTACAACGTCACGCAGCGCACCCAGGAGATCGGTGTCCGCATGGCGCTCGGGGCCCAGCCGCAGGAAGTGATCCGCCTGATCGTCGGGCAGGGGCTGCGGCTCGTCGGTTACGGACTCGGGGCGGGATTCATCGCCGCCCTCGCGCTGGCCAATCTGCTCGCCGGCGTACTTTACAGTGTTTCGCCGCACGACCCGCCGACGTTCGCCGTCGTTCCGCTGCTGCTCGCCGCCGTCGCGCTGTCCGCCTGCTGGTTGCCGAGCCGCCGCGCCACCCAGATCGCGCCGAACGCGGCGCTGCGCGCGGAGTGATCTGCCCCATCGTTCACGTTCCTCGTCTTCACACTCCGCCGAGCCGTTCGCGTCTTTCTGCTAGCAGGGCGAGATAGCGCATCTTCATCCCCGCGGACAGGAAACTCGACTCGATCCGCGCGGGCCAGTCGGCGCAGGCGTGCGCGAAGCGAGCTTGGGTCTGCTCAATCAGCGCGGAACCAAGGCCGAGCCGTTCGCCGGCAAGGTAACGCCAGAAATCATTCTCGCGGAGATTCGATTTTTTGCCGCGCAGCGGCAGCGCGAGTTCCTCCCGGCTTTTCGGATTGGGAATGGTGGAGTTCAGGAGGTCGTAGGCGGGCGAAAGCTCAACCTTGTCGTCGCGCGTGATGAGCGACCAGTTCTTGAGGTGCATGTCCTCATTGCCGGTCAGGAACGCGCAGAGCAACCGGTCGAGGAATTTCATCCGTTCCAAGGCCGGGAACGTGCAGAAGCGGTCGATGATTTCGATCAACCGCTCGGTGCTGGAATCATACTTCGTGTCGCGGCTGGCGCCGCTTAACTGGGCGAAATCCTCCACGGGCTGCTTGTTCCAGCCCACGCGATCGAACCGGCGGACAAAGTAGGAACGGGTTTGGTCCCCGTTCAGCAGCAGCCCATGCACGGGCACCTCGATGCCCAACGTGGCGGCGAGCGACATGGTGAGCGCCTCGTTTTCCGGCAGCTCCGCATGAATGAGGTGGGGCGGCTTCACAATATATCGCCCGCCATGGTCGACGATCTCCATGCGGCCCTCGGTCGCGCGCAGCGCGGTGCTGACTTTCGGCTGCACGCCCTGGATCGACATCTTCACTGCCCGCGCGGCGGCTTCCTCCAGCAGTTGCTCCCGCGTGTAAGGCAACGGCGCGAGGGACTTCAGTCGCCGGTCGAGCACACGCAGGCCCGCTGTTGAATACGGCCCGGAACCCTCCCACGGCTCATTCGTGATGAGGCATCTCATGGGGCGGCCTCAATCCGCAGCGATCCGACCACATCGTGTCCCACGGCGAGGAGCTGACCGAACAGGTCGTTGCGATCCAGTTTGCGGAGCCGGAGCAGCGCCTCGAGCTGCCCGCCCTCCGGCAGCAACCCCTCGAACGGTGCCGGGAAGCGCGAAAATTCCCACATCCGCTGGCTGGTTGGCATGGTGAGCGAGACCGGCTCGCCGTGAAAGTTGGCGTCGTAGGCGAAGCGATACGAGCCGTCGTCCAACGCCTCCAGCAAGCCGGCGATCTGATCTTGTTGATAAATGTGGGCGAGCTTCATGACGAACGCGGGCCTTGAGGTGAACGGGATCCGGTGGCAGACGACGAAAGCGATAATGATGACGGTGACGATGATGGTCCGTCGGATGCTTCCGCAAAAAACGCGGTGCGCTGGAGGAGCGGGCTACGCCATTCGACGCTGATGTTCAGCACCCGGAAGATCTTCTGAAGGGTGTCCCATTGGACCGACTCTTTGCCATGTTCCAAATCCCAGACCACCGTCTTGCCCACCCCGGCCAGCTTCGCCAGTTGGGCCTGCGCCAACCCCGCTTTCTTGCGGTGGCTTTGAATCAGTTGAGCCAAAGGGATCATTGCTGCTTCAGCAGTAAATTAGCCCGTGAAACCAAGGTTTCAAGGTCAAACGTGAAGCGTATCAGAGTTTTTTACTGCTGAAGCGGTATTAATTCCATTTTTTTTGCGCCGTTTAGCGACATTTAGCTGAAAATCACAAAAGAATACCGCCAAAGCGGTAATTTATGGCGAACGGTGCACCAAATTAGTTCAGCGGGCATTCGGACGGGGTCAGGGTGTTCGGCGTTGGGCTTGTCCACCAATCGATGCCCGCCCAAACATCGAACGCCCCGACCCGTTAGATCGCTAGCTGGTAATTGCCGCGGCTTGTGCGCCTCGGGCGCATTGCTGACGTGGCAGCAGGCTCCGGCAAAATTCCAGTCGTAGGTTACGCGGCATGCCGGCGCCGAGACGGCTCCTCCACTCCGACGCGCCTCCGGCGCTATTCAAACCTCCCGCCCACCCAATTCATGGGTTGGCCGGATTTTGTCCGGATTCCTGGCATGACCCTATTTTCGTTCGCTCAAAGTTCATTCGCGAATATTTTCTCCCCTCATCCATCTCGCGCATCAGAGCGGTCACGCGTGCGACGCGTGCCGCGAGTTCCGGTTCGATCTATTCCCGCAAGAACGCCGCCAGCTCCCGCTTCTCTGCCTCGGTGAGGCCGGCGGTTTCCTTCTTTAGCTCGGCGAGCGACATGCCGCAGACGCTGCGGATTTCTCTCTCCAAGTCAACCCGCCCCCTGATCGTTTCCCTGCATTTCGATTATTGAGAGACCGAGAGAACAGACCAAGCCCCACGCGGAATTTCTCGCGTTGCGCGAGACGAAGGAGGTCTTTGCCGACGTCGCCGCCGTCAACTTCGCCCTCGCCGGCATCGGCCACGAAGAGGCGATACGCCGGAGCTTCGCCTTTTTCACCTCCGAGAATTTCTTCGCCCTGCTTTTGGGGTGTTTGGCGGCATCGCGCTTGTGTTGGCCGTGGTCGGCGTCAACGGCGTAAAGGCCTACGCCGTCGCCCGCCGGACGCGCGAGATCGGCATCCGCATGGCTCTCGGCGCCCAGCCGGGAAACGTCCTCCGGATGATCCTGCGCGAGGGCGCGGTGATGCTCGCAGCCGAAATCGCAATCGGATTCGCGCTCGCGGTCGCCACGGGCCGGATCGTCAGCGGCTTGCTCTACCAGGTCGGCGCGCTGGATCCGATCGCCTTCACGATCGCCCCGCTCGTCCTCGCCGCCGCGACGCTCCTCGCCTGCTGGCTCCCGGCCCGCCGGGCCACCCGGGTCGATCCCCTGACCGCGCTGCGCACCGAGTAGCAGAACAGCTTGGATTCGGGCGTGAGGCATCGGGTCTGTAAGATCTGCGATCTCGGATATTTCAGCATCTCCTTGGGATCTCTTGCCTGGGCTCCGTGCGCTCTGTGACCTGATGTTTGATCCCTTCGGCTGCGGTGGAGCGGCGTTGGGCTAATATCGATCCGGATCGAACCCGTCTGCGACGATTTTGAAACCGCCACTGGCGCGTTGTTCATTCGTGCTCGTAATCGTGCTCTTGCTCGTGCTCGACCGGTGCGATTACGAGCACGATTACGAGCAAGAGCACGAGGGATCCTTCGGCTTGCCCATCTCGGGCAGGCTTGCGCGCCTCTGGAGCGTTGCGGCCACGTGCCGCAGTGCGAAATATCCGGCGCAGAGCCCGGGGCAAGCGCATCTCAGTTTCTCGCCTGTTGTAGGGCCACCGCCTGCTTGCCGCGCCATAGCGCAGCGACGGCGGGCCGGTGGGCCCTCTGATGCGCATACCCGCAGCGCTCCTCAAAAACCGACCCTGCGCAAGCGCAGGCCCTACAAGAACCGGAAAGCAGGTTCGCAGGAAACTGAGATGCGCCCGCCCGGCGTCCACCAGGACGTTTGTTTTTGCGTCCATTCTCATTCTGCGATTTTAAATACCCACCCCGGCATGAGCCCTTCATCCTTCCCGTGAACGCCCGCCCCATCGCCGTTTTTGTTTTCGCCGCCGCTTTCATCCCGGTTTCGGCGCAAACGTACACGTTTACCACGTTCGCCGGCGAGGCGGGTTACGGCAGCACAGACGGCACGGGCAGCGCCGCCCGTTTCAAGGGTCCCAGCGGTGTGGCGGTGGACGGCGGAGGAAATGTCTTCGTCGCCGACCACGACAACCACACCATTCGCAAGATCACCCCGGCCGGCGTGGTCACGACGCTCGCCGGCACCCCGGGCAGCAGCGGCAGCGCGGACGGCACGGGTGGCGCCGCGCGCTTCAGTTTTCCCAGCAGCGTCGCGGTCGACGGCGGCGGCAACGTCTTCGTCGCCGACAAGGGCAACAACACCATCCGCCGGATCACCCCGGCCGGCGTGGTCACGACGCTCGCGGGCGCGGCGGGCAACAGCGGCGGCGCGGATGGCACCGGCGGCGCGGCCCGCTTCACCGCGCCCCTGGGTGTGGCGGTGGACAGCGGCGGCAACCTCTTCGTCACCGACTCAGGCAACTGCACGATTCGCCGGATTACCCCGGCCGGCGTCGTCACCACGCTCGCCGGCGCGGCGGGCAGCGTCGGCAGCGCCGACGGGATCGGCAGCGCCGCCCGCTTCACCGGCCCGTCCGGCGTGGCGGTGGACGGCAGCGGCAACGTCTTTGTCGCTGACCCGGGCAACGGCACGGTCCGCCGGGTCACCGCGGCCGGCAACGTCACCACCGTGGCGGGTACGCCGGGACTTTTCGGCGGTCAGGATGGCACGGGTGGCGCCGCGCGCTTCAAGGGCCTCTCGGGCATTGCGGTGGATCGCAGCGGCAATCTGTTTGTGGCCGACCAGGACAACGGCACGATTCGCCGGATCACTGCGGCCGGCCTCGTCACGACGCTTGCGGGCACGGCGGGCGGCAGGGGCAGCGCCGACGGGATTGGCAGTGCCGCGCAATTCAATTTTCCCAGCAGCGTGGCGGTCGACGCCAGCGGCAACCTGTTCGTTGCCGACAAGGGCAACAGCGCGATCCGACGGATCACCGCGGACGGGGTCGTCACGACGTTCGCGGGCACGGCGGGCAGCAGCGGCAGCGCCGACGGCAGCGGCAGCGCCGCGCGCTTCAGTTTTCCCAACCACGTGGCGGCCGACGCCGGCGGCAACCTGTTCGTCGCCGACCGGGGCAACAGCACAATCCGCAAGATCACCGCAGCCGGCGTCGTCACGACGCTGGCGGGCACGCCGGGCAGCAACGGCAGCACGGATGGCAGCGGCGGCGGCGCGCGCTTCAATTTCCCCACCAGCGTGGCGGTGGACGCCGGCGGCAACGTCTTCGTCGCCGACCCAAACAACAGCACGATTCGCAAGATCACCGCGGCCGGCGTCGTCACGACGCTGGCGGGTTTGGCGGGCCCCAGCGGCATCGGCAGCGCGGATGGCACCGGCGGCGCCGCGCGTTTCAATTTTCCCAACGGGGTGGCGGTAGACGGCAGCGGCAACGTCTTCGTCGCCGACTCGGGCAACAACATGATTCGCCGGATCACCCCGGATGGTGTGGTCACGACGCTGGCGGGCACGGCGGGCGGCATCGGCATCGGCAGCGCGGACGGCATCGGCAGCGCCGCACGTTTCAATTTTCCCACCAGCGTGGCCGTGGATGGCAGCGGCAACATTCTTGTCGCCGACAAAGGCAACAGCACGATTCGCAAAATCACGCCGGGCGGAGTCGTCACGACGCTGGCCGGCACGTCGGGCAGCTTCGGCAGCGCCGACGGCACGGGCGGCGCGGCGCGCTTCACCAGCCCTTCGGGCGTGGCGGTGGACAGCAG
>JACQWL010000448.1 GCA_016209255.1 Verrucomicrobiota bacterium
AAGGACGCCCGCAAAGCCGAGACGCGCGTCTGCTGGATGGCCTGGATCGCCGACCCGGCCGGCAATCGGATTTGCCTCCATTCCCGAAAAGACGGCACCGCGGGTTGACGGGAGATCACCCGAGTGAAACCGATCGAGCAACTGGTGAGTGTAGGGCCGGCGCTTGTCGCCGGGCCGCAGGCACTCGTAAGTCCGGCCTGCCGACAAGCGGCAGCCCTACAACTCACTCCGTCGTCACGGCTGCGCCCCCCGGGGAAACCACATTCGCAATCGCTCCGTCCCACTCCCTCAAATCATGATTACGCGTACCCTTCCTCTCACCGTTGTAGCCCGCTGCGTGAACGGCGGGATTGCTGAAAGTCCCCGCGCTCACGCGCAGGGCTACGAAAACCGCCGTTTCGTTCCCACCAGTGCAAGACGCGCTTTGCCGGCGGGGCTGCTTCTTTACGGTTTCGCCTTGTTCCTGTTGATGACCGGAACCGCGCTCGCCCAGTTCTCCACCCGCAGCAAGTACGCGGGCGGCCAGATCTCCCAGTACGGTTACATGTACAACTATTACCTGCCGCCCACCGCGAGCACCCCGTGGCGGCCGGCGTGGTCCCCGGACGGCAGGGAGATCGCGTTCTCGATGTCGGGCTCGCTCTGGAAGATCAAAATCGGCGAAACCACCGCCCATGAGCTCACGGCGAACAAAACCTATGATTCATCGCCCGCCTGGTCGCCGGACGGCCGGTGGATCGTCTACACCGCGGAGGACGGGCAGGGCATCAACTTGATGTTGCTGAATGTCGCCAGCGGCGACAGCACACCCGTGACGCAGGGCGACCAGCTCAACGTCGACCCGGCTTGGTCGCCCGACGGCCGCACGCTCGCCTACGTCAACAACTCGTCGGACGGAAGTTTTCACCTCTACACCCGCGTTTTTGAAAACGGCCGCTTCGGGGAAGCGACCCGCATCACTGAGCCGCACAGCTTCGGGCGTCCGCGGCTCTACTTCAGTCCCAACGACGATCATATCCAGCCGACGTTTTCGCCCGATGGCCGGGAGATCATCCTGGTTTCGAACCGCGGCATCACGCTGGGCTCGGGCGCGATTTGGCGCGCTCCGCTTGGGCCCGACGTCATGGCGAAAGCCACCCGGATTCTGCGCGAAGAAACGCTCTATCGCACCCGGCCCAAATGGTCGCCCGACGGCAAACGCATTCTCTATGCCTCGCACCGCGGCAGCCAGTTCACGAATCTCTACGTCTATCCCGTGCACGACGGCGAGCCGTTGCAGTTGACGCGCGACGACTGGGATCACTTCGATCCGGCGTGGTCGCCCGACGGCGAATGGATCGCCTACATCTCGAACCAACACGGCGGATCCGAACTGCGCCTGCTGCGGACGTTCGGCGGCACGGATGAAAAGGTGGAGATCGCCCGCCGCGTCCATCGCCGCCCCATGGGAAAAATCGAGGTGTTCGTCCACGACGCCGCGACGGGAAAGCCGACGCCGGCGCGCATCTACATGAACGCGTCGGATGGCAGGACCTACGCCCCGGCCAGCGCCTTTCACCGCATCGCCGCGCGCGCAGCCAAAGAGGACTTTTTCCATGCCGAGGGCCACTTTGTCGTCGACGTGCCGGTCGGTGAACTGGTGCTCGAAGCCGCGAAAGGCACCGAGTTCTGGCCCGCGCAGGCTAAGATCAAGGTGGCCCCGGACGGCGTCACGCGCGTCGTCCTGGAACTGAAGCGCATGACCAGCATGAAGGCCCTTGGCTGGTGGAGCGGCAGCGATCACGTGCACATGAACTACGGGGGGAATTTCCGAAACACGCCCGAGTACATGCGGTTCGAAGCCGAAGCCGAGGACCTGGATCACATCGGCTGGAAGATCGCCAACAAGGACAACCGCGTCTTTGACACGCAGTATTACCAGGGCAGTCCTCTGCATCCGCTCACCGACGGCCAGCACCTGGTTTCGGTCGGGCAGGAATATCGGCCGGCGTGGTACGGGCACATCAGCTTCATCAATCTCAAGAAGCACCTGATCTCGCCCTTCACCACGGCGTATGAAGACACGGGGATCGCCAGCCTGTATCCGAGCAATACCGACATGTTCAGGTTGGCGCGGCAGCAGGGCGCGATCGGCGGCTACGTGCATCCTTGGACGGGCGAGATTTCCATGCGCTCCGAGTATCGCGGCGCGCAGGCCTACCCCGTGGACGCCGCCCTCGGCTCGTTTGAGTACCTGGAGGTGATGACCAACGCCGACCGCCACGCCGCGACCTCGCGGGTCTGGCACCGCTCCCTGAACTGCGGCTTCAAGGTGACAGCCTCGGCCGGCGAGGATTCGATTCTGAACCTGCAGGCGACCCCGATCATCGGGTCGGCCCGCCTCTACGCCCATCTGGGCTCGAAGCTGACTTGGGAAGGCTGGCTCGACGCGATCCGGAAGGGCCGGACGTTTGTGACAAACGGTCCGCTGCTGCAGCTCACGATCGACGGCGAGATGCCCGGGGGCGAGATCCGGCTGCCCGCCGCCGGCGGCTCGGTGACGGTAAGCGCGAAGCTCGAGTCCATCGTGCCCCTCGAAACGCTCGAGCTCATGTTCAACGGCAAGGTCATCGAATCGATTCCGCTGGGTGGCGACGGGCGGAAGGCGGTTTTCGAGCGAAAAATCGCCGTGACCGGGAGCGGCTGGTTTACCCTCCGGACCGCGGGTCGCGGAATCCAGCACCCGATTGACGACTCGTTTCCCGTGGCGGAGACCGGCGCGGTGTATGTGTATGTCGGAGACCGGCCGATCCAGTCGAAGGCAGATGCAGAATATTTTGCCAAGTGGATCGACGATCTGACGAGGCTCTGGAGCGGATACCCGTATTGGCGGTCCGACCGCGAGAAGCAGCACGTGCTCGCGCAGTTCGCGGAGGCGCGGAAAGTTTACGAGCGGCAGATCCGGTGAGCGTGTGGCCCAGATTCGGCAGTTCGTCACAGAGGGCACTGAGACAAGGCATGAGTTCACAGAGAGTTGAATCGGGAAATTGGGAGACAATGGTTTCTTGGGCTGGACCTCTGTGCCTCTGTATTACACTGTTCGTGATTCGTCTTGCGCCGCGAGGATTATTCCAAGGCAGGCTGGCCGCAAGAAAGCGCAGAACGATTCGTGCCTTGATTCGTGGCAATTCGTGTTATTCGTGGGAAAAATTCCGAAGGATTGGGGCAAGAGACCGCCAAGGCAGTTGGCCCACGAATTACACGAATGGGCACGAATGCCGGAAAATTCGGAGACGCATTCGAATCCGTTTCCTTTGATTGCGGCTTCGCTGCGCTGTGGCCTCTTGCCCGGACTCAGTGCTCTCTGTGACCTGCCTCATCTGCCGATTCGCCCGCTGACATCGGATTTGCCTTTGCGGCGATTCTTCCGTTGATCACCGCCCGAAGAGAACCCCACGAAAAAAACTTTCCCGACGCAGCTTTCTGCGGTGTTTACGCCGGTGAAAGTTTTCCCAGCCCCGCTTTCACTGTAATGCACACCCCAGATTTCTTGCTGCCCACGAGGTCATGCTCCGTGCCCTCGATTGGCCGGCCGTCCGGCGTCCGTGGAGAAGTAACAATCCTCGGGGCAGGCCCCGAGGCATTCATTCCGAGGGTAGGAGCCTGCCAAATCCGCGAATGGAGTTTTCCCGCTGATAACACGGATGTTTACCCGCCTATGGCGGCGCCGAAGGCGACCAGGGATTGCGGGTGGATTGGATTCATCCGCGTCGATCCGCGTAATCCGCGGAAAGGCTGTTGTTCAGCTGAATCCAGGCTTGGCCGTAACGATGCAATCGAATGTAGCCGCCGAACTCTTGCCCACGTCGTCCCTGCGCCGGCCCCATCCCGTCGATGACCCCCGCGGGCGATCTGCGCCGGGCGCTTGGATTCTGGAGTGGGACCGCCCTGGTCGTCGGCACGATGATCGGCAGCGGGATTTTCCGCACCCCTGCTTCCATCGCCACCGTCCTCCAGAATCCGCTTTTGATCCTGGGCATGTGGGTGTTCTTCGGGGCGGTCTGCATCTGCGGCGCGCTGACGGTCGCGGAGCTCGCCACCATGCTGCCCAGAACCGGAGGAACCTACGTGTACCTCCGGGCGGCTTACGGCGATGGAGCCGCTTTCGTGTTTGGGTGGCTTTACCTGCTTGTTGCCATTCCCAGCGGGATCGCGGCGAGTTCCGTTTTCTTTGGCGAGTTGACGCTGCGCGTTTTCGGAATCCTGCCCCATGAAATACCGTGGGGGATACCGGCGTTCGCGAGTCTCGTGATTGTTGTCCTGTCGGCGATCAACATCGCCGGCGTGCGCCAGGGAGCGGCGGTCCATAACACCTTCACGGTGATAAAAGTCAGCGCCTTGATTGCGCTCATCGTCGGCGCCTTGCTTTCACAGGCCGGTGAAGTGCAGCGGTGGTACATGGTCCCGGCTGAATTCAAGGGCGGATTCGACGGCGTGGCCACATCAGCGAAGTCCGTGCTGTTCACCTACACCGGCTGGATTTACGTCACCCTGGTTGGGGGAGAACTTCACCAGCCCGAGCGACGCCTCAGCCGGGTCATTCTGACGGGCACGATCACCGTGAGTGTCCTCTACGTCAGTGCGAACCTCGCCTATCTTTATCTCATCCCGATGTCCTCGATGGGCCAGCCGATGATTGCCCGCGAAGCGATGATGCTGATTGCCGGTCCCGTCGGTGCCGCGGTCATGAACGCTTGCATTCTTGCGAGCGTGTTCGGCGGGCTGAACGGCGTGATTCTGACAAAAGCGCGCGTGGCTTACGCCCAGGCCCGCGATGGCCTCAGCTTTGCGTTCCTCGGGCGTGCCCATCCGACCCGGGCGACCCCGCATTACTCGATCATGATTCAAGGCGCCGGAGCAATCGTGTTGGTCGTGGCACTGCACAATCCGCTCCACCCGCTGCGCTTGTTCGATCGGCTGACGGCTTATTTCGTCCTGGTCGAATGGTTGGCGCTGGTGTTCGGGGTCGCCGCGATTTTCGTGCTGCGCCGCACAATGCCGGATGCGCCGCGTCCCTATCGCACGCCCGGCTATCCGTTCGTACCGATTTTCTTCATCGCCGGCACGCTCGCCGGATTGGCTGCGTTGCTCTGGAGCGCGTTCTCGACCGGGGATCTGTCGCCGCTCGTTGGCGTCGCCATCGTGATATTGGGTTTCCCGGTCTATTGGATCTGGCGGCGGTACCGGGCGCACAAACCGTGATCAGGCGATCGGCCACGAATGTCTTCGCGGTTTCGAAAACTAAATGAGCGTCGCGAGATTCTGCGCCTTCCCTGGAGGGCCGAGCTCCGCCGAGGCCGAATTACTACCGGCAACAAAGCGGCCTCAGCGGAGCTCGGCCCTCCATTTTCGGAAGAAATCATAATACCGTAGAAAACAAGATCGACCGGCACCACCTGGTGCGCCGAGTGTTACTTGCGGATCCATCGTGGCTCTCACAACGCGAGGAGCCAATCCGCCGACTGGCCCGCCGTTAACGGGGGATTAATCGGAAATGCATTCCAACAAGGCAAAGCCTCAGACGGCGGCTTATGTGTCCAGCAGCCGCTCCCGCGCGACCGACCGCAAATACGCGGGCCTACGGCCAGCGTATTGCACCGTGAGGATGAAAACGACGTCACCCTCGGCCACATAGTAGACCAAATAGGGAAACGGACGGATAAGTCGCGTGCGAATCTCAGCATCCACCTTCACCGCATTCTTGGCCGGCAGAAACAGAATGTCGTCCACCGTCGCATAAAACGTCCGCTTGAATCGCTCGCCCAAACTCACCGAGCACTCGGCGTAACGCGTCACGGCCACACGCACATCGGCCTCGATCCGCGGATGGAAGATCGGCCGGTGAGGCACGGTGCGTTACCCGAGCCGCGCCTTCAGTTCGTCGTACGACAGGCCGAGCGAGGGATTGGCCTTCAACTCTTGCCAACGCGTCCGCGCTTCGTTCACCTGCGCTGGCTCGACAGGCAAGTCCTCCTCCCCAATCGACGCCCACAATTCGTCGATGAGCGCGATACGCTCTGCGACGGGCAGTTTCACGAGTTCGGCAGTGCTGGGCATGGTCGAAACAGAATCGACGACCGCGCCCGTGGCAAACCGATAGTGCAATGGCGCGCGCATGGGCGCACCTCTGTGTCGGCGGCGTTGCTCTGGAGCGCGTTTTCGATCGGGGATCTGTCGCCGCTCGTCGGCGTCGCGATCGTCATATTGGGCTTGCCGGTTTATTGGATCTGGCGGCAATATAGGACAGTAGCGTCATGACCACGCATGCGAATTCGGACCTCTCCAATCCGTGAACGCCCCGAATCCACGGGGAAGGCTGCTGTGCCACGAAGTCAGTGCGGTTCAAGGATGGAATTCTGTTTTGCGCCCGCCTTAATCCTGACACCCGGGTCCACGGCCAGCTGAATACTCTGTAGCCCGCTGCGTGAGCGGCGGGATTTCTCGATGCCCA
>JACQWL010000459.1 GCA_016209255.1 Verrucomicrobiota bacterium
CCGCCGGGACGTTCGAGCAAGTGGTGCTCGCGATTCCCAGCGCCTACTTGAAAGACGAGACGCTGGCGGACGAAAAAATCGGCCTGCTCCTCGGCATGGCCGGTGAACTCAAGCTCCCGCTGGCCGGATTGATTGACATGGCGTGCGCGGCGCTTTGCGACCCCCGCGCCAGCGGGTTCAATCCGGCGCTGCCGATCATGGTCGTGGATCTGCACCTTGACGGCGCCGATCTCACCCTGCTGACCGCGGACGAACGGCTCGAGCGCAAGGATTTCATCCACCTGCCGCAGGCCGGTTACGCCCGACTGCTGAAGCAGCTCACCGGCACGATGGGCAACCGATTCCTGCGCCAGACGGCGTTCGACATCCTGGAAGACGGCCGGATCGAGCAGACGTTTTTCCGGCAGACGAAGAATTTCCTGCTCGGCGAAACGGCGGAGCACCGTTATCACATCAACACGGATACGCGCGCCTACGAGATGGTCGCCAAACGCGAGCAACTCGCGACCGACGCGAGCGCCTACGTGGTGTCCCTGGTGCAGGAGGTGCAGTCGTTCATCCGCCGGTCGCCGCACGCCTCCGAACCCTGCACCGTAGCGCTCACCGAACGCACGGCACATGTGCCGGGCCTGGAGGCGCGGCTGCGCGCCGTGGGGTTGGCCCGCCTCTTGCGTCTGCCGCACGGCGCCGCCGCCTGCGGGGCGGCCCGCCTTGGCGCCCGCCGCCTGAAAGTCCCCGATCACCTCGCGGACGTGCCGGTGAAAATCGCGGTGCCGCTGGCCGAGGCCCGGCGCGCGGCGGCCGCACCCTGGGATGCGCGCCTGCAGAAACAACGCCACAACGGTCTCCGCATCGTCCCCACCCATGCGATTCTGGAAGGCATCGGCCACGTGCTCGGCCACAAGGGCCGTTTCACCATCGGACCCGCCAGCCTCGGGCCCGACCTCACGCTGCCGGAATCTTTCAACAGCACCGACGATTGTTCCCTCTCGCTGCTGCACGAAGGCGGCCGGCTGTGGTTCGTGGACCCGGCGCTCGCGGCCAGCGCCCCCGATCCCGATGGCGTCGCCCCACGCGTCACCGTCGAAGCCGGCGATCGCCTGACCGTGCGCTGCGGTCAGGCGGCGGCGGAAATCTTGTTCGCCCATTGTCCGGGCACAGCCGGCACCCCCGGTTCAACCTGACCGAAAGCCGTTCCCTCCCCATGTCGATAGCCGCCAAACGCCGCGAAACCGAGGTATTCAGCCTCTCCTTCCTCGATTGCATCTGCTGCGGCTTCGGCGCCGTGCTGCTGGTTTTCCTGCTGACCATCGCGCAGAAGACGAGTGTCGACAGGTCGGTGGTCGCGCAAGTGCGCGAACGCGTGCGCCAGGCGGAGAACGAGTACAAGGTCACGAAGGAGGATCTCGATCGCATCGCCCAGATGCTCGCGGCCGCCCAGCTCGAGTTGCAGGACATCAATGCCAAGAACGTGCAGGACCAGCTGAACCTGAGCGAGCGCAAGCGCGAGTTGCTGCTCATGCTGCAGCAGACCGGCGCCATGAAGGAGGCCCTTGACCGCCTGCTGGCGATGAAGAAAGACCTGCCCACCGAGGAACACGCCCCCGTCCCCATCCCCGAAATCGATCGGCGGCAATACCTCACCGGCGTGAAGTTGCACGGCGAATTCATCGTTTTCCTCGTCCGCGCCTCCGGCTCGATGCTCGACGAGACGATCGACACCGCGGTGGCGCGATTGGACGACTCCGACTTGAAGAAGCGGGAGGCGCCGAAATGGCAGCGCACGATCCACGCGCTGGAGTGGATGCTCGCGTCACTCGGTCCCGAGACGCATTTCCAGATTCTGTTTTTCAACGAGGACACCACGCCGATTCTCCCCACGCGCGGCGACGAATGGTTCAGCACGAAGGACAAGCGGACCATCGGTGAAATCGTTTCCCGGCTCCACGCGGTCGTGCCCCAGGGCGGCGCCAACCTCGAGCGCGCGTTTACCTCCATCCGTTTTCTGCCGCGGCTGCCCGACAGCATCGTCATGTTCACGGATGGACTGCCCACCCGGAGCGATTCGATCCCCTTTGACGGAGACGTCGGCGAGGAACAGCGCATTCGTTTTTTTGAAATTGCGACCAAGCAGTTGCCGCCGCGGATTCCCGTCAGCACGATTCTGTTTCCGCTGCTCACCGGCGATCCCGCCGCGCCGGGTCTTTATTGGGAACTTGCCAACGCAACCCGCGGCGCGATGGTCAGCCCGTCCAAATCCTGGCCCGACACATGATCCGCCGCCGCGTCACCCGGACCATCAGCCTCTCGTTCCTGGACTGCATCTGCTGCGGTTTCGGGGCCATCATCCTGATTTTCATCCTGAGCATCGGCACGCGCGAAAAGGAGAAAATCGAAGTGCTGATCGCCGTCCGCCGCGCGCTCGCCGCCCAGCTCGCCGCCCTCGCCAAGCTCCGCACCGCCAAGGATGACGTCGAACGCAGCCACAAGCGCGTGACTTCGCTGGTCGCCGACTCCCGCAAGACCAACGACACCGTCCACGAGATGCTCGACGACCTCCAGCGGCAGATTCAAAGGGAGAAGTCCGGCCTGCAGGCGATGATCGCGGACCTCGACGCGCTGAAGAAGGAGATCGCCGCGCGCCAGAAGAAGCCCGAGGTGGTCCTGCCGGACGTGCCCCCGGCCCCGGTCGGGCTGCCGATCGGCAGCAACTACATTGCCATCATCATCGATACGTCCGGCTCGATGCGCGATCCCAACACCGGCGGGGTCTGGCCCATTGCGATCCGGAAAATCGACGAAGTGCTGGACGTGTATCCGGAGCTCGCCGGGCTGCAGATCCTCGATGGCGACGGCCGCTTTGTCCTCGGGCGGTCGGGCACGGGCACGGACGCCTGGCTGCGCGACACCCCCGACACACGCGACCGGATAAAGCGAACGCTCCGGCGCTACCAGCAGGAGACGATCAGCAATCCCGTGCCCGGCATCTACAACGCCATCCGGTTTCTCTACGACAAGGACAACCCCGACATGAAGATGGGCATCTACGTGTTTGGCGATGAATTCATCGAAACCGCCGATCCGGTGATCCGGCGGCTCGAGGAGTTGAATCCCGCGGATGAAAACGGCGACCGCAAGGTCGTGATCAACGCGGTCGGCTTTCCCACGACCATCCGTTACCAGTTTTCCATGGGCAACACGGGGATCAAGTTCGCGAACTTGATGCGCACGATCACGTATCTCCACGGCGGCGCATTCATCGCGCTGCAGGATCTGTAATTCCAATTCGGGTTCAAGCTGAGCTTTTTCTTGTAGGGGCGTCGCTTGACGACGCCCGCGGGCGCCGGCGAGCGGCGCCCCTACAATGCCAATTCTAAGACACGCGGTTAGCCTCAACTTGAAAGCGACGTGGAATCACTTTCCGCCCCCGAGCAGCTTGTTGAACAAGTCCGCCGCCTTGTCGGTGACGCCGCTCTTCTCGAGCGCGATGGCGGCCAATTTATGGTTGAGTTCGCTGGTGTCGGGTTTTCCCAGCGTACCGGAGATTCGCAGCGGCAGCGTGCACGCCGCATAGCCGAGTTCGTCCGGCTGCGCCGCGAGCACGCCGAGGTATTTCAACAGTTCGCCATGGCGGCCGCGCGCGCCCAGCTTGAATTCCATGGCCAGCGCGTCGTCGAGCAATGCGGCCCCAGCCCGGTGCGTCGCGTGACCGCCGCCGGAAAGCCGGACTTCCGGAGAAATCAGGGTGAAATCCTTCAACGTCGTATTGAGCGCCGCGTCGCGCGAGATGGTGACGCTCAGCTGGTCATACGGGATGGCCTTCCAATAATTCACCAGTTCGGACACCACCTGCGCGCGATTCGCGATGCTCTCGATCGTCTTGTCATTCTTGCCGCTGATGGCGTTGGCGAGATTCCCAAGCCGGGCGATTCCGGCGGCCAGGCCGCTCGTGGTTTCGAGCTTCGAGGCCACGCTCACCGGCAGTCCGCGGAACGTCCCCTCCTTGCTCGTGAGCTGAAAATTACCGTCCGCCCCGAGCGCCAGATCCCCGATGGTGGCTGCGCGCGACGAGAGCCGGCTGCTCACGTTGAACCTGCCCTCGACCGTCGCCGGCTGGCCTGGGTTCATGGCCCGAAACAGCGGCGCGGGATCGAACTCGGTCACCGTCAGGTCGGCATCGAGTGCATACGGCTGCGGCGCGGCCTGGTCGAAGGTCACCGCGCCTTTGAGCTTCGCTTCGCTTCCCTCACCGAGTCCCGCCCGAACCCCCTCGAGCT
This sequence comes from Verrucomicrobiota bacterium, assembly GCA_016209255.1. Classification (GTDB taxonomy): domain Bacteria; phylum Verrucomicrobiota; class Verrucomicrobiia; order Opitutales; family Opitutaceae; genus ER46. The sequence continues at coordinate 4,278 of JACQWL010000459.1, forward strand.
TCATCGAACTGCCGTCAAGCCGCAGCGTCCCCGCGACGTCGGTCGCCTGGAACGTGTCGGAATAAATGACTTTTTTCAGGCGCACCGCCAGCGAACCGCTGAGACCGGCCCAGGCCGGCGCGACTTCGCGTACCGGCTTCCGCCCCGCGGTCTCGGGAGCGGCGGACTCCGGCCCCGGGCTGCCTGGCAGCATGGCGGCGAGGACCTTTGCATCGTCGACGACGAACTGGGAGCTGGAAACCTGGGCGTCGAGCGTGAGGCCGTCCTTGCCCGGCGTGATTGTGCCGGCAAGCGTGAGATCCGTCTTGCGGCCGCCCCGCTCCAGCACGAGTGGGGCGTTGAGGGCAATCTGCCCGTTCGCCGCGATGTCCGCGCGCAGGTCGGCCGAAATGGCGGGGAGCTTCTCCGCCCCGGTCTTGGGATCGGCAATCAGGTTCACCAACGTGATCTTCGCCTGCACTTCTTTCCTGGTTGCGAGGCGGGCAATGAATTCGACCGTGGCCTCACCGTTCGTCAGCCCGAGCGCGTGATTGGCCGTCGGCTGCGCGAGCAACCCGGGCATGTGGGCGGAGAGCCTCCCGGTGGCCGTGAGCGGCTGGTCTGTGCCCGCGAGTTGCCCCGCCTTGGCGTCAAGCGCAAGGAACACCACGCCGCCACTCTTCGCCGTCAGCCCGGCGAGCTCCGCCTGCCAGCCCTGCGGGGTCAAATCGCCCGAAACGTTGACGGAGAAATCGACCCCGCTGAGCAACGGTTTCCCCGACTGGCTCACGGACACACCCGCCGCGGCGAGCGGAGTCTTCGAACGCACCGTCACGCCGCCACCACTCGCGGTGGCAACAAACTCGCCCCGGACATCGCCACCGCTGACTACAATGTCCTTCGAAAACGGGCTGGCCCAGGCGAGGGGCAAGCCCTGCATGGCGATGCCCAGCAATTCGCGCCGGGGATCGGCCGCCTTGAGTTCGCCGCTCTTCGGGCTGAATTCGAACGCCTGCAGCGATTGCACCGTGGCAATGGGCTGGGCCGCCGCCACGACCAGCGCGAGCTTCTCCACCACGACGAGGTCACCGCGCTGCGCGAGATCGAAGTCAACATCGAGCCGGATCGCCCCGATGGCCGAGAGCCCGGCCTGAATGGCCGACAATCGATCCACCGTGGCATTCAGCCGGCCCGTGGCATGGACCGCGGTGAATGCGGCATCCGCATCGAACCGCCCCTCACCGGCCGCCGCGAACGCCGGGAGCGGGCGACCGAGGGCAAAGGGCGCGACGTCGGCATCGCTGGCATCCAGTTTCCAGGTGCCGTCCAAGCGGCGCGCACCGGCCGGAAAATCGGCCTTCACCGTGAGCAGTTGCCGCTCCCGGGCGACCACCGCCGCCGAATAGGATTCGCCGGACGCCCCGCGCGTCGCAGACAAATCGGCCGTGAGTTTCACCCCGTTGGGAAATTGCGCGCCCGACGCGGACGCATCAAGCCTCGCCGCGATCCGCGTGAACGTGCGCGGCGTGTCCATCGCGACCATGAGCGTCCCGTGTACCGCCACCGCATTCACCGCCGGATCGGTGAGCGTGGCATCACCGGCAAGATCGAACTTCCCTTGGCGTCCGACCCCTAGACCGCCACCCTGGAGCAGAATCTTCGCCCGGCCCTGCGCGGCGGGCAGGATTACTTCACCATCCAGCTCGACCGCATCGATCGACACGTCGACCGGCAGTCGCAGTTGGGCGAAAACACCGGCAAATGCTTGGACGACCGCCCGGCCCGCCGCATTCGGATCCGAACCCGCGGTCGACGCTGCTTGGAGTTCCGGCGGGGAAGGCGCGCGCCGCGTGGCGGGCGGCAGGGCCGTCCCCTGCCCGGCTCTTGGCTTTGGCGGCGCGATTTGTTTTGAGAGGTCGAGGGTCCAGCCTTTCGCGACCAGCCGCGATACCAGCACTTTTTGGCCCCGGCCGGCGGCCAGAAGCGGCAAATCGACCTCCACCGCCGGCAGGGTGAGCACCGCGCCAGCTTGCTCCGCCCAGACGGTTCGGAGCGCGACGTGCTTCCAGCCGGCGGACACCAAGCCGACGGAAACATGGATCCCGGGTTTCGACGCGAGAGCTTTGCGCACCGCCCACGTCTGGAACGTCGAGTTGAACGCCACCGCCACCGCGAGCAGCAAGACCGCAACGACACCCGCGACCGCGAAAAGAAGAATCCGGACGAACTTCATGATGCTGGGGAGATGAATTCTCCTCCACCTTTCAGTAGGGGGAGAATTCACTTTGTCACGAATTCATCCGCCCGGCCGGTTGCCTTGCGGAGCGCGGCGACGGCGACATTGTAGCCGTGATACGCCTGGATTTGGTTGGTACGCGCGGTCGTGAGGTCGACCTGGGCCTGCAGGACGTCGAGTTGCGTGCTGGTGCCGGCGCCATAACGCGCGTTGGCGAGCCGGACCGCCTCGGAGGCCTGTTCGACGACTTTTTGCGAAGCCTCGGCGAGCTCGCTCGCCTGCTGCCATTGCGAAAAGGCGCGGCGCACCTCAACCTCGACGGCGAGCCGCGCTTCCGTGAGCGTGAGGCGCGTCTGCTCCAGCAACGATCGCGCCTGCACCACGCGGCCGGCCGTGGCCCGGCCGTCGAAGATGTTCCACTGCGATTGCACGCCGACGAGCCAGCCGTTGACCGGGTCGCCGGAAAAATCGGTCCGGTGCGTCAAGCCGCCGAACGCGGACAGGCTCGGATAGGAGTTCGCGCGCACCGTCGCGACGGATTCGGTGCGCGCGTCCATGAGCTTGGTGAGCCGCTCGAGGTCGGGGCGATTTGCGTGCGCCGCCTCGAACGCGGCCTGCAGATCGAAGTTCACCGGCGTGAAATCGAGGGTGCCGAGGAAATCCGGGATCTTGCGCAGGGAGTCGGGTTTGTTCGTCGTGAAGCCGAGCGACTGGCGCAGGGTTTCGATCGCGAGCCGGTAATCGTTGCGCGCCGTGATCAACGGCGCCTTCGCGTTCGCCACCGCGACCTCGGCGCGGAGCTTTTCGAAGCTGGAAACCGTGCCCGCGTCGAAACGATCCGTCGTCGTCTTGAGCTGGCTCTGGAGCAACTCCACGTTGGACTCCTGCACTTTGATTTTCTCCCGCGCCAGCAGGACATTGTAGAAGGCAATGCGGACCTGCAGCAGCGCGTCGTTGATGACCGCCTGCAAATCCAGCACGGCGGCATCGCGGGCGAGCTTCGAGCTGTTCACGGCGGAGCGGACGCCGCCGGCCGAGTACAGCACTTGCGAAGCCGTCAGGTTGATCTGCCACGCGGACTTGCTCGGCGGAAAGGTCTGGCCGATGTCCGTGTCGTTGTACTGGTAGGTGGCGTTGGCGGCGACGTTTGGAATCTCGCGGGCCGAAACCTCGACCACGACGCCGTCCTGCTGCTTGATCCGCTCTCGCGCCTGCCGGATCGCGAAGTTGTTTTCGAGGGCAAAGCCGATGGCGCCCTTCAGATCGAGGGCATCGGGCACGGGTAGCTGCGGCGCCGGCTGGGCCACCACCGAGGTCGCGAGGACGAGAGGTAGGAGCGCGCTGGCGCGCGATTTCAACGGCCAGCGAAGGCGAAGGGGAATCGCCTGCAAGCAGGCTCCTACAAGAGGCTGGAAGTGATGGCGGGCGAGTCTCATAAATTACTTCGCAACGGGTTCGAGCTGCGCCAGCGGAACCCCGGCCGGCGCGGCGGATTTGGTGTGGCTGAGATCGGGGGCGATCAGCAGGTAGGCCGTGGGCACGACAAACAGGGTGAACAGCGTGCCGATGGTCATGCCGGTCGCGATCACGAGGCCCATGTTGTAACGGCTGGCGGCGCCAGCACCGGTCGCCATCACCAGCGGCACCACGCCAAGTACCATGGCGGCGGTCGTCATGAGAATCGGGCGCAAACGCACCCCGCAGGCGTGTTCGACGGCCGCCCGTTTCGCGTAGCCTTCCCGCTGGAGCTGGTTCGCGAACTGCACGATCAGGATGCCGTGCTTGGTGATGAGGCCGACGAGCGTGATCAATCCGACCTCGGTGTAGATGTTGAGCGAGGCGAAGCCCATGAAAATGAAGGCGAGCGCACCGCTGATCGCGAGCGGGACCGTGAGCATGATCACGAAGGGATCGCGAAAGCTTTCGAATTGCGCGGCGAGCACGAGGAAGATGATGACAATGGCGAACGCAAACGTCACCAGCAGGGCGCTGCCCTCCTGCACATACTGGCGCGACTGGCCGGCGTAGTCGATCTGGTAGCCGGCGGGAAACGCCTGCGCCGCCTGCCCGCGGAACCAGTCCAGCGCCTGACCGAGCGAGACGCCGAATTTCGGCGCGGCCGAGATGGTCGCGGAGTTGAGCTGCTGAAAGCGTTTGAGCGACTGCGGCTGGACCGTCGGCTCGAGCGAGGCGAAGGTCGACAGCGGCACCAACCCGCCGCGGCCGGTGCCCACATGGTAATCCAGGATCTGCTCGGGATTGAGCCGCTCGATGCGCTCGACCTGCGGGATCACCTTGTAGCTGTTGCCCTGGATATCGAAGCGATTGACGTAGCCGCCCCCCAGCATCGCGCCGACGTCGCCGGCGAGCTGCTGCATGTTCACTCCGAGAGCCGCCGCCTTGTTGCGGTCGATGTTCAGGTTGACCTGCGGCTGGTTGAACTTCAGGTCCGAGTCGGCAAAGTAAAACAGCCCGCTGCCAAAAGCCCGGCCGACAAGATCGCCGGCGACCTCGGAGAGCCGCAGCGGATCGTCGGTCGACTTGATCACGAACTGCACCGGCGCGCCGGCTCCGCCGCCCGGCAGCGGCGGCCGGAGAAAGGCGAAGGCCTGGAGCCCCGCGATTTCGTTCAGCTTGGCCGTGACCAGCGGCAGCAGGTCCATCGTGGTGCGGGTGCGTTCGCTCCACGGTTTGAACACCAGGCCGGCGAGCGTGGTGTTGGTCGACCCGAGCCCCACGATTTGGAAGATGTTCGCCGTCTCCGGAAACGAACGATAGGCGTCGATCACCTGCTTCGCGTAAAGACCCGTCTGGTCGATGTTCGCGTTGGGCGCCGCGTTGCCGATCGAGATGATGATCCCCTGGTCCTCGTCCGGGGCCAGCTCCTGCTTTGAAAGTTTGAGGAAAGGGATGCACGCCAGCAGCACAATCAGCGCGAAGACCACGGTCACCGGCTTGTACTTCAACGCCTCGTTCAGGAAGTGCTCGTACTTCATCCGGAGTTGTTCGAATTTCAGATCGAGCCAGTGGGCGAAGCCCTTTTTCCCCGTGTCGGGCCGAAGGATCTTCGAACACATCATCGGCGAAAGCGTAAGCGCCACGACACCCGACACGATCACCGAGCCGGCCAGGGTGAAGGCGAATTCCTTGAACAGGCTGCCCGTGAGCCCGCCCATGAATCCGATCGGCGCATACACGGCGGCGAGCGTGATCGTCATCGCGATGACCGGCGCGCCGAGCTCGCGCGCGCCTTTCAGCGAAGCGGCCATCGGCGAAAGGCCCTCCTCGATGTGGCGGTGAATGTTTTCCACCACGACAATCGCGTCGTCGACGACCAGGCCGATCGCCAGCACCATCGCGAGCAGCGTCAGCAGGTTGATCGTAAAACCGAGCACGAGCATCAGAAAGAAGGCGCCCACGAGCGACAGCGGCATCGCCACCACGGGAATGAGCACCGAGCGCGCCGAACCGAGGAAAAGGAAGATGACGAGGACGACAATCGCCAGGGCTTCGACGAGTGTCGTGACCACTTCGCGAATCGAGTCGTTGATGTAGGCCGTGGAATCGTACGGAATGGTGAGCTTCATGCCGCGCGGCATGCCGGAGGCGATCTCGGGCAGGACCGCCCGCACGTCCTTGATGACGGTGAGCGAATTGGCGGTGGGCAGGACGTTGATGCCCATGAACGTCGCGCTCTCACCATTGAAGCTGACCGTGCTGTCGTAGGTTTCGGCGCCGAGGACGACGTCCGCGATGTCGCGGATGCGGACGATCGCGCCGTGCTGCTCCTTGATCACGAGTTGCTCGAATTCCTGCGCGCTGCGCAGGCTCGTCGAGGCATTGAGATTGACCGTGATGGCCTCGCCCTTGGTCGCACCGACGGCGGCGAGGGCGTTGTTCGCGGCCAGGGCGCGATAAACCTCGGACGGGCTGATGCCGAGTGCCGCCATCCGGCCCGGCTTCAGCCAGATGCGCATGGCGAACGTGCGACCGCCGAGAACCTGCGCGCTCTGCACGCCGGGCACCGAGACGAGCTTCGGCTGCACGACGCGGGTGAGATAGTCGGTGATCTGGTTCGATTCGAGTGTGTCGCTCGTGAAACTCAGGTACATCGCGGCGGTGCTCTCGCCCACCTGCACGTCGATCGTCGGCGCCTCGGAACCGGCGGGCAGCTGGTTCCGCACGCGATTGACCTTCGACGTGATCTGGGTGAGCGCGTCGTTCGGATCGTAATTCAGGCGCAGGCGCACCGTGATGACGCTCGCGTTGGCCAGGCTGTTCGACTCGAGATAATCGATGCCATCGGCGCTCGCGATTTCCTTTTCGAGCGGCGTCGTGATGAACCCCCGGATGAGGTCCGCGCTCGCGCCGACGTAGACCGTCGTCACGGTGACGATGGCGCTGTTGCTCACGGGATACTGCCGGACGTTGAGCGACAACATCGACTGCAAGCCGACGAGCAGGATCAACAGGCTGACGACGGTCGCGAGCACCGGTCGTTTGATGAACAGATCGGTAAAATTCATTGGAACGGACGCGGCCGGAAATCAGGTGTTGGGCGGATTCGGTTTCGGGCTGTTCGCGACCGGCACGGTGTTGTCGACGCGGACGTGCACCCCGTTGCGCAGCTTGAGCTGGCCGGCGGTGACAATCTCGTCGCCGGCCTTGAGCCCGCCCAGGATGGCCACCTGATCGCCGCGGGTTTCACCGACCTTGACGAACTGCTGGCGCACGGTGAGGACCGGCTCGCCGTTTGCGCCCTTCGCCGGCGGGGCTCCGTCGCCCGTGGCCGCCTCGATCACGTAGACGACATTGCCGTAGGGATTGTAGGTGATCGCCGTCTGCGGAACCGTGATGACGTTTTCCCTTTGCGGCAGCAGTACGGCGACGCCGGCGAACATGCCCGCCTGCAGGCGACCATCCCCGTTGCCCAGGGTGGCCTGCACGCGCACGGTCCGGGTGGCTTCATCCAGTCGCGAGTCGAAGGCGGTGATCTCGCCCTTGAACTCGGTACCCGGATACGCGTCGATGGTCAGGGCCACGGGCTGGCCCGTCCTGACGTTGCGCACCTCGTGCTGCGGCAGGGTGAAATTCACATAAATGGGATCGAGCGACTGGAGGGCGACGATGCTGGTCCCGACCGCCAGGAACTGGCCGAGGTTCACCTGCCTGATCCCGAGACGCCCGCCAAACGGCGCGACGATCGCCTTCTTGGCGATGGCCGCGCGCAGGTTCTCGGCGTTGGCGACCGCCTGCTGGAAAAGCGCCTCCGCGGCGTCGAGGTCCGCCTGGGCATTGACGTTGGAATTGCGGAGCTTTTTCGCCCGTTCCAGGTTTTGCCGCCCGAGCTCGGCCGCGGCCTCGAAGCTGCGCAACTGCGCCTGCTCCGTCGCGGTGTTGAGCTGCACCAGCAACGCGCCTTTTTGCACCACCTGGCCGGATTCAAACTCGATTTTTTCCACCACGCCGGCGAGTTCGTTGCTGACCACAACGCCCTGGACTGCCGTGAGCGAACCGACGGTCCGCAGTGCCGGCTGCCAGCTCTCCGCCCGCGCCGTCGCCTTCGATACCGTAATCGCGGGCGGCTTCTCGGCGGCCATGGCCTTGCCCGTCTTGATGCCTTTATAAATCGTCGTGCCGAAAATGCCGCCAAGCAGGAGCAGCACCACGACCAGCATGAGGATCATTCGTTTGATCATGGAGGTGGAAGGTGAAGAGAAGTCGGTGAATCGTCAGATGGTTAAGCGAATAATGGCTCCCGGCGCGGCTCAACCGCGTGCGGCCACCTCCGCCGTTGGCGCCGCAGACCCATCGCCCGTTGGAGAAAGCGTTGACGCCTGGTTCGCGATTTTCTGGAGCAGCGAAACCAGCACCTCGCGCTCGGATTCGGTGAGTGGCAGCATCAGCGCCGCCATCCGCTGAAAATGCCCGGGCAGAATTCGCGTCAATAGCGCCACCGCCTGCCGGGTCGGTTTGACCGTCATCATCCGGCGGTCAGCGGGATCGGGTTCGCGCCGGACCAGGCCGTCGCGCTCGAGTGTGTCGATCAATCCTGTCATCGTAGCACGCGTTACGCCCGTGCGTTCCGCGAGGGTGGCGGGACTGAGGGGCGGACGGACTTCGCCGCCGCGATCGTTGCCCCAAAGGGCCATGAGCACGCCAAAGCGACCTTGGGTGATGTCGTGTTGCGCCAGATGCGATTCCACGACTCGGAATGCCTCGTCGCCCGCGCGAAGCAGATGCAAAAATACCTCCGTCGCCGAGGGGTCGAGGTCGGGAAATTCACGCGCGGCCTCGAGCAGGCACTCGTAGCGGGGCAGGTCCTTTAGCATCAAGAGCGGCATCGTCGAAGGAATAAAGGGGGCAGATAGTTAGGTGGCTAACGACAATTGCAAGCCGCCAGATCGACAGGCAGTGGGTCAGTGCGAATAAATGTGCGGCGCCACCGAGGGCGACCAGGGCTCGCTGCACACGGAAATCACAACGTGCGGCTGCAAAACGAAAGCCCGTGGGTTTTGCGCGAGAAGATCGCAATTAATCCTTGCTTTGACCTGCGCCAAACCGCTTATTCCGGAGTTTTATTTATGAAAGCGACCATCAAGACCCAAGGCCAGCAGTTCACTGTGA
>JACQWL010000465.1 GCA_016209255.1 Verrucomicrobiota bacterium
AGGGTAAGGATGGGGCCATGGTGAGGCTGCACTGTCGGGTCGCGTCAGGTCGTGCAAAGTTGTGTGCCCGGTCGCCGCGTCAGCCGGCCGCACGATTTTCATCCGCCAAAACCGTGGACCGCGGCCCGCGGCGTCACCACTCCGCCAGCGGGGTGATGCTCGGGCCGCTCGCGGCGGCGGCAGATGCGGGCACGAGTTGGACGACGAGGCGCTGTGCTTGCTGCGCCCCGGGGCGCACTTCGAAGCCGATCATCCGCGTGCCTTTGTTGCCCGCGTCCGTCTTCGCTGGCGGCGGATCGGTTGGATAAATTGCGAGCGCTGCATCCGCCGGCTCAAGCACGCGGAAGCTCAAGTGCTTCCCGGCCTGCGTCAGCGTCGCGCGGCCCGGGCCGGTGATCTTCACGTCGGCGTGCGTCACCATCGCCCAGCGGACGCTCGCGCGGCGGTCGAGTGTGGTGAATTCATCCTGCACCAGCACGGTCCGGTCGTCCCGCAGCACGACGCCGCGCTGCGCCCGGGCGAGCTGCCCCGCGTAGACGCTGCTCGTGTCCACGACCGTGCGACCGTCGCGGGCGAGGACGATCGGCGCCTTGCCGCTCACGCGCTGCTGCTGGCCGTCGACCTGCAGGACATTATGGCTCGACGTGCCGAGACGAAACACGCTCCAGCGCTCGGCGTCTTGCTCGCGACCCCAGAGTTTGATGCCGGCCGACTCGAGCGAATTGTAGTCCTGGCTCCCGAGGTCGTCGGCCCAGCGCAGGCCGTCGGCGTCCATGACGAACGCGCCGACGTCCATGTGCGCATGGTTCGCAGAGGGCGTGCCGCCTTTGATGGCGACGAAGCTCGCGTCGCGGTCCCAGCCGCTGCGGTGAAACGCGACGGGGGTCACGCCGTGGCCGGTCCACGAGCGCGCGGGCGGCGTCGCGGGCTTGGCCTGATGCGGTGCGATCCAGAGGAGCAGCAGTGGATCGGCGCGACCGCGGGCGGACGAGGTGCGGCTGTCGTCGGAGGCAAGCTTGGCCCAGTCGTTCCACAGCAGGTAGGGTTGCTGGCGTTGCGCGGCGAACCAGAACATCGCCGCCGCAATCGCCGAACCGCCGCGGCCGGCGTCGGAGTAGTTGAAATAGTAACCCGACGGGCCGATGACGTGAAGGTAGTAATCGGCCGTAGCGAGGAAGCCGGGTTGCGCGGACAGCCCATAGTCGGTGCCGAGCACGGATTGGAGCGCAGTGATGAGGATGACGTTGTAGGTGGTCCCGTAGCCCCAGTAGGAAGGGCCCTCCGGATAGGCGCCGTCGGGCGCATATTCGTGCATCGAAAGCGGCACGGTGTTCACAGCGCGGGCGATCATCTGCGCAGCGAGCGCCGGTTCGCTCTCGGCGACGGCGAGCGCGCCGACGGCCATGCCGCCGTTGCACACCTGGTTCCAGTTGTTGGTGCCGCGCGACCACGAGTCGCTCTTGAGGCTCGGCCTCAATCCCTTTTGCACGATCGCGTCGCGCAACAGCGTCCGCGTCGGCTCGTCGAGCGCGGGATAGAGCCAGTCGTAGCCGATGCCGGCGGCGGCGGTCATCTCCGCCACGTCGAGAAAGTGGCTGGGGTTCCAGTCGGCGAAGCCGGCGACGGCAACTAGTTCGGCGCGGGCGCGCTCGAGATATTCGGGCCGGCCGGTAAGCCGCCACGCGAGGCCGAGGTGCAACACGCGCGAGAGGGCGGTGCGGGATTTGTCGAGCAGCCGGCGGCCGATCAGCACGCGTTTGACGGGCGTGGTTTTCAACGCGCGATCGGCCTCGGAGAGCAGGCCGGCCCGGAGGGTTTGCATCACCGGGTCCGCAGCGACCCGTTCCGCGAGCGCCTTTTCCGCGCCGGCGGCGAGAAACAGCCGCGGATGTGCGGGAGGCAGGTGTTCGAGGCGCGCGGCGACGGTGGCGGGATCGAGCGCCGCCGAGGCGGATAATGCGGAGGTGGCGAGGAGGGCGCCGATGGTTAAGCAAGAACGAACGAAGGGTTTCATGCGGAGGGCGGACGGGCACAAGACGCCGGATCGTCGACTTGGTTGCCGCGAACTCCAATCTTGGAAGATCTCTCACGCGGAGCGCGCGGAGACGCGGAGGCTTGCCCGCCTTTGGCGGGAACGAGCCTTCCTCTCCGCGCCTCCGCGCGCTCCGCGTGAGGCCCAAAACCCTCCACCGCGGATTGCGCTGATGGCGCGGATAATTACCGGCACGACTGAAAGCCATCCGCGTAATCGGCGTTATCCGCGGCTCAAGAAAGTCTGTATGCCTGAAAACTGTCGCAAGCAGGCACGATCCGGAGGGACAGGAGCAGTTGCGTGCTGCACAAACCGCGCTCGTGTTTCCGTGGTGCGTGCAGCCCACGGAAATCGGCGCCGTGTTTTCCGATCAGTTGATTGAACACCCTCATCAACTGGTCGTGCTGGACTTGACCTTGCTGTAGGCGTCTTGGGTGCTTACCCACGCCCGGCCGACTCTGTCCTTCTCCTGGTCCCAGGTCTCTCGGGAAGCCTTGCCCAACTCCACGCCCATGGACTTCAGGTAAGATCGGGCGGCCTCCATCGCTCCCAATGTGCGATCTTACGCGCCATTTGATTGGACTCGCGGGCGCCGCGCGATTGCATCCGTCTGTAGAATCATACCCTGATGGAAACGCCATCCGCCCGTCCGCCCAATCTGCCGGTGTCGATGTGGACCGACCCTCACCACGCCGGGAAGTGCAGGCGATCCTCCGCCCCATGAACCTATTCCGCACGAAATCCATCGAGACCCTGCGTCGCGAAGCCGCCTCGGACCAAGGTCTCCGCCGCAGCCTTACGGCCACCAATCTGGTCAGCCTCGGCATCGGCGCCATCATCGGGGCCGGCATATTTGTCCTGACCGGCCAGGCCGCGGCGCAATATGCCGGCCCGGCGATTGCGCTCTCCTTCGTCATATCGGGGCTCGGGTGCCTCTTCGCCGGACTCTGCTACGCGGAGTTCGCGGCGATGATCCCCATCGCGGGCAGCGCCTACACCTACGCGTATGCCACCATGGGTGAATTTCTCGCGTGGATCATCGGCTGGGATTTGATCCTCGAATACCTGTTCACCGCGCCGACCGTCGCCGTGGGCTGGTCGGGGCACTTTCAGGGTTTCCTAAAGGAGTTTGGCGTCACGGTGCCCGCGGCCCTGTCCACCGCTCCGCTCGCCTATACCAATGGCGGATTGGTCGCGACCGGCGCCATCATGAACCTTCCGGCGGTCGTGATCATTCTCCTCCTGACGGTGCTGCTGGTGATCGGGATCAAGGAATCGGCCGCGTTCAACAACGTGATGGTCATCACGAAAGTCGGCGTGCTGCTGGCCGTGATCGCCTTTGGCGTCTGGTATCTGCTGCGCCATCCCGGACTCGCGACCCGCAACTGGACGCCGTTCATCCCGCCGAACACCGGCACGTTTGGGGAATTCGGGTGGAGTGGCGTGTTCAAGGGCGCGGCGGTGATCTTCTTTGCCTACATCGGTTTTGACGCGGTCTCGACCTCGGCGCAGGAAGCGAAGAACCCGCAGCGGGACCTGCCCCGCGGAATCCTCGGCTCGCTGGCCATCTGCACGGTCATCTTCATCTCGCTCGCGCTCGTGCTCACGGGCCTGATGCCGTACACGTCGCTGAAGGTCGACGCGCCGGTCGTGTTCGCACTGCAGGAGGCGGGGGCCCCGGTCGCGCTGAGGTTCGTGGTGGAAATCGCCGCGCTCGCCGGTTTGAGCTCGGTCATCCTCGTCATGCTGATGGGCCAGCCGCGGATTTTCTTCTCGATGGCCAGGGATGGCCTGCTCCCCGCGGTGTTTGCGAAGGTGCATCCTCGATTCAAAACCCCATATGTCACCACGCTGGTGACGGGGGGCATTGCCGCGGTCCTCGGCGGGCTCCTGCCGCTCAGCTTGCTCGGCGAACTCGTGTCCATCGGCACGCTCTTTGCGTTCGTGGTTGTCTGTGTTGCCGTCATCATCCTGCGACGGACCCGGCCCGAAGCGCCGCGGCCATTCCGCGTGCCATGGGTGCCGCTCGTGCCGATCCTGGGCGTCGTGGTCTGCCTGCTGCAGATGCTGGCCCTGCCCGGCGATACCTGGCTGCGTCTCGTTCTCTGGATGGCACTCGGTTTGGTCATCTACTTTGGCTACAGCCGCCGTCACAGCCGGTGTGAGGAGTGACCGCCAGCGATCGTCGCCAGCATGGAAATACCGCCTCCCGCACACCCGGCAAACCATCCCATTAGTACGCCGAGACCCACCCGCACACCGAGTGAGCGGAAAGCCGGCATGATTCGCGGAAGGTAGAATGCTCGAGTGTGTGGTTGCATGGGAGAGTTCACCGGCGGGATCAGCCCGTGGGGCCGGAATCGAAGCCGGTCCGGCGCCCGGGGCGAGCTCGGAGATGGCGCAGGATTTCCGGTGCGATTTCCGGCCGGGTGAATACGGGGGCGAGGGAATCACGGAAATTTGCTGTTCCAAAAGGGTCCCCTTTCCGGGATATATACCCTACCTCGGTCGGGCGCCCGCCGACATGGCGTTCCTAATAGGGTGCCATTTGGCACGCGCCATTTCGGCGCGGAAGCAGTCCAACCCAGCCTACCTGCTTACGCCGTCTGTGATACGCGGCGAAGCCCAGCGTGGCCAGGCTGGCGAAGGCGGCGTAGGTCGAGGGTTCGGCGATCGCGGTAAACCGCCTGCTTCCACGACCGTGAGGGCTGGTCGAGGAGGCGGGGCGAAGCTCGTGCCCTTCTGGGTGGAACCACAGACCACATGCCCTGACCCCCGTAACAACCGGCCCCAGTGACGGGCTTGAATCGTACTCCTTGGCCGATGCTTGGCCCGACTTATCGTCCCGTTCCCGGGCCGGGTTCGGAGGCTCGTCGGCGATAGGCGGCGGCGTGGACCTCTTTGGCGGCCAGCAGCAATTCTGGATACGGAGTGTCGGCGATGTCGACGAATCCCACATTATCGTTTTCGCCGTCAAGACGCCCGGTCAAAGGCTGGTCATGGTATTGAAACCAGTGACATCCCACTAATGAGGCCTGATCCAGTGCGCTCATAAGGTAGTGCGCATACTTCCTGGCGCGGTCTGCCTGATCGTTTGCCGGCACCAGACCAGGTCCAAACATCCCGCGGTCCAGAGCCCCAAAATGAAATTCGCCGATCAAACAGGGTTTGTCGAGACCACCGAGAAATGACCAGTCCTTCCCGATGCTGTGATTGTAGATGTTCACGCTTACGACATCGCAGAATTCAGCCGCGAGCGCCTTTACCGGCTCGGGCGCATCCATCGCAAACCGACAGCCGAGATAAAGATGATTGGGTGCCGCCGCCTTGAGCGCGTTTTTGACCACACTGAAGTATTTGCGTGCCGCTTTGACCACAAAGGCCTGCGCGTCCGAGATTCTGGTTTCGGGGGTGCGCCCCTCCAGCTTTGCCGGCTTGGCCAATGTTTCCCAGGATTCGAAGCGGGTGTTCCAAGCTGTATTCAAAACCCCGATATCGCTGTACTTTTCGCGCAGATCGTCGATAAACATTCGCTTGCCGTGGGACGAGGCCGCGTCGTTCGCCAGCAGTCCCCGAAGTACCCCATATGGCCACCATCTTTGTTCGTTATCGACGAAGAAACCGATGCACCACGGATCGCCGTTTACGCGGGCGGCCATGGCCCGAATGGCTTCCTCTGTGTCTTGCGCAAATGAAGGATCGAATGGATCCGGCGTATAGCCATAAGCTGCGTTCAAAGGCACGCTGCGCGGATGAACGATTACCGTGTAGGGGATCCGGTTGTCCCTTTGGTTAAAGCAGAATGGATCGTCCGACCACGCTGCGACGGTGTTGAAGCCCCAGGCCCGCAGGCGCTTTAAGGCGATCGGAACATAATCCTCCATGTAATCAGGGCCGTATTTGCGCTCGAGGTTGGCGGCAAAGAAATTGAATGTCGCCCGTTCCTTGGCGGCGCCCTCGTATCCTAATCTTCCCTTCGCCTGGCCGACGTGCTTGGCGAGCGGACTATCCTTGGACGGCAACCAGCTGAACATGGACTCGCGCCCCGCGATGAAAGTGCCACTACCTTGTAGGCCGACGCAATCCATTCCGAGCGAGAAAAAGAGATGCCCGGCGGGCGTGACCAGCCACCATTTGCCGCCCGTTTTTTCGGTCCGAAAGAAACCGGTGGCCATGAGCTTTGGACCCGGCTTCCAGCCACCGAACTCATCTGCCTCTGGCGGAACCGCCGAAGAACTCAGTTCTTTCGCGTCAGCCACCCGCTGCGCTGCCAAATCCCCGGCGCCGTGGATTTTTCCCGGCCAATTTGACCGGGTGTATTGGCCATAGGCGTCGACCAAGCCTCTTAAGTCAAACGGCGGCGCGAGCCTGCTATTATCGATGACAATCGAGCTGGGATTGCGCCCATAGCGAAAAAAAGTCAGACCGTCGACTCGGCTGAAATCGAAAGGCGACGGCGCATGGTAATCGAAGGGTGACTGCGCATAGTCGACCAAGAAGGCGAGGGTCCCGGCGGCGACGGGCGGGGTTCGCATGCCGGTTGCCGCCGCATCGGCGAAAGAGAGCGTAAATGTGGCCGACAGCCTTGACCCGAGCTCGCGCGATCCGGACCGCTGTCTTCCGTTGGGGCCGTCTACCCGCAGGCCGAAAAACTGAGGCTCCTCGCCGAGATTGGTGACGTCAACGATCAGCTGGCCGAACTGGCTCCAATCCGTCGGCGCAATGCCTTTGATCGTGGCCGTGGAGAGGCTGTCGGAAGGAAGGAAGTCGATGCGAAGCGCCTGCTTCCCCTGCGTGGCTCCGGTTGGCACGACGGACACCCGCGCGTTCGTCAATGCCACGCGTTCGACGACATTCGGGGCCTCGAATGACTCTAGGAGAGTCATGGTTGACGGGCTATCCGCTCCGACGCATGGGGCGGCGGATGCGACGACGATAGCGACGGCGAGCAACGCGTAGACCCCCTTGCGATTCTGGCGTTCGAGCCCGCTGCCGGTCGGCGGCGTGAACGCTGCGCCCGACTGCTGGGTTTTTTCTGCCTCGTGTTTCAGCGCACCAGTGTCCGACATGGGTGAGGGGGGGCGATAATCATATGCCGTGCCAACTATGCGCTGACCAGCCCAAAGCGGAAAGACCCCAGAAGCGACCGATGCGAGCGAGCGGACAAAAAACGGCCGTTTCCGAAGGCAACCTATCTGGAACGCCCCCGCCGGCCCGGAAGCGCGATTAGCGAGTGACGTCGTGCCACCGGACGCGCCGGAGTCGGTTTGAAACTCGCCCGTTGACCGCGTGGCGGCCGAAGGCTTGTCTTTTCGCATCGTGAGAGGGACGATCGATCCACGAGCGCACCCCGGCGAGCCACCGGTGCCGGACGGTGTTTTGAGTTTCGGCCCTTGGGCCGCCGCCGCTCCACCATTTGCGCCGCCCGGCGCTGATCCAGCGTCTCATAAATTCAAGTTTCCGGCCTGCAGGCCTCTCCGCTGAAACAATTTTTTTGTCCGTTTTTGTCCCGTCCGGGTAATCTGTGCCCTCAACTCATTTCAATTCACGAACCGCCCATGAAAATATTCATCGCCGACAAATATCCCGAAGCGCACCTGGAACGGTTCAAACAGCTGGGTTGCGCCGTCACTTACAACCCGACCGTCAAAGCCGGGGAACTGCCCAAGCTCATTCCCGGACACAAGATCCTCGTCGTCCGCAGCAAGCAGGTCACCGGCGAAACCCTCAAGGCCGGCGACGAACTCGCCCTCGTCCTGCGCGCCGGCGCGGGTGTCAACACGATTGATGTCAAGACGGCGAGCGCGCTCGGCATCTTTGTCACCAACTGCCCCGGGAAGAATTCCATCGCCGTGGCGGAACTCGTTTTCGCGCTGCTGCTGGGAATCGACCGCCGCCTCGCCGACAGCACCGCCGCACTGCGGGCGCATCAGTGGAACAAGAAGGAATTCTCCAAGGCCGACGGCATCTTTGGCAAGACCCTGGGCGTGGTCGGCGTCGGCTCGATTGGTCGCGAAGTCATCACCCGCGCCCGGGCGTTTGGGCTGAATGTCATCGCCTGGTCGCGTTCGCTCACGCCGGCGCAGGCCAAGGAAATGGGTATCGGCTATTGCGCCGAGGTGGACGACCTTTTCCGCCACGCCGACATCGTCACGCTGCACCTCGCGCTCAAACCGGAAACGCGCAAGTTCGTCAACGCCGCGCGCCTGGCGCTGATGCGGCCCAACGCCATCCTCATTAATACCGCCCGGGGCGAAGTGGTGGATCAGGCCGCGCTGCAGGCCGCGCTGGCGGCGAGGAAAATCCGCGCCGGGCTGGATGTGTTCGACCCGGAGCCGGCCGAGGGCACGGCGGATTTTACGGATCCTATTCTTGATTTGCCGACCCTTTATGGCACGCACCATGTCGGCGCGTCCACCGAGCAAGCCCAGGAGGCCATCGCCGAGGAGGCGTTCCGCATCGTGGAAATGTTCGCGAAAACCGGCGAGGCGCTCAATTGCGTGAACCTGGCCAAGCGCACCCCCGCCAAGTGGCAGCTCGTCGTCCGCCATTACGACCGCGTGGGCGTGCTGGCCTTTGTCCTCGACGTCATCCGCCGGGCCAACATCAACGTCGAGGAAGTCCGGAACATCGTTTTTGACGGCGCTGCGGCCGCCAGTTGCCGCATCCAACTCGACGCCGAGCCGGACGCAGACCTGCTGGGCACCATCGCGAAAGGGAACCCGGACATCATCGGTCTGGAAGCGATCAAAATCGGCAATTAAACCCGCGACGGAGACCAGGCTCCAGCGGTCGTTCATCACGTAGAAATTGATCAGCCGGGTTTTTCCGGGCGTGACCGAAACCTTCGCGAGGGCGAGGGTGACCGAACCCGGTGCCGATAAAAGCGGAGAATGGCGATGGCGCGTTTCTCGGCGTGCCTCCACGCGATTCCCGTGTCTCTCGCTGGCATGCGCCGCCAACCGATTGTCATCAAGGGGAAGATCGAGTGAGCGTTTTTTCCCCTTGGAGCGCCGACGGTTGTTTACAATGCGGTCGCGCTCAGGGATGAAGGGGGACGCCTGCGGGGAAACCAACATCCCGCCGGCGAGACAACCCTCATTAAAAGGAAAAAACCACCATGGGCGACAGATCTCCGAAATCGGTTCAGAAACAAGCGGCGCAAAAGCAGTCCAAGAGCAACGACGCCAACCTGAAGAAGCAGCAACTGATCAGCTCCCAGCAGGCGACGAAGGCCAAGCTGGCGGCGAACAAGAAAAACTAGGCTTAGCCGTAACGATTCAGTCGCGATGTAGGGGCGTCGCTTGCCGACGCCCGTCATACGAGGTGGAAA
>JACQWL010000515.1 GCA_016209255.1 Verrucomicrobiota bacterium
CTTTTCCGTTTTGGGTCCGCGCGGCCCCCCCCGCCGGGGTTGGCGGCCGTGGGGCGGCCCCCCCCCCACGCCCCTACGGCAAACTGTTCTGTGCTGAGCCTGTGTTCCATCAGTGGATCAGTTGGAATTCAGGCAGCATGGCGAGAATCCACAGCAGATCCTCGATGCCTTCACGTTGGATCGGCGAACCGACGAGTTGCTCCGCTGCCGTTCGCTCCGGGCCATTGGGCGGGCGGCTGATCATTTTCCGGTAGAGCGATTCGACGAGCGCGGCGGTGCTGGCGGGTTGGCTCGCGAGAATTTTCTCCGTTCCCTCCTTGAGCAGCCTCGCCAGCGTGGCCCCGTTTGTCAGCTCCAGCGCCTGCAACGTCGTCGCCGTGCTTTGACGCACGGTCACGACCTGCTCGCGATTCGGACGGCCCAATGCGGCCATCAGCGGATCCGCGAAGACGAGCGCCGCGCGTTGGACCGGCAGGGTGTCCTTCGGCGCCGCGGCCAGGTCGAGAAAATGCTGGCCGAGTTTCCACGGCGCGAGATTCACGCCGCCCAGTTCGATGGCAGTGCCTTGCTCCTTGCCGTCGGCCAACACGGTCCAGCTGCCGTCGGAAACGAAATCCATCACCAGGGCGTCCGGCGTCCGCACGCGCGCATAGAGGATGAGCCCCGCGGCGGAGTCGGCCTCCGGCCGGGCATCCGTGGCAAACGAGGCCAGCCGGCCGTCGTCGGGCGGCATGTTCATGGCGGTGATTTCGATCGTGTTGTCGCCCGCCTTCAGCGTCGATTTCACATCCAACCAGTCGGTCAGGGTGCTGTTCCGCCGTGCCGAAGAGCCAGCCGCCTTGCCGTTGATCTTGACGCTATAATTGTCGTCCGCGCAAATCGTGACGTGCGCTTCCGTCGGCGCGGCGCCCAGCGCGACGACGCGCCGGAAGACGAACGTGGCGGGCGGCGCCTTGCGGTGGGCATCGGCGGTGCCCCAAATCCATTTCGGTTGGAGCGGCAACGGGTGCGCGACCGCGTTGAGCGCAGCGAAGCGATTCAGTTTGCCGTCGAGCTTCGTGTGACTCAGGCCGGCTACCGTCGTGATGGCGTCCGCAAATTGCTCGGCGCTCAGACGGCGAACCGCCGGGCCGCGGAAAGCGTAGTGTTCGGCGGTTTCGCCGAGATTGACGGCCGGCAACTGGTAGGCGCGCGACGTCAGGATGCGCATCATCGTGTGTTTCAGGTCGTAGCCGTGGACGACGAGATCCTCCGCGAGCCAGTCGAGCAACTCGGGCGACCAGGCGGGCTTGTCCATTTCGTCGACGGGTTCGACCAGCCCGTAGCCCAGAAACCGCTGCCACAGCCGGTTCACAATCGTGCGCGGCAAGCGGCCGTTCTGGCGGCCGGTGATGACCTCGACGAGTTGCTGGCGGCGCGCCGCGGGGGCGGCCCGGCCGTCGATCGAGCCGAGTTCGTCGTAGAGAAACTTGACTCTTGCCATGTGACCCGTCGGCCGGTCGCACTCGGCGATTTCGAGCGGCCCATCGGCATAAATGCTGGCGAGGCCGTAGGAGTCGTTGAGGGTGTAGTCGTTGATGAAGCTGTCGTGGCAGGAGGCGCACTTCAGGTTCACGCCGAGGAAGACCTGCGCGACACCCTGTGCGGCCTGCATCGGCGGCACCATGCTGGCATTTACCGCGCCGCGCCAGAGGATGCCCTTGGTGAACCCTTCGGCCTCGGCGCCCGGATTGATGAGCTGGGCGACGAACTGGTCGTAGGGGGTGTTGCGGGCGAGTGCGGTGTACACCCAGCCCGTGATTTGCTTCCGGCCGCCGTCGGTGTAGCCGGTGCCCTTGTAGTCGTTCCGCAACATGTCGTACCAAAACGTCAGCCAATGCTCCGCGTAACTCTGCTGATCGGCCAGCAGGCGCCGCACGAGCCGCTCGCGTTTGCCCGGCCCGGTTTCGGCGACAAAGGCCTCGAGCCCGGCCGGGGGCGGCAGCAGGCCAATCGTATCCAGCCAGACGCGACGCGCGTACGTCCGGTCGTCGACCGGCTGGCCCCAGGCGATCTGGTTCTTGCCCAGGTAGGTGTCGACCAGTCGATCGATCGGATTTTCGAATCCGGGTTTGTCCGGAAGCGCCGCGAGCTCACGTGGCCGGAGATTGGCCGGCTCGGGTTTGAAGAACGTAATCTCCGCCGGCCAGCGCATGCCCTGGTCGATCCACGCCCGGACAACCGCGATCTGATCACGTGTCAGTTTTTTTCCCTTCTTCGGCATGACCACCTCGGGATTGAGCCCGGAGATCATCTCGACGACGGTGCTTTCCGCGCTCCGGCCTGTCATTGCCGCCGCGCCCGAGTCACCGCCCTCGATGAAATCCTCCCTGGTCTCGAGGCTGAATCCGCCCTTGCTCTTGCCGCGCCCGTGGCACTGCACGCAGCTCGCCTCGAAGATGGGCTGGATATCCCGGGCGAAGTCCACCGGCGCCGGGGAAGGCGAGGGGAGCTGCGCGATCTTGTCGGGTGGCAGCGCGGCGCGGGCCGGCGCGACTCCACCGGCGACAAACGCCATAACCGCGACCACGGTCGCGGCGCGCAGCATCGTGTGGGTGGATGGCTGGTTCACGCGGTGGGGAATAGACGGAGGATCGGGCGCAGGGGGCGGCCGCGACGTCAAGTCGCTTCTGAGGGCGGCCGATTCGGGCCGCATACCCGAACCCTGGCCTCACCCGGTGGGCGAAACGGAATTGACCTGGGCGTCATTGAATCCGGTGCAATCAGCTTAGATTCCGCAGTTCCCCCGGAAGAGCCACTTGCTGGCGCTCGTAGCCACGAGCGCCAGCGAGTGGTGACGGTGGAATCTAAGCCGTAACGATGCAGTCGAGACGTAGGGGCGTTGGGGGGGCCACGCCCGGCCTAGGGCGGGAAATAGCAGGGGGGGCCGAGACCCCCCCACACC
>JACQWL010000044.1 GCA_016209255.1 Verrucomicrobiota bacterium
CCGCCGCGATACGGCAGCAGCTTGTTCCGTTCGCCCGCGCCGATGGCCTTGCCGATGACGGTCTCAATGGAAAAGATCTTTCCCAGCCAGCCCTCGCGCGCCGCCTGGAAGCAGAATTGAAATCCCCGGTTGTAGCGGAACATGTAGCCCATCTGCACGGTGAGGCCGCGGCGGGTGGCGGCGTCGAGCAGCCGCTGAAACTGCGGCAGCGATTCACCGGCGGGCTTGTCGAGATGCACGTGCATCCCGGCGGAGACGCAACGCGCGCCGACGGCGAGCAGATCCTTCACCTCCGTCTCCACCGCCACGGCCCGCAGACCTTGCGTGTTCAGCAACGCCTCCTCCATCAGCCACGGCACGCCCTGATAATCCTTGCGTCGCTCGGCGGCGCGGCGGAGCTGCTCGTCCGGTTCCACCACGCCGACCAGTTCAAAGTCCGGCGAGCGGCGGAGCGCGGCGACCTTGCCGTCCGCATGCGCGTGCCCGGTGCCGATCTGGCCGATGCGAAGCCGCGGCTTGGTCCCGGCCGCGCGAACCAACCCGCTCAAGCTGATCGCGCCCGAGGCCGCCAACCCCGCCTGCCCGAGCGTGGAAAGAAATGTCCTGCGGTGCATGGGGTGAACGCTGCCACAGAACCGCACCGCAACGCAACTCCGGGCCGGGCGCGTTTTTTGGGCGTCGCAATATCCGCCGCGATCCACCATCGTTGGGCCCATGAATCGCCGCCGATTTATCACGCACACCGCCGGGGCCGTGGCCGCTGGCGCCATGCTTCCTCCCGTCGCCGTTGCCGCGACCGCGTCCACCCCGCCGCCAACCGGCAGCACGGCCTACGTCCCGGGCCCCAAGCCGGTCCCGGTCGTGCAACCCGGCGAGTTTGTGTTCGCCGCCGCGAATCTCGACCACAACCACATCACCGGCCAGTGCAGCGCCCTCCTCGCGGCGGGCGCCACGTTGAAGTGGGTCTACGAACCCGACGCGAAAAAGCGCGATGCGTTCCTCGCGCGATTCAAGCAGGCGAAGGCGGCGCGGTCGCTCGACGAGATTCTCTCCGACTCGGCGGTGAGACTCGTCACGGCGGCGGCGGTCACCTCCGAACGCGGCCCGCTCGGCTGCCGCGTGATGGAGGCGGGCAAAGACTACTTCACGGACAAGGCGCCCTTTACCACGCTCGAACAACTCAGCCAGGCGAGGGCGGTCGTCGCCCGCACCGGCCGCAAATACATGGTGTATTACAGCGAGCGCCTGACCTCGGAGTCGGGGATGTTTGCCACCGAGCTGGTCCGCGAAGGCGTGATCGGCCGGGTGGTGCAAGTCGCCGGCCTCGGACCGCACCGGCTCAACAAGCCGACGCGACCGGCGTGGTTTTTCGAGCGGGCGAAATTCGGCGGCATCCTCTGCGACATCGGCAGCCACCAGTGCGAACAGTTTCTCACCTACGCCGGCGCGCGCGACGCCACCGTGGTCCACGCGGCGGTCGGCAACTTCGCCAACCCGGACCATCCCGAGTTCGAGGATTTCGGCGAGGCCTCGTTCGTCGGCGACAACGGCGCGACCAACCAAATCCGCGTCGACTGGTTCACGCCCGGCGGGCTCAGCACGTGGGGCGACGGCCGCACGTTCATCCTCGGCACGAAAGGCTATATCGAGCTGAGGAAATACGTCGATGTCGCGCGCGAAAAGGGAGGCGATCACGTGTATCTCGTGGACGAGAAGGGCGAGCATCACCTGTCCGTCGCGGGAAAAGTGGGCCACCGTTTCTTTGGCGAGTTCATCCTCGACTGCCTGAACCGGACGGAGAAGGCGATGACACAGGCGCACGCGTTCAAGGCCGCTGAGTTGTGCCTCCGGGCGCAGGCGGCCGCGCGCCGGCTGACGTGAGGCTGGCTTTTCCCCGGACTGCGCCGGGGAAAAGAGGCGCGCTGCGCGCGCTGCCCGGAATTCATTCGTTCTCACAATCGTTCCTCGCTCTCGCGAAGTCGAGAGAACGCGTGACGAGACGGAGTGCCGAGAACGATCCGGTTGCTCAGTACGATTTGGCGAGACCGCGTCCGGCTGGAAATGCGGGCGAACATCGTAATGGCGCGCCGCGCGACCAGGGATTATTTTCGGCCGTGTTCTCAAATCAGATTTTTTCCGGTCATTCTGAGCGAAGCGAAGAATCCACTTGGACATCCGCAGCTCGCAGAGGCTTCGCTATCGCCACTGGATTCTTCGCTGCGCTCAGAATGACAAGCAGGTTTGAAATCACGCTGTAGCTCCAAAGTCATGAACCTCTCCGAACAGAAAGCCGCCCTCACGCTCGCCCTCCTGGCCGCCTTCGCCGATGGTGAAAACGCCGACCACGAGCGCGCCGCCGTCCGCCGCATGGCCGAAGGTTTTGGTCCGGCCGGCGACCTCGACCTCATCGCGCTGACCCAGGACGCCCTGCTAAAACGCCGCAGCGTGGGCGAACTTGCCGCCGAGTTCACCTCGGTCGAGTCGCGCCTGCTGGCCTACGAGTTCGCGCTCGGCGTCTGCGAGGCGGATGGTCCCGCCAACGAGCGCGAGCGCGCCTTTCTCGCCGAGGTGCGCGCCGCCCTCGACCTCGGCGCTCCGGCCCAGGCCGGCACGCCGGCGGCGGGCGCTCCGGCGGGGGGCGTCGACGGAACGACGACTCCGGCGGCCGCGCCAGGTACCGCTTCGCCCCCGCCCGCGCCCGCCCGCGCGCTCGAGCCGGTGGACACCGCCGAGATCGACAAGATGGTCCTCAACTACGCCATTCTCAACGGAGCGTTGGAGCTGCTCCCGCAGAATCTCGCCACCATGGCGATTGTGCCGCTGCAGATGAGGATGGTTTACCGGATCGGCAAGCGCCACGGCTATCCGCTCGACCGCGGCCACATTCGCGATTTCATCGCCGCCGCCGGCGTCGGTTTCGCTTCGCAAGCGGTGGAGAACATCGCGCGCAAACTCATCGGCGGCCTGGCCGGTCAATTGCTCGGCGGCCTCGGCCGCGGACTCGGCAGCGTCGGCACAGGCACGGCTTTCACGTTCGCCGCAACCTACGCGCTGGGACAACTGGCCCACCGCTACTACGCCGGCGGTCGCAAGATGGAATCCGCCGTCCTGCGCGACACGTATGCCAGGCTCTTGCTGGAAGGCCGCGGGCTATTTGGCCAGCACGCCGGCGCGGTCGAGCAGCGGGCGCGGTCGATCACGCCCAGCGAAGTGATGGGCCTCGTGCGGGGTCCGGTATGAGCCGTATCCACGCAATTGGATTAGACCACGAAACACACGAAATATACGAAAAGGCCAGATTGCAGGGGAAAGAGGCCTGGTCGAACGGCTTGGCAGCACCCCGTAAAGTATTCCTGAATTCCCGCGAGAGACTTTTCGGGTCGAGTAACCCAATAGGTTACTCGTCAATTTCGCGGTCTTGGCGCGGACAAGTAATAAAGTAGTTTTGGAAGGGCATCGTGCCGGTTGACCCGTGCACAGGAAAGGCCAAGATTCGAGGAGGCCGATCTCCGGCAGTCGGTACATTCACCAACCCCAACACCATGAAAACCACCACGCTCGCAGCCTTGTTCCGCCGCGGCACCCTGGGCGCCGCGTGCCTGCTCGTCGCCCTGTCCGTCACGCGCGCACAGATCGCGCCGGCTGCACTGGCCGCACGGGCCGCCCCGGCTGGACCGAAAGAGGAAATTGTCGAGCTCTCGCCCTTCATCATCTCGACCGAGCGCGAGACCGGCTGGTCGGCCAACGAGACGCTCTCCGCCACCCGCACCAAGCAGTCGCTCATGGATGTGCCGGTGAACATCGACGCCATCACCGCCGACTTCATGGAAGACCTCGGGCTGTTTACGGCCGACGAAGTCGCGAACTACGTGGCCAACGTTTACGCCCCGCCGACCCTGGAAAACGACAACCAGAGCGGCAGCTTGTCCTTCCGCGGTCTCAGCGGCTCCGCGGCGAGCCGAAACTACTTCCGGTGGTATATCCCGTCCGACACCTACAACGTCGAGCGCATCGATTTCGGCAAGGGCTCCAACTCGCTCATCTTCGGCGACGTCGAGCCCGGCGGCCAGGGCGCGGTCTTCACCAAGCGGCCGATGATGAAAAACTTCGCCACCGCCACGTCCATTTACAACAACGACGGTGCGTATCGCTTCCAATTCGACTTCAACCGCAAGCTGCGCGACGGCCTCGCGCTGCGCTTCAACGCGGTGCGCCGGCAGGAGCGCACCTTCCAGGACGCCTCGACGTTCAAACTCGAGGGCGAAACGCTGGCCGCCACCTGGCAGCCCCTGCGGAACACGCTGATTCGCGTCGAATACGAGCGCGGCGATTTTGCCAACGTCCGCGGCTTCGGCGGTGTCACCATTCGCGAGCAATCCGGCCGCTCGCGCTCGTTCACCACCGACCGCCTCTATTACACGTCCGACGGCGAGTGGTTTCCCCGCTCCGCGCTGCCCGCGGCGGATCGCTCCAACGGCCCGGCCGGCGGCTCGCCCTCGCTGCTCGAGGGCGGTTATTTCGACGTGACGATGCGCAACGCGGCCGGCGCGATCATCGGCACGAAGCGATTCAACGGCTACCCCAAGCACTACAACCTGCGCGGCTCCTTTGACCGCCAGAACCGGCCCTTTGACACCTATTCCGCCACGATTGAACACCGCCTCGGACCGGTCGGGCTCGAGCTCGCCTACAATCACCAGAAGCAGAAGGCCATCCGCAACGACAACTTCTTCGCGAGCACGATCAGCGTCGACGTGAACGGACGGCCCTTCATCGAAACCGAGCTCGACGAGAAGCGCTTTGGCAACGAGGTCGACGCGTTTCGCGCCACCGCTGTTTACAAATTCGACCGGTGGATGTGGATGCAGCAGCTCTTCGTGGCGAGCGCCGACTATCGCGAGGACGCGGTCATCAACTATCGCTTCAACACCTTCAACATTCGCAACGTCGAGCGGGGCACGGCCACGGCGCTCAACACCAATACCGACCGCGTGCGTCTCCGGCTCTTTCTCGACGATCCGCGATTTTATTCCCGGGCGCTGTTCGACGCGATGAAGCCCGCCAACCTCCCGGAAACGAACGACATCAAGCCGCGGTCGCTCGCGTTTTTTCCCTCCGGCACGAGCGCGACCGACGGCACGCAGTGGCGCCAGGCCTCGGCGGTGTCGCTTTCCGCCAGCGGCCGTTATTTCAACGGCCGGCTGCAGACGCTCCTCGGCGCGCGCCACGATTGGAATCGCAACTACGAATACGAAGGAACGCGCAAGTTTGGCCCCTTCGGCGAGGACATCCCGCCGCCCCTGAAGCAGGACGCCCTTTTCGGCGAGTACGTTGAAAACATGCAATTGCACGTCGAGAACACGAGCCTTACGGGCGGCGTCACGCTTCGGCTCACCAAGGATCTCAACTTCTACGGGGTCTACTCGGAGTCGTTTCGCTTCCAGGGCCTGCGCACGTTCGACCGCGAGCGCTTCCCGCCCGTCACCGGTGTCACCAAGGAGGTGGGGCTCAAGGGCAGCTTCTGGCAGGATCGCGGCAGCGTGAACCTCGGCGTCTTCAACATCGACCGGCAGAACGTGGCGTTGAGCTGGAACGGCGTCACCGGCATCGATTTTACGACCGCGGAGATCGAGAATCTGATGAACCCGAACAACATCAGTCCCGGCGACCCGGGGTACAAGTATGGCGAGGAAGGTACCGCCAGCGCGGCGCGCTACTACAAGTCCACCGAGAATTCCCAAGGCGCCGACCTCACGCTGAACCTGCGCCCGGTGCAGGGGCTGCAGCTCCGCTTCACGCTCGCGCGCACCAAGGTGCTCGGCCTGCCCGATCTCACGTCGTTTCGCGGTTACTACGAGGCCGCGGTGAAGCGCGGCGACGAACCCCCTGCCCTGCTCAACGAGGCCAAAAACCTCCTCGATTCGCTCGACGTCGACACGAAGCCCACCGGGGCCCGCGCCTCGCCCTGGTCCGCCAGCTGGGTGATGGATTACGCCTTCCAGCGCGACACGTGGAAACCGCTGCGTGGGTTGCGCGTCGGCCTCAACGGCAGCTGGCGCGACGATTACCTCTTCGGCATTTCCAACGGCCAGCAGATGAGCGGCGGTGCCACCCATCTCATGCACGGATATGCCATGCGCGATCAGAAAGTCTGGAATCAAATCGTTCGCGTGCGCTTCGGCGTGAAGAACATCCTCGACCTCGAGAACAGCAAGATTCGCAAGACCAGCTTCACCACCCTCGTGAGCGGCGCAAACGTGTATCGCTACAGCTACGTGGTGCCCGTGCAGTACGACCTCAACGTAACGGTGAGATTCTGAGCGGGCGCTTTTACCAAGGCAGTACCGGATCGACACGGCCTTTGGCCTGCCGGTAAGTGTCGCGCCGCACGACCCTGGCCTTCGTCGCAACGCTGCGATTCGCCCGGCGGGGCGCAGCCATTTCATGATCGCCGCTGCCGTGCTTCGTGCCAGCATGAGCCGCATGTCCGCCCCGTGAACCGTCGCTCAATCCAGTCCGCCCCATGAAATCGTTTCGCTCCCTGTTCGTCGCCTCTCTGGGCGCTTTATCCAGCCTGGTGGCCGCCCCCGCCGCGCCCAAACCCAACATCGTCATTCTCTACGCGGACGACATGGGCTACGGCGACATCGCCGTCCAGAACCCCGATTCGAAGATTCCCACGCCGAACCTCGACCGGCTGGCCCGCGAGGGGCTGCGTTTCACCGACGCGCACAGTTCGTCCGGCGTCTGCACGCCCAGCCGCTACGCGCTGCTGACCGGCCGCTATCACTGGCGGCAATTTCACGCGATCGTGAATTCATTCGAGCCGTCGGTGTTTGAGCCCGGCCGGCTCACGCTGCCGGAAATGCTGCGAACCGCCGGCTATCGCACCGCCTGCATCGGCAAGTGGCATCTCGGCTGGGAATGGAACGCGATCAAGCGGCCCGGCGCGACGCCCGACCCCAAGACCGGTTACGCGCCCGACGCGTTCGACTGGTCGAAGCCTATTCCTGGCGGGCCGCTGGCGCACGGCTTCGACTATTACTTCGGCGACGACGTGCCGAATTTTCCGCCCTACACCTGGTTCGAAAACGATCGGGTGCTCACCGCGCCCAACGCGCCGCTGACGATCACGCCCCAAACGGCCGAGGGAAACTGGGAGGCGCGTCCGGGCCCGATGGTCGAGGGCTGGGATTTTTACGCGGTGATGCCCCGGCTCACCGAGAAGGCCGTGGCCTATATCGACCAGCAAAAGGGCGGCAACCGGCCCTTCTTTCTCTACCTGCCGTTCACGTCGCCGCACGCGCCGATTGTGCCGGCCAGGGAGTTCCAGGGCAAATCGCAGGCCGGCGGCTACGGCGATTATGTGGTGCAGACCGATGCGACCGTGGGCCGGGTGCTGGCCGCGCTCGAGAAAAACGGCCTGCGCGAAAACACGATCGTCATTTTCTCCGCCGACAACGGGCCGGAGCACTACGCCTACGCGCGGATCAAGAATTTCAATCACCGCAGCACCGGGCCGCTGCGCGGGGTGAAGCGCGACATCTGGGAGGGTGGCCACCGCGTGCCGTTCATCGTGCGCTGGCCCGGCGTGACGCAGCCAAACCAGGTCACCGATGGCCTGATGAGCCAGATTGATCTCTTGGCCACGCTCGCCGCCGCCATTGGCCAGGATCTGCCCGCCACGGTGGCGGAGGACGGTTTCAATCAGCTGACCCTTTGGCGGGGCGGCGCTTCGAGCCGGTCGAGCCACGTGCACAACACGAACAAGAATCACTACGCGATGCGCGCGGGCAACTGGGTGTTGATCGATGCTCCGTCCGGCAACGTCACGAAGGTACCGCCCGGCTTCGACGCGGCCAACGGCTACGTGAAAAACCCGCATCCGGGTGAGCTCTACGATCTCAGTCAGGACTTGTCCGAGCGCCACAACCTGTTCGCAGAAAAGCCGGAAAAAGTGGCCGAGCTCAAAGCGCTGCTCACGCGCCTGCGCGAGCAAGGTTTCAGCGCGCCGGGAAAAACGGGCCGGGCATCCGGAGGCGAATGATCAAGCGGCGACCGATATGATCGCCGCCGTCGAGCACAGCGCGTAGCCGCCTTGGAGCGAAGCGACGAGGTGGTCGGCGACCGGATCAAAGGGCCACGCTTTCGCTGGCGCTCATGCGCGGCAACCAGAAGACGATCCGTTGGCGCTGTAAGACGTGACGGAGATTTTCGTGGATACGCTTCATGTCGCCTCCTCCTCATCGCTATCCATCCCTTGCGCTTCTTCGATTAACCAGCGCTCGCGCTGGAGTTCACGGCTCAGCTCCTCCTCCGTGCTTTGTTGAAGGAACGGCGCCCTTTCTGTGCTCGTCGATTCGTTTTCTCAAGTCGTGGGTGTATCCGGTGTAGAAGTCTCCATCGTTGAGACTCCGGAGGACATAAATGTAAAAGAAAGTATTCATATCGCGAGTATCTAACGGGGTGAAAATCGATGAGTAGGTAGAATTTCAACCGGCAGTGGTAAAAAACCAGATCCACGTAGCGGTCGTCGTCCCCAAATCGCAGGTGCTTCTGTCTGGCGACAAAGGCAAACCCGTTGCCCAACTCCAGCAGAAAGACCTGCAGGCGCGAAAGGATGGCCGATTCCAAATCCGTCTCGTGCAGAGCGGCCACCTCGGGCAGCCCCAAAAACTCCAGCACGTAGGGATTTTTGAGGGTCTCGATGGCCGGTTCGGGCTGGGCCACCAGGGAGCGCCCCTCTGCGCGGAGCTTCTCCGGCGGCTGGCTCTTCAAGAGGCGCTCATAGAAAGCGGAGTGGATCTGACGTTCCAGCGTCCGTTTGTCCCATGCTCCGGCGATGGCTTCGCGTTCGTAAAACTCGCGCGCCGCCGGTTTCTCCACCCGCATCAGGGCGCGGTAATGCGACCACGAAAGTTGCGGCGAAAACCCGGTCAGGGATTTGCTACCCGCCGGGTAGCATTTTGCCGGAGCCAGCGATTCAGCGCCCGATGGGCGCTGAATTGCTGAATCACCGCTCCCCGGGAGCAATTCGTCACCCGCTGGGTGACGAATCTCCATAGAGCGCTCCGCATAAGACAAATAAAAGGCACGGAAGTATCTCAGGCTGGTTTCTGAGAAACCCTCGCCATAGCGCGCGGTCAATTTTCGAGCCAAGTCAGCGAGCACTTGCCGCCCATATGCCACCCGACCCTTACTTCTTTGGATTTCCTGCACGATCTCGCGGCCGATCAACCAGTAAGCCAGCACCATGTTGCTGTTCACCGCCCGGACGACATTGCTCCGCGCCTGTTCAAGGATCGACGCCACCCGCGCGAAAAGTTCGCCGGGGGGCGGGGCAAGCGGGGCCACCGGGGCGGCGGCCGGGGTAGCGGGCGGCGGAGAACGCTTTGCTTTCTTCGCGCGGTGGGCGGTGGTTTTTTTACCTTTGAGCATGGTTATTCCTCCTCTGTGGTGGCGAGGCCGGGGATGACCTCGTGGACATCGGCGCTCGTGAGCGTGAGGCGGGTCTTGAAGCGCGCCTGAATCTTCGTGAAATCCTGTGCGGCGGCCCGATCGAGCTCACCCAGCACCCGCGCTTTCGCTAATTCCCAAGAACCGGTCTGCAAATACGCCTCCGCAATCACCCGGATGAGTTCCGGACGGAGCGAAGCTCCCATGAAGCTGAGGGAGATTGGAAGTTCCGATGGCACGAACAAAATGAGCCCCCCGGGTGGCCACTGGCGACTTAAATTCCGGAAAACAGAGGGCGCAGCAGGACAGGGTCTTGTCGCGAATTGCGAAACGGAAAGGTGAGTGCACTCGTGTCACGCGTCTGCCTTCGCGTTGCCTCGGGAAGACCGAGTTCAGAGCCGTTTTTTCGCAATTCGCGACTTGCCCCATCCGGCACGCCCCTCATTTCAACTCTCCGTGCGCCCATGCCTTGGTCTCCGTGACCTCCGTGTCCTCTGCGTTTAAATCTGGTCCGGCCGAAACGAAATTCACTCGGCCTTCCCTCTCAGCCACTCGGGCCCGATCACGCGGCCGAGCAGGAAGAACTTCCGCTCCGAGTACCACAGCACCGGCTTGCCCTGGCGCACGGTGAAGCTGGCATACAGCGCGAGATCGAGCCGGCCCTTCGTGCCCGGTTTGCCGAGGCTCACGCCGTTGTGATCCATAAGAAATCTCGGCTCGTCGAACCACACCGGCTGGTCTGCGCCGGGATGCGCGCCTTGAGGTCGGCCGGCGAGGCGATGAAGTTGGGGTCGGGCTGGGCGGCGGCGGCGTGGAGACTGGCCGCGAGATAGCAGACCGCGGCACCGAGGGCGAGGGGAAGAAACCGTTTTGTAGCGGTTGAGTTCATGAAGTTGAACCGAGGATGGACGCGGATAAACACTAATTCGCCGGGAAATTTTAGACCGGTGAATCCCATCGCGATGTTTGCCAGACAGCAACTCACCGCTGCTGCACCAAAACCGGCTTCCATCCGCTGCATCCGTGCCTCTGTCTGACTATTCACAAAC
>JACQWL010000466.1 GCA_016209255.1 Verrucomicrobiota bacterium
GTGTGTGGGGGGGGCCGCTGGCCGCCCGCCCTGGGGGTGGTGGGGGGGGGCGCCCCCCCCCCCCCACGCCCCTACACTCACCAACGAGTTTGCACGACGCAACGGGTGAACAGGGTTCCCCAGCGTAAGTTCGGCCGAAGGGCGCACAAAAAGCGTGGCCCCCGGCGCCGGCCTTGTGCTGGAAAAGCGTCTTCATCGTTCAGAACAGCGGCAGCGCCCCGACCGGCGTGGGCAGCGTGACCACGGTGTCGCGCTTCATCTTGTTATAGGTGAAGCTCAGCCGCAGCCGCTGGGGCGTCATCGGATTGCGCTGCGAGTCGAGCTTGAGCACCGTCTCCGTGGTCCAGCGGTTGGTGTCGGCGTCGAAGTAGTCGTAGGCGAGCGCCGTGACGAGCGGGGTGACCACGGTTTCGCGCGGCGGGTCGGTATCGAAATTCTTCTCGAGCCGCGAGTGCCACAGCAGGATGAGGCCCTCGCTCTGCCGCGCCTGAAACGAGCACATCACTTCGGGCAGCGGCCGCTCCGGCCACGCGAAGAGCCGGCTGCCGCCGGGCAGTTCGAACGTGAGCAGGTTTTCCGCCAGCCCGTTTTGCGGCCGGATTTCCTGCGGTGCGATCGGCATCGAGTTGGGGCGCGCGGCCGGCGGCAGCGCGGCGGCGCGCAGCTCGTGCTCGAGAAAACGCGTGACGGCGCGCACGTGCAGTTCGAACAGGCGCACGTCGGTGTTGCGGCCCCACAGCTCGCCCATCGAAAAGATGAAGGTGAAGAGGGAAACGAGCAGCAGGCCGATCAGGGCCAGCGCAAGCAGAATCTCGAGGAGCGTGAATCCGCCGCGCCGCAGAATCCGGCCTTCGTCATTCGTCATTTTGCGGTTCACGACGTTTTCTTGGTCCGCAGCTCGAGGATGCGCGTTTTCGCCTCCTCCTTCAACTTGCCGCGTTCGGCCGCGTCGATCGACCACGTCGGCCGCAGCAGCATGAAATTCTGCACCAGCTTCTCCGGTTCGGGGCGCGCCGGGTCGGAGAGCTCGCAACTGAAGGTGACGTTGAACAGATCGGCCGTGGTGGTGGAGACGATTTCGACATTCCACCGGGCGTGCCGGCCGTCCACGGTGTCGAACTCGCCGCCCTTTTCGAGTTTCTTGCGGTCCGGCTCGGTGAGAACGAGCTGGCGGGCAAAGGCGAAATCCTCGCCGACCTGCACGCCGCGCGAAACCGCGTCATAGCTGATGAGGACGTTGAGATAGGCGGACCCGAGCACGATCGTCACGAAGGCAAAAATGGTCAGCGCCACGAGCACCTCGAGGAGCGTGAAGCCGGCCGGACGCACTATTTCAGGTGAAGCCGCAGAAGCTGCTTTGGCCCGTGACTGGAATGGACAGGGACGGAGTCGGACCCCGCGTGTAGCCCTGCGCGTGAGCGCAGGGACGGTGCGTGACTCGGGCGTCAACGAATCCCGCCGCTCACGCGGCGGGCTGCCAGAACGCCGCTTTCGAACTGTATTTGATTGGCTCACGGCGACTCCTTCGCTCCGAGCACCGGCGCGCACGTCCAGGGGTCGATTGACAGCGCGTGGGCGCCGCTGCTGCGGGCAATCTGCACCCGAAAGGGCGTGCAGGTGCCGTCGGCGTAGAAAGTCACAAAGGGGATCGGTTGCGACTCGAGCAGGACACCGCCGACCAGGATGGTGTTTCCGCCCTTGGTCGCCGACAGAAAATCCACCGTGAGATCCGAGGCGGTGGCAGGCGGCGCCGGAAACAGTTTCAGGGGCGCCTCCTCTTTGGTCACGCCATCCGCGGCGAGCACGGCGGCCGCAAGCCCGTCGACGAGCACGAATTGTTTTTTCTGCGCGTCGAATTTCAGCCGAATCTCGTGCTCGCTCTTGAGCGCGGCCTTGCGCCCCTCCTGCACGGACTTCCAAAAAACCTCCTCGACCGAGATCGGCTGATCGCTGAGCAGCGAGGCGGATCCGCCGATCAACACCGTTGCGATCAGCGCGATGATGGCCAGCGAAAGCAGGACCTCGAGCAGGGTGAAACCGGCGCGCGGCCCGCACCGGGACGATGAACGACGAATGCCAAATCGCGTCACGAGGATGAAGCTGCCCGCCACGTCACAACGGTCAACCCCGGCGGGGGTTTCGCGAGATTTGGGCGCAGCGAAAACCAGCCGGGATCATCTGCTTTCCGGCCGGGAAGAATCCCAGTTGCCGATGTCGTCCTCGGTGCCGCTCTGCTTGTCCGGACCCTTGGACCAGAGGTCGTAGAGGCCTTTGTTGTGCGTGCCCGGGAAGGCGTACTGGTAGGACTCGCCCCAGGGATCGAGCGGCATTTTCGAGCCCTCGATGTAGGGACCGTGCCAGCGGTCCGCCTTGGCCGACGGCGGCGTAATCAGCGCCTGCAGGCCGTCGCTCGTCGAAGGAAAACCGCCCATGTGCAAGCTGTAGGTCAGCAGCGGAGCCTTCATGCTTTGCCGGACGAAAAGCTCGGTGGCCTGCACCTGGGCTCCACCGAAAAGCTTGCCCGTGTTGGTGATCGCCAGACCGGCCAGCAGGGCGAGGATCGCCAGGACCACGAGGATTTCGAGGAGCGTGAAACCACCCTCGCTTGAGCGGCGGTCAAGTACGGACCGCGCGGCGGAAGGCGCGAAGCGTTTATGAATGAGGCGCATGGCGGTGAAAAGATGTTCAGGACCGGCCGAAAGTCGAGACGCAGCCGCGACGAGGGCTGTCGGCGAGTTTACTCGTGGTCGAAGTGCTCCCGCATCCGCGCCACAATTGCACCGGCCTCGCGCGCGCGCGCGGCGGAAAAGCGCGATACGGCGGCATCCTCCCCCACCCGCCGCCAGAACTCCGACGCCCACGCCGCCGCCTCGCGCCAAACGGCGAGCCCGGCCGGCAGCGGCGGACGCGGCGCAAAAACGCGCTGCGCCGGTCCCGCGACCTCCCCATACCGCTCCGGCGCCCACGCCATCGGCAGCATGTCGTAGGCAGGTGCCGGCCGGAACGGCAGCGCGTCATCGAGCCAGAACGAGAGGTTGCCGAAGTGCATGTCGGAATTGCCGATCAATTCGCCAAAGCCGTGCAACCGTTGCACGACGGCGAGCCCGTTCTGATCGATCAAACCGGCGTGCACGAGCGCCTCGGCCGCCGCCGGCCAGTCGTTCGCCGCGCCACCGGCCAGCGAAGCATGCAAAGCGGCCAGCGACACGACGCCGCGCCGGCCATGCGCGCCCACGCGATCATGGCGGATCACTTCGAGAAAACGCCGGCCCCCCGCATCGAGGGTCGTCGCTCCCGGGGTCGCCAAGCCGTGCTCCGCCAGTACGGCGAGCGCATGGCTTTCGGCTGCCAGCAAGTCGGCCCAGGCGCGGCCCACCGGCGTCTCCATCGGCGGGGAGAATTTTACGAGCACGGGTTGCACGGCACCATCGTCGCGCCGCACCATGGCGAGAAATTTCGGCTGCTCGCCGCCCACCGAAGACCCTGGACGTTCGCTGGCCATCGCCCGCACGGCCAACTCCGGGTAGCGAGCCGGGCGTTCTGTCTCTGGCATGGCCATTTCAGGGCTCGCCGCGAGCGCGCTGGCCAACACCCGGCGCAGGGGTTCACCGCCGACGACGAGATCTCCCGGCAAGTCGTCGCCCTCGGCCTGAAGAAATACCAGGGTGTCGTCATCGCCCCAGTGCCGCGGGTCAGACGGCACTCGCAGCGCGTCGGCCAGGCGGCGCGCCAAAATCCGGCCGAGAAATCCCTGCGGCCACAAGTCGCCGAGAAAAAACGGAAGCCCATCGAGGAATCCGTCGCGATCCACGGCGCACTCCGCCCACGCCGGCGGCTCCCCCGCCCACTCGATCCACCAGCCGCCGTGCATCGCGTGCAGCCGCGCCCACTCGCGCGCGCGACCGGCGTCGTCGATGCGCGAGATTGCCCAGCGGTCGCCCACTGTGCGCACGGGCCGCCGCAACGCGTAACGCGTCCGCCGCGCCGCGCCGAGCGGCACGACGGCGGCGCCCAGCCTCGCCAAGCCGCGGGCCACGGTGGAGCGATCCACGTCGAGCGCGTCTGCCAAAGCTTGGGCGGTCAATGCACCGCCCGCCTGCAAACGCAGCGTAAGGTCAGCGGCAGTAATCTGTGCTGGGCGCGGCATGGCGGCTGGTTTCGCACAGATTGTTTCCTACAACTCAGAACACAAGTAATTTATTATTAACGAACTAGTACGATATCGCTACGGTTTATGCACAGATTAAAGCACAGGTCGAGGCACCACGAAATCTCTCTCCATAACTGAACTGTCGAGGGTGAAGTCCTGGCGCTCGTCCCTCGGGAGGTCCAGAGAGAACCTACCCATTTTGAAAGCGAGGATGACGGACCGTTGCAACAGGATGCGAGGGGACCCAAGAGGGTCAGGCCTCGGATCGGGAGTTCAGGGTTTTCCACCAGCGGTTCTGTATCACGTGAATTATCGCGCCGGGAGATTCGAGCCGCAACTTTGGCGCCACGGACACCCGCGTGCGCCTGACCAATCACCGCGGAAACCTCTATCTGCCGAAATTCGGATACATTTTGCACTCGATCTCCCGCTCCACGGCATGACGTCTGCCAAAAGAAAAATCCGTGCGTCTGCTTAGGAACGGCAAGAAGGGGACGTGCGTGAACTCTTGGCGGCCGCTGTCATGGGGCACGCCCACCCCTCCGCCGCCGTCTTTCGCGTCGCTGGTCGAGCGTCTCTCGGAGCCCGGCGGCGATTTCGGCAGCGACAACCTCATCTCGAATGAGCAGTCGTACCTGCACGTCATGCCGGCGCTCGAGCAGGCCCGCGTCCAGCCGCGGCGCAACTATTACCCATCATTCCGCACCTTGCTGCGGGAAACGGACCGCGCGGGCCATCAGCTCAGTTTTCTGGCCACGGAACCCGGGTTTCAGTTCGTGCGTTCGCTCGAGGCACGCGACCTCATCGTGCCGGTGGTTGGCGACGCCAAACCCCGGGGCGTCTCACAGAAAGCCCATTCCCGGGTTCGCGAAGCGGCCGATGTTGGGCAGCACGAGGGGAAGATTGGTCGGGCTCACGCCAAACCACGTGGCCAGCGTCGCGGCGTATTCGTCGACGCTGGTGGTGGGAATCCAGGAGCCGCGCGTGCCGGCATCGTCCGGGCCGCGGATCGTGAGATTGGCCATCGTGCCATAGATATCGCCGCCCTTCACCGCTCCGCCGACGACGAGGTGATTCGAGCCCCAGCCGTGATCGGAGCCGTCGCCGTTCGTGTTGTAGGTGCGGCCGAAGTCGGACGCGGTGAAGGTCGTGACCTGATCGGCGCAGCCGAGCTCGGCGGTGGCACGATACAGGGCGGAAACGTTGCGGCTGACGTCGGCGAAGAGGTTCGCATGGGCGCCGAGCTGCTGGTCGTGCAAATCCCATCCGCCGATGCGGGCGAAGAAGATCTGGCGCGTGAGACCGAGCTGCGGCGCGGCCGCGATCAGCCGCGCGATGGTGCGCAGCTGCTGGCCAAGCGCGGTGCCCGAGAACGTGGTCGCGAACGGCGGGCTGCCGCTGAGGATGCCCGAGAGCAACGCGCTGTTCGAGATGGCGCCCGACGTGATGCCGGAGAACGCGGTCTCGAAGAGGTTCGTATTCTGGGCGGCGAGAAGATCGTTCTGCGCGCGGGTTCGAAGCCCGGCGGGGTTGGTGGCGCTGGTCGACGAACCAGTGAGCGAAATCGCCCCGCCGGCGTTGACGGCGAACTGCACGACGTTCCGGCCGACTTGAAATGAGTTCTG
Source organism: Verrucomicrobiota bacterium (assembly GCA_016209255.1). Classification (GTDB taxonomy): domain Bacteria; phylum Verrucomicrobiota; class Verrucomicrobiia; order Opitutales; family Opitutaceae; genus ER46. Next base: position 5,776 of record JACQWL010000466.1, read on the forward strand.
CCCGTTCAAGCTGATCGACATCGAGACGCGGTTGTTCGCGTTGAACGCGTTCGTGAGATCGGCGAGCCGGCCGCCCCAGCCCGTCGCAAAGGGTTTGTCGGGCACGCTGCTCTGCCACTCGACCTGCTGGTCGCTGTGCGAGAAGAGCTGCGGCGGGAGGGGAACGGCACGGGCGGTGTATTGGGCCTTGGAGGTCGGCACGACGAGCGTACCCACGTTGGCGAGAATCGCGAGCTGGCCGGAATCGAAGAGCGACTTGAGGCCGGTGTTGTTGGTGCCGGCAACGTCGGCGTTGAGGCTGGAGTGCAGCGCCCAGGAGCGGCCATCGTCGGTCTTGGGACTGATGGCGAGAAGTTGGGCGCGCGTCAGCGCCAGGGCGCCGCGCCCGGCGGCGGAAGCGTAGGCGGCGTAGCCGGCGGGATCGAACGGCACAATCATGTTGTTCGCATCGTTGCCGCCGGCGAGGAAGAGGCACACGAGCGCCTTGTAGTCGGCGGGCAGCGCCCCGGCGCGCGGCGGCACGGCCGAACCGTTGTCCGGACTCGCGACTGCACCCATCAGGCGGAGCTGCGCCAGCGTGGAAAGCATGCCGGTGGCGCCGACCGCGGCGCAGCACGCCCCGATGAACTTCCGGCGGTTGGGATCGAAGGTTGGATTCTTGGGATTCATGGCGGCTCCTCCTGGCGGATTATTTCTGGATGGCGCCCTGCGCCGACGTGACCGTGAGATAAATCGCGGAACGCACCCGCTCCAGGTCGGCGGTGGTCGTGTTGGTCGGCATGGCGACGAGCGCGGCGACGATGCGGTCGCTCGTGGCCTTGGGCATCGAACCGGCGGCGAGCAGGAGATTCAGCGAATCGACCAGCGTCTGCGGCGTGCGGGCCAGCCCCAGCCACGAGTCGAGCGACAGGCCGATGGTCTGTTGCGCGGGGTCGGTGGCCGACCGGTTGTTGTAGATGTAAGTGTAGTAGAAGTTCGGCTGCGTCAGCGCCGTCGTGTCCGTGAGAATCTGATACTCCGGCGCGTACAGCCCGGCGGCGGCAACAGCGCCGGGCAGCACGAAATTGGGCTCGAAGAAGTTGAACACCGTCGGCGCGCGCAGCGCCGCCTGGCCGAGCGCGCCCTCGGGGTTGGCGATGTTGAAACGCCCCGCGTTGGAGGCGGCTTCGAAGGCGCGGAGAATCGCGGTCGCGCGCAGCAGCGGCTCCTTCAACTTGCCAAACGTCGCGCTCGTCGCGACGGCGGGGGAACGCGCCTCGTAGTCGGTGAGAAGGGCGCGCACCACGGCGCCGAGGTCGCCGCGCACGCCCGCGCCGTTGTTGGCGAACACCTGCGCGACCCGATAAATGTAACCGGGGCTCGGGTTGCTCGTGACGAGGCGCTGGATCAGCTGGCGGGAAATGAACGGTGCGGTGCTGGGATGGCTGAACAGCGTGTCGAGCGCGGCTTTCAGATCCTCGATTCCGCCCTGGCCGGCGGGAAGGATCTTGCCCCCGACAATCGTTTTCTGCGTGTCGTCGTGAAAAGCCGGCCAGAGGATCATGGGGTTGATGTAATCGGCGGGGCTGCCCCGGAAGAGGTTGCTGTTGGCCGTGGCGTTCGCACTGGGGTTGTTATAAGCCCAGCCGGTGAACACTTTCGCCATCTGCACGATGGTCTCCTGCGTGTAGGTGGGGATCGGCTGGCCGTAGGAGTCGAGCCGCAGTGTGCCGTCGGGATTGAGTTCGTTCAGCCCAATCGAAAACAGCTGCATGATTTCGCGCGCGTAGTTTTCGTCGGGCGTCGCGCCGCCGACGGCCTTGGCATTCCGGAGCGAGCTCAGATAGATGCCCATCATCGGACTAAGGGTGACCTGCTCGAGCACATCGCGAAAATTCCCGAAAGCACCCCGGACGAAGATGTCGTAGTAATTCGCCGCTCCTTCCTGCCAGCCGTTGATGGTGCCGTTCGTGTCGGAGGTGACGAGGATCTGGCTGAGGGCGAACGCCACCCGCTGGCGCAACTGGTCGGGGCCGGTGACGGCGAGCTTCCACCACGCCGCCTGGCGATGAGCGCCGCCGGGACGATCGTAGGCCAGCGTTATCGGGTTCCGGGTGCCCTGTCCGCCGGCGGTGGCGTTGGCCGCGAAGTCGGCCATCGTCGCCGCGCGGTGCAGGGATGGCGGCAGCGCCATCTGCTCGTTCAGCCACGCGCCATAGCCTTTCTGGATTAGCGCATAAATTCCGTCGTTGGTCGAACCGAACGTCGCCTGCGTCAGAAAGCGGGCCGAATCCTGGGCCGAAATCCGCGACAGGTCGAGGGCGGGGGGTGGCGGGGGCGGATTGAAAGCAGCGGTGCCGCTGTTGCGAACAAACCCCCCCGCGAGTTCACCGGTCGGATAGAGCGCGGTGTCGATGCTGACGGCCACCCGGCCGGCCTTGAGCGCGGCGATCAGGGCCGCCCGGCTATAGGTGCCGACCGGCGCGAAGTCCCACATCGCGTTCGTCACCTGGCCCTGCGGGAGGTTGAACACATAGTCGCCATCGATGGCGAGGTGCGCCACGACCTCGGGCGAACTCAGGTTGGAGAACCCCACATTGACGAAGGCGAACGATTCGTCCGGGCTGAGCTGGACGGTGGCGGTGCCGTACGCCGTCGACGCGGTGGCGTTGGGGGCGGCGCGGAGGTTGGAGACGTAGAGCGAGCCAGAGCTGGAGAAGATCGTCACGCCCGCGCGGTCGTTGACGCCGACGCCGTAGCTGTTGTTCGGCGTGAGCGTGAGCGTGGCAGTGCGGTTGTTCGTGTTCGCCGGATTGGCTATCGGCACGAGATTGACCGTCGCCGAGGTCGCGCCGGCGGGAATCGTCACGGAACCCGCGAGCGGGTTGTAGTCGGTGCCGGGGACGGCGGTGCCATCGACCGTGTAGTTGACGGTGATCGGCGCGGTCACCAGGCCGACACGCGTGAAGGTGAAAACCCCGGTCGCAGTGCCCGCCGCCTCGACCGACGGAACGCTCGCCGCCACGCTCACGGTCGAGAGCGTTTCGGGCGAAAGATCGTAGACTTCGACGAGGGCGACGCCGGTGGTGCCGGCGACACCGCTGGCCAGAATCGTGTAGTTGCCCGGCGCCAGGTCGACGAGCAGCGCGGCGTCCCTGCTGCCCGGCGGAAAAGGAAACGCCCCGGCCTGCGCGAACGCCGTCGCGAGGGCGGCAGCGGCGGAATCGCCCCAGTTGTCGTTCGCCCCGTTCGCGATCTGCCGGGCGGCGCTGTCGAGCACCGCAACCGAGGGATCCGCGATCATACCGCCCACGCCGAACGCGCCCAGGCTGGGACCGGCGACGCGGATGAGGACCCGGCGCGCGCCGCCCCCGGGGGCAACGGACAACCCCGAGAAAAACATGCTGGCGCCCGTGCCGACGAGCGCGCGGGTGGACATGTTCATCAGGCGCGCCGAGCCGGTGACGTCGTAGAACTCGAGGATCGCGATGCCGGCGGTGTTGTTCACGCCGCTGACCTGCGCGGTGTAGAGACCGGGAGAAAGTGTCGCTACGAGCGCGGCATCGCGGCTCCCGGCCGTGAGCGGAAAGGCGCCCACCGAAGCCATCGTCTCCGCATCGTCGCGGGACCAGCTGTCATTGGCCAGCACGAGCACGCCGTTGCTGTTGAACACTTGAAGCTGCGGATCCGAAAGCGTGCCGGAAAGGCTGAAGGGGGCCGTGGCCAGGCGCGCCCCGACGGCGCGAATCAGGATCTTCTTCGGCGCGCCCTCCTGGACGAAGAAACCGGTGATCATGATGTTCGATCCGGTGCCGACCTGGGCGCGCGTGGAGAGGTTGCCCAGCCGCTGGTCATACTGCGCAGCAGCGGCCGGGTTGATGGCGGCCATCGCGCAGGCGGCCGCGACCAACGCAAAACGGAGGGTGGGTTTCATTACATGCAAGAACAGACCGTGGGACGTCTTAGCGGGCTCGGTGGGAATATCCACATTCTTGCCAATGGGACGTTGAAGTCCAGCCGCTGGATGCAAATAGGTGGAAAATACTGGTGGCCCCGTCCAGACTCGAACTGGAATAACACGTTTAGGAAACGCGGGCTCTATCCACTTGAGCTACGGGGACCCAGGCAAAAAGGGAGCTAACCAATCATCGGGTGGGGTCAACTTCGGTTATTCCAGATTTCCCTCGGCATCGAACTGCAGCTCGTGGGGTCCGCCGATGGCGGTGACATCGCCGCGCGATCTCACGTCCTGCCAAAGCGCGTCCGAGATCGTCATCTCGGTCAGCGAGAGCGTGTCCGCGATGCGCACGACCCGGGCGGCGGCCAGGCTCGACAGGGGGACCGAGGCGAGCGCGCGGGCGATGGCCTCGCGGTCGGTGTCGAAATGGATCGGGACCTTGGCGCTCTGCGGGGTGAGCGACGTGAGGGCGTTGATCCCGGTCGCGTGGGCGTCCATCGCCCGGACGAAGCGGGTGGTTGTCACGTCCGCGAGGCCAATGCCGATGGCATTGCCATGCGACTCCGGAGTGAGGTCGCGCACGAAGATGCGGCGGATGAAAGGCGACGGACGCCCGTCGCGCGGGAGCGAGCTGAAGTAGCCGTTCACCGAGCGGTTGGTCACGTTCGGATCGATGCCGGCCCCGCTGATGTTCTTGCCCAGCCAATCCACAATCAGCAGGTCGAGTTCGTCGAACGGCAGCAACGGCATGATCCGGCGCGCCTCGACCAGCAGGGCATCCTCGCCGCCTTCCATTTCCTCGCGCGGCAGCACGACCAGCCGGGCGGTTTCGTGGAACTGGTTTTCCAGGATCGCCACCCCGCCGAGAATCGGCGTCGTGCGCACGAGCACGCCGGCCATGCCGCGGATGGCGCGCTCGTGCCCGACCTGGCTGGCCGAAAGGTGCATCGCCGCCGCGCCGGTGCGCTTGCCGAGCCCGACCACGGCCATTTTAAGCAGACCGCTGCCGATCTGGCCGAAGAAATCGGTGTGCGGCTTCACCCGGTTGACGAGCACGATGCCGTCGGCGGCGAGCGCCTCGACACTGCAAAAAACCGGCGCGCCTTCCGCGGTCTCGCCGACCTGGCGGACCTCGAGCGAGGGATGAATCGGTACGCCCATCGCCTCTTCGGTGACGCCATAGCCGACGAGGACCTCCCGCTGGCCTTCAGGCGTCGCGCCGCCGTGGCTGCCCATCGCCGGGATGATGAACGGCTGCGCACCCGCGGCCCGCAGCAGGTCGAGCACGGCCCGCGCGATTTCCGGCAGACGACTGATCCCGCGACTGCCGATGCCCACGGCGATGCGCATGCCCGCTTTGATGCGCGGACGCAATTTCTCAAACTCCGCCGCGAGTGCCGCCCGTAGATTGAGCGGCGGCAGCCGGGGAAAATTCTGCCGCACGCGGAGGAAACGCGGAAGCGTACTCATGGGAGAAGGAGTAAAGGGGTGAATTCGGGGGCGCAGGAATCGGCTGCCGGCTATTTCTGGGGATGACCGCTTCCGGCCGCAAGCCATAGCGTCCCAAAAAAAGCGAATGGGGCAGTCTGAAAATTGTAGCGGCGGTCTATGACCGCCGTCCCCGGAAAGATCGGTGCTCATCGAGCGCCGCTACAGGAAGCTGGCCCATTACCCATCCCCGCAAAAGAAGGTTTGCCTCAATATCCGCGTCCGACGAGATCGAGGCTTCCCCATGCTCAAAACGCTTTCCTTCCTGGCGGCCGTCGGCGCCGCCGCCGCCTTGGCCCAGCCGTCGGCGCGCTCCGCGGAGGAATCCGCTGCCCTGGTCGTCCTCAACGGCAACGTATTGACCGTCGACGGACAGTTTTCAACCGCCGAGGCTGTTGCGATTCGCGACGGCCGCTTCGTCTTTGTCGGTCGGAACGACGGAGCCAGGAAGCTCATCGGAAAAACAACCCGGGTGCTGGACGCCCACGGCAAGAGCGTGCTACCCGGGCTCATCGAGACCCACGTCCATGCCGTCGGGGTCGCCCGCGGCGAGGCGAGCGAGCCTTTCCGCCAGCTCAGCTCCCTGGCGGAAATCCAGGAGTGGGTCCGCGCCAAAGCGGCCAGAACCAAGGCCGGCCAGTGGATCCGCATCCCGCGCGTGGATCTCACCCGGTTCCGCGAGGGCCGATTTCCGACGCGGGACGAACTGGACAAGATGCTCCGCGACCGCCCGGTGGTGTTCGATTGGAGCTACGCGGGGATCAACCAGGTGCAGGTGCTCAACTCCGCGGCCCTCGCCGCCGCCCGAATCACCCGCAACACCCCGGATCCCGCCAAGGGCCGAATCGTGCGCGACGCGCAGGGCAATCCGACCGGGATGATTCGCAACGCCCGCGTGCTGATCGATTCCTTCCTCCCCGTTGCTCCAAAGCTGGACAAGGAAACGTTGCTCAAGGAACTCGTCCGGGTTCACGCCCACTACAACGCGGTCGGGATCACCAGCGTCAACGAGCGGCGCGGCGACCCCGAGGTCCACGCCTTGTACTCCGACCTCAAGCAGCAGGGACGACTGAATGTCCGCACGACTGTGACAATCGGCGTCGGGTACGGGGGAACCGGCAACGCAATCACACAGATCCAGAATCTGCCCTTCAAGCCGGGTGAAGGCGACGACTGGCTGCGGGTCGGCGCGTTGAAGCTCAGGATCGACGGCGGCCTGCTCTACGGCACGGCCTACCTGCGCGAACCTTTTCTCGCGGCCGGGTCCGCCCGGTATTACGACCTTCCCGGCGGCACGAACCGGGGCGAGTTGATGACGCCCGCCGCGGACGTGACCGCCATCATCCGCGCCGGCCACAAGGCGGGCTGGCAGATGTCGTCCCACGTGGCGGGCGACGCCGGGGTCGACGTGGTCCTGGACGCCCTCGAGGCGGCGGATCGCGACAGCCCGATCGCAGGGCGGCGCTACAACCTCATCCATGCGTATCTGCCGAATGCCGGGACCGCGCGCCGCGCGGCGAAGCTGGGCGCGGTCGTCGACACCCAGCCGGTGATGTACTATAAAGACGGAGACGCCTTGCTCGAGACGGTGGGCCCGGATCGGGCGGCACGGATGTACGGGCTGAAGGAGTGGATCGACGGCGGGGTCAAGGTGGCGATCAACGCGGACCACATGATGGGGTTGGATCCGGACAAATCGCTTCAGCCCTACAACCCGTTCCTCGCCTTGTACATTGCGGTCACGCGGAAGACTGAGAGCGGCCGCGTGCACGGGCCGGCGCAGCGGGTCTCCCGCCAGGAGGCGCTGCGCATGGTGACGATCGATGCGGCCTACATCAGCTTCGACGAGAAGAACCGCGGTTCGATCGAGGTCGGCAAGCTGGGCGACCTGGCAATCCTCTCGGACGACTATCTGACCTGCGGGGAGGAGCAGATCAAGCGCATCAAGGTCGCCGCCACGATCATCGGCGGCAAAGTCGTCTACGAACGCAAGTAGCCGCGAGGATTATTCGGGTTAACATTACTCTGTTACCTGCCTGCGCCAAAACCGCCACATTACAGAGTAACCCAATAGGTTACTCGACCCATGAATCTTCGCACGGTGATTGAGGGATGCTTAACAGAGTGATGTTAGCCGGCGTTCGTTGCCGCCGGCCGTTCGGTCGGCGGCTTGAAGAAAAAGAGCAGCAGCGCGATGGCGCCGATCGCGAGCGCCGTCGGGATGAGAAAGAGTTTTTGAAAATCAACCATCGGCGCGGCGCCCGGCGCTCCGCCAGCGGGGCAAATGGATGTGGTGCCTGCGTTCGGTCCCCGCGCTCACGCGCAGGGCTACGAAATCCCCGGGCAATCGCGGAATGCGGGTTGAATCAGAATTCCAGGTGCACCGCTCAGCACCCGTCAGCGAATTTCCTTCGGCGCTGCCGCCGGTGCTCCGCGCACGTCGCCGGCCCCAGACGGGATCGATGGCAGCGCGAAAGCAACGAGACTGCCGCCGGCGGGTCGGCCCGATTTTCCACCGCCGGCCGAGATCACGACATACTGCCGGCCGTCCACCATGTAGACACTCGGCGTGGCGTTGCCGCCGAAGGGCAGCGTGGCCTGCCACAACATCTCGCCCGTGTCCTGGTCAAACGCCCGGAATTTCTCGTCGGCCGTGGCGCCAATGAAGATGAGTCCGCCGGCGGTGACCACGGGGCCGCCATAATTCTCCGTTCCCGTCGGCGGGATGCCTCTCGCCGTCAACTCGGGATATTCCCCGAGCGGCACTTTCCATTTGATCTCCCCGGTGTTCAGATCGACGGCGTTCAACGTTCCCCAGGGCGGCTTGATTGCCGGATAGCCCTCCTTGTCCAGCCACCGCCGAAAACCGCCAA
>JACQWL010000453.1 GCA_016209255.1 Verrucomicrobiota bacterium
CACCAGGACTACTTCGCGCGCAACCCGAACGCCGGCTACTGCCAGTTCGTCATCGCGCCGAAGATCAGGAAGCTGGAGAAGGAAGTCGGGGCGGGGAAGAAGTGATCGCGTGCCGGAGCGGGCGCCCGCGGCCCCGCCGCCCGCCGGTTACGGCACGGTGGCCGGCCGGGCTTGCTCGCGCCCAATGGGCCGCCCACCGGTTCAAGATCGCGCCCCGCTATTTCGCCGCGCCCGCCCGTTTCGCGCGCGCCTCGCCCCTCAGCTTGAAGCCGCTCTGGCTGAGGAGCAGAAAGGGAGGCGGTCCGTCCGCCGGCAACCCTGCGAGCGCCTGTTGCAGCCGCCGCCGGGCCGCGCTCGCGCCGGGCTCCCGGCTGTCGGCCAGATCGACGCGTTCCTCATGGTCGGTCGAGACGTCGAAGAAACGGCCGTCGGAGTAGAGCTTGTAGCGTTCGTTCCGGACCACGCGTGTCTCGTGATACTCATTGAGGATCCAGTCGCGCGGCGGCACGGCCCCGGGTTTCCCGAGGAGAAATCTGGCGAACGAACGGCCGTCGGGCCGGTGAGCCGGTGAGAGCGGCACTCCCGCCAGCTCGCACACGGTGGGATAGATGTCCGAAAAATCCGCCAGGGGCAGCGTCCGCCCACCGGGGATGCGCTTCGGGGAATTGGCGAGGAGCACCACGTTGCCTCCCGGCTCGGTCAGGCTGTAGAGCGCGCCTTGCACCGTTCGCCCGTTGCGCCGCGCTTGGAAGCGGGACTCCGTGCCGTTGTCGCTGGCGACGAATAGAATCGTGTCGTCACGCAGCCCCAGCCGCTCCAACTCGGCCACCAGATCGCCCACCAGCTTGTCCGCGTAACGCAGCATGTCCGCGAACATCTGCTTTTCGGGCCGGCCGGCGGTGCGGTGGAGCGGAGTCGGGACAACGGGACGGGAGAAGGTCTGGCCGTGCGTCAGCACCATCGGCAAATAGAGCAGAAACGGCCGCTGCTGATGGCGGCGCAAAAAATCGAACGCAAAGGCCTGCGCCACATCGGGGCCGAATCTTCCGCGCGGGACCTCGCGCTTTCCATTGCGGAGGAAGACCGGATCCCAGTAGCGGCTCTCGATGCGCTGGATGAATTCGGCCGTCTCCTCGACCGACTCGCGGCGAATCGCATCCCGAAAGCGCTCCCTCTCGGGCGGGCTGACCAGATCCGGGTCGAGGCTGCCGGGCCACACGAGATGCTCCGTGAAGCCGTGTTGGGCGAGCACCCCCGGTTCGTCGTAAAGGTTGTTCACCTGCCATTTGCCGGCGATGGCGGTGGCGTATCCGGCGTCCCGGAACAGCCGCGGAAACAAGACTTCGCGCCGGGGATCCAGCCCGCCGCCACTGTAGAGGGCGGCATCGTGATGGAGCCGGAAGCCCGTGCGGTGGGGATAACGTCCGGTCAGAAGCACGATGCGGCTCGGTCCGCAGACCGGCGGAGTGTAGCAGTGCTCCATGCGCACGCCGGTGGCGGCGAGGCGGTCGATGTTCGGCGTGCAGTTCTCTTCGCTCCCGTAGCAGCCGAACCATTCCTGGCCGACGTTGTCGAGCAAAACGATGACGATGTTGGGTGGCCGCTGTGCTTCGGCGGCGAAGGAATGGCGGACAACGCACAGCAGGAGGACGGTGGCGAGCGCACCGAGCACGCGGGGCCGGATGAAGGAGTTCATATTCTCTTGATAGTGGCCTTTTCGCTTCGGCGTCAAACGGTGTCGAGACCACTCAGTGCGCCGCGCGGCTCACGCGTCCCTGGCGCCGCCCAGCCACGCGCCGACCAACGCCAGCGCATACGCGGCGGCTCCGGCGGCAAAAAGCGCGCCGAAGCCGGCGCTCATCGCGAGCAACATCGCCCCGGCCGGCGTGGCCACCGACACGCATCCATTCACCGCCCAGGCCCACGCGACGTGCGTGGGCGCCGTCGCCTCGAGTCGCCGCAGCCCGAGCGGAAACGCCATGCCCATCGCGGTGCCGATGGGGGCGACGACCGCCAGCACGAATCCAATTTGCACCAGCGCCGGCCAGGCGCGCGCGGCGGGACCGACGACATCGAGCTCGAACGATGCGATCAAAACGACGCCGGCGATGACCGCCACGAGGCGCCATGCCGTGGACCGGTTTGCGGGCAACCGCTCCGACCACAGGCTGCCGAGGCCCGACGCCAGCAGCAGACCCGTGACCACGACCGCGGCGGCCACCACCGGACTGCCGAGCCACGCCTGGGCGCGCAGCATCAAACCGATTTCGACGCACATGAAGCCTGCACCCAAGCCGCCGAAATAAAGCAGCACGCCCGCCTTGCCCGGCCCGTGCCAGCCGAGCCGCGCCAGCGGCAATATCACACCGACAACGGCGAGAATCGCGAGGATGACGAACGTCAATGCGACCACCAGCGATCCCAGCTCGAAGAACGGCATGGCGCGCGCGCCAAAAACCTCGTGCAGGCGTTTCCACGCGCCCCAGCGGAGAAACTGCGAAAAGTAGGGCCGGTCGTCGGTTGCCGGCCGGAGCATGAAAGCGTGTTCGCGGTAAACGGATTCGCGCGGGCCGTCGACCAGCGCGTCGACGAGCCGGAAAAACCCGGGGTTTTGCCAGGCATGGTGCGCTTCGCGCTCCGGGGCCTGAAGCTCCGGCAGGAGCAAGGGATCGAAACCGCGCTCGAGGCAAAACGTGCGGATCGCCGTGGCATCGGCGGGGTTCCACGCCGGCCCGCCGGGGCCAGCCGCCCGCCGCGCCAGAAATGTCACCGTGGCCCAGCCGCGCGCGGCCACGAGATGCGCGCGGGGCGGCGCGCCGACCGCCTCGAGCGCTTCCGCGAGCGTGGCGAGGAGCCGCAGGGGATTGCGCTCCGGAAAATCCATCCACGCCGTGACGGCAATCACGCCACCCGGCGTGAGCCGCTGCCACGCATCGACGAAGGCTTCGCGCGTAAGGAGGAACTGTTCGCTCGCCGCCGCCAGACCGGCGGTCCCCCCGAGCGCACCGACGCTGGGAAACCGAATCACGTCGAACGCCTCGTGCGTCCGGCGCAGGTAGGCGCGCCCGCCGGCGACGACGCAGTTGACCGCCGGCAGTCGCCATTCTGGGGCGAGCGGCGCGTCACCCTCGGTTAGCCGCTCGACCAGGGAGCGATTGGGTTCGACCACGGTGACGCGGAGTGCGCTGCGCCGCACCGCCAGCGCGACCCAGCCGCCCGGTCCGTTTTCGAGCAGCAGAACGTGACGCGGCTTGGTGGCGACAAACGCGACGGCATCGGTCGTGTAATCGAGCCAGGCGGGCGAGCGGATGGCGTCCGGCGTCAACAGCGAGCCGTGGCCGAGGCCATTCACGAAGACGGCGCGCTGACCTGGGATTTCGCCCGCAAACTCCAGACTCACCGCCGGGGCCGCCCGCAGCGCCGGCGCGTCGACGACCTGCACCCAGCCGTGCAGGCCCGGGCGGGCGGCGACCACGCGCGCCTCCGGCAGATCCAGTGCGCGACGGATCGGCTTGAACTGCGACGGCCGCAGCTCGCCGGGGGCGAGCCACGCCGCGGCCACAGCCACCGCCGTGACCACGATGGCGATACGAGCCTTCGAGGCGACTTCCCGCCACAGGCAGGCCGCGGAGGCGAGCGCCAGTGCGGCAACCGCCGCCGGCAGGCGCGCCGGGACAACACTGGCGACCAGGGCGAGCCCGGCCAATCCGCCCGCGCCAGCACCGGCGAGACTGGCGGAGTAGAAAAGGCCGGCCCGCCGCGCCTGCGCGGTCAGCACAAGACCGGTGGCGAGGCCACCGCAGAAGAAGGGCGGCAGCAGCAGCAAGCAGAGCGCGACGAGCCGCCACGCGTTGGGCGGGTTTAAAAAGACGAGAGGGAGATCGACGGCGAGCGCTTCATGCTGGGCGAGCCGGACGCCGAGCGGCATGGCGATGGCGGTGCCGAGCGCGAGCCACGGAAGGAGGGAGCGCCACGCGCGCTGCAGATGCTCCCGGGTGAGTGCCAGGACCGTGCCGGCGACGCCAAAGCCGAGCAGCGCGATGGCCACGATCATGTAGGCGAAATGATGCCAGTGCATCCAGCCCAGCACCTGCATCAGCGCGATTTGTTGCGCCGTAACCGCGGCCGAGAGGAACCCGAGTGCCGACAGCACGGGAACCTCCGATCCAGAGCGATGGGGAAGTTCCGATGTCTGCTTTTCGTCATCCATCAGATCGGCTTCCCAGTCGATTCCCTCTGGTCGGGCGTGGATTTACTTCGGTTTCTGCGCCGCAGAAACCGCGCGCGTGAAGGGGACGAAGCGCACCGGCATCAGCGTGCGCGTGCGCACCCGGCCGTCCTGCTTGGTGACGAGCACGAGATTCTGCGCGCCGAATTGCGGGCCGACGGGGATGAGCATGCGGCCGCCATCCTTGAGCTGGGCCACGAGTGGCGGCGGAATCGAGTCGGCGGCGGCGGTTACGATGATGACGTCGAATGGCGCGTGCTCGGGCCAGCCGTGGTAACCGTCGCCGGCGCGAACGTTCACGCGTTCGTAGCCGACGGTCTTCAGCGTGGCGGCGGCGCGGGCCGCCAGGGCGGGCACGATTTCGATCGAGAACACCTGTTCGCTCAACTCGGCCGCGATCGCCGCCTGGTAACCCGAGCCCGTGCCGATCTCGAGCACCTTGGAATCGCGCGCGATCGCGGCGGCCTCGGTCATGGCGGCGACGATGAACGGCTGGGAAATCGTCTGGCCATGGCCGATGGGCAGGGGGGAGTCCTGATAGGCAGCGGAGCGGATTTCCACGGGCACGAACAGGTGGCGGGGGACCTTGCGCAGGGCGGCGAGCGTGGGTTCGTGGACCACGCCCCGCGCGCTGATTTGATCGTCGACCATGCGGTTGCGCTCGGCCGATCGCGAGGCATCGGGCTCCCCGGCGAAAACGGCGGCCGGAAACATCGTGGCCAGCACCCATGAGAATCCCGCGTGCATGAACCGAAATTAGTCTCCCGGCGGCGCGCTGGCAAGCGGGCGCTCAGCGCGTGGACGCTGACTTGGCTGGTCCTTTGGATGCAGTTGCCGCGGCAGCCTAACATCGATCCGGATCGTTCATGTGAGCGACGATTCAATTTCTTTCTCTTTCCTCTTTATCTTTCTCTTTCGTCCGGGGCCGGTGGATCGGAGGAGAAAGTTTACCCGCCTTCGGCGGCGCCAAAGGCGACCAGGGCTTGCTCGCCTCAGGCGAGTTCACCCGCCTTCGGCGGCGCCAAAGGCGACCAGGGCTTGCTCGCCTCAGGCGAGTTTACCCGCCTTCGGCGGCGCCAAAGGCGACCGGGGATTAAGAGAAAGAAGAAAGAGAAAGAACCGGATGAATCCTCTTCGGTTGCGGCCCTGTGCCGCGTTGCGAAATATCCCGGCCAGGTCCTACCCCTGCCCCGGCAGCACGAAGAGCAGCACGGCGAGCAGGTGGCAGGCGGTGCCGCCGAGGGCAAACACGTGCCGCATCACAAGGTGGTAATGCAAGCGCTGCCAGAGGTGAAACACCGTGCCGCAGAGATAGCACAGTACGCCGACCAGCAGCAGCCAGAGCGCTCCGTTCGGCAGGGCCGCGATCAGCGGCTTGATGGCGACGAAGGGCAGCAGCCCGATCAAGAGATAGGCGAAGGTCGAAACGGTCTGCAGCCGGCCGGTGAAGAACAGCCGGAAAAGCGCGCCGACCAGGCAGAGCCCCCAGACGACGCCAAACAGGCTCCAGCCCCACGCGCCGCGCACGTTGAGGAGCAGAAACGGCGTGGCCGTGCCGGCGATCAGGAAGAAAATGGCGACGTGGTTGCGACGGGTGAACGGCGCGCGCCCTCGCGGCGTCCGCGTGCGGCGGAAGTTCATGAACGCGGCATACCCGAACACGAGCGCGAGACCGAATACGACGGAACTCGCCACGTGCCACGCATTGCCGCGCAGGGCGGCAAACGAGGTCAACAGCACCAAGCCCACGATGCTCGCCAGCAGCCCGGTGCCGTGGGTGAGATAGTTCGCGATTTGTTCCCCGCGCGTGTAAATCGTGGCCGCTTCACCCGAGGGCGCCGCCACGGGACCCTGCGCCCGGGCCCGGCGGTTTTTCACCAGCGCATCCGTCCTGGTGTCGCACCAGCGGATGAACGCGCACGGCCGCGGGCTCGTGAACTCGGTCGCGTTCCACTCCGAACCGTCCACGTAGAGGCTCTTGGGCAGCAGGAAGGTTCCGAACACCCAGTCGGCCACCGGGAGCGTGAAGAACCCGGAGATCGCCTCGTTGCAATCGATCACCGCGTGATGCCGCAGGTGGAAGCTGTACACCTTGCGCCAGAACCAGCCCAGGCGGGGATGCTCGATGAGCGGGCCCCATTTCTCGAACGACCAGTGCTCGATCGCGTGAAAAATCTCGTAGAGCGCAATGGATCCGGCGAGGGCGGCAAAACCGGCGAAAAACCACGGGAAGGACGGCAGTAGCCACTGGCCCAACGCGTACAGCGGCGTGAAGATCGCCCCAAACACCGCGAGCGTATACCAGGGAAAAAACGACGCCTCGCCCTGTTCCGGCGTGGTGACGGGATACATATTTTCCACAAACGGCACCTCGCGTCCGCCGGGCGTGCGGCGCCGGCCGATGCGGGTGAGATTGTGGTGCAGGGTGTGTTGCTTGTAGAAACGGCTGAGGAACGGCACCACCGGCTTGTGCAGCACGTAGCGGTGAAAACCGTATTCCATGAAGCAGTTGAACATGGTGACGGCGAGGAAGACCCCCGCAAACTGCCCGACGCTGGCGGAGACTTGCGCCTGCCACACGGCGTCCGGCGCGGCCAGCTTCAGCAAGACGACCAGGCCGGCGAGCGACGCAGCGACGGTGAAAAGAAAAAGGGGAAGAGAAAACTTTTCCTCGACGACACCTTCCGGCAATGGGGAATCAACCATCACGCAGCATCGTGCGCTTCAGCCGGCAATGCAACCGCCGAAGCGGAATATTTTGAGCGGGAAAATCGAACGCGCCGGTAGCCGGTCGGGCCTTGAGTTTGAACGTTCGGCGCACGTCCGGCAGCCGGCCAAAGGACAGGGTTGCCGGACTTTGAGAGCTCGTTTCTGCTCGGGCGATGACGCGGGGCGAAACTGAGCATCATCATCGCCTGAAAACACTCGCCCTCGCCTGGGCGCAGGCGAACGGCCTGGCCATCGCGGCGACCGAAGTGCGGGTGCCGAAAAGCGGCTATCGGGCGGACGTGGCGGCGTGCTCGCGCGGGGCGGGGCGCCGGACCGCGATTTTCGAATGCAAGCAGGCGCGGGCGGACCTGTTGAAGGATGCGCATGCCGAGGCGGCGACACGGCGGAAA
>JACQWL010000045.1 GCA_016209255.1 Verrucomicrobiota bacterium
AGCCGCTTGGCAAAACCTTCGCCAGATTCCGCCTCTCCGCTCCCACGCCTGCTCGTGCTCGAGCTCTGGGGCCTCGGCGACCTTGCGCTGGCGATGCCGTTCCTGCGGACGGCCACGGCCCACGCTCGCGTGACGCTGCTCGCAAAGCAACATGCTGCACCGCTCGTCGCCCGATTCGCGCCGGGCGTCGAACACGTGCCGTTCGCCGCGCCGTGGACCGCGTTCACGGGAAAGTACCGATTGCACCGGTGGCCGTGGCGGGAATTGGCGCGCACGCTTCGTGTCCTGCGCGGCTGTCATTTCGATATCGGGGTCTCGGCCCGGCCCGATCCGCGCGATCACGTGTTGCTGGCATGGGCGGACGTCCGGCGTCGGATCGGATTTCCCCGCGCCGGCTCCAGCCTACTCCTAAGCGACGCTCTAGAGCGCCCGGTCAACCCGCATCGCGCGGACCAGTGGCGATGCCTCGGCGAGAAACTCGGCTGGCTCCTGCCCGCGACAAGCGGAGCCTCGCGTGCGGGCCGCCGCGTCGTGATTCACCCGGGCGCGGGCCACCCCGTGCGCCTCTGGCCGGCGGAACGCTTTGCCGAAATCGCTGCGCGCCTCCGCGCCAGCGGGTGGGATGTAACCGTGGTGGACGAAACCGCCGTGAATCTCGACTTCCTGATCGACACCCTCGCCAGCGCCGATCGGTTCATCGGCAACGACTCCGGCCCGGGGCACATAGCCGCGCTCCTCGGTGTGCCGACATTTACGATTTTTGGTCCGCAGCTCCCGGAGCTGTTCGCGCCGCAGCATCCGCAAGCCGCGTGGATTGAAGGCGCGCCGTGTCGCTACAAGCCGTGTTTCGACGCCTGCCGGTTTCCTGCGCCGCATTGCATTTTGAATCTTACCGTCGATCAGGTGTGGCCGCGGGTGCAGACATGGCTCGATGGACAGTGCTCGGTCCGTTAGCGCGGGATCTTTCACTGGAAGGAAAGCGGTCGTTACGCATTTGCGGCTCGAGTCAGCGTCGTGGAACTCGCCCGCAACGCATGAGCGAAGCGCGCGGTCGCTCCCGGAATATTTCGCGATTTTCAACGATCGAGGTGTCTGCCGGTGAGCGTGGTAAAATCCGCCGGAAGCAACGACGCCCGTCGCCCAACGAGTGGTTGCAAAACACGAGCGACCAATGGTCGCACGAGGCAGGCAAACAAGCCGCGGGTTATCTTGCGGCGCGTGAGCAAGTGCAGGTTGATGCCATTGGTGTGAAGCTGCAATCCGTGCGCCGCGCCAAGCGCCTCGAGCGCCTTCACCGTGTAGAGCGTGACGTGCTGGCCCGACTCGAGAGCATAGTACCACCACGCCTCCGGCTGCGGTCGAGGAGCGGGCAGTATCTCCGTAGAAATGAGAATGGTGTCCGTAATTGCGGCGAGTTCGCCAAGGGTTTCGCGCGGTTCGGGCAAATGCTCAAAAACTTCAAACGCCGTCACCGCTTCGTAGCGGCCGCCCGGGTGGTGTTCGAAGCCCCGGGCGAAAAGGTTCTGCGTCCACGGATCGAGCCACCGAAAGTCGAAACCCGTGTCGCGCATCATGCGTACGAACAGGCCGTTTCCGCCGCCGAAATCGAGAAACCGTCCGCCGCCGTTGCACAGCACCGCCAGCACGAGCGTAGTTGGCCGCACGAGGGCGCGGTTGCGCGCCACCAAACCAATGTCGGTCGGGGCGATTGGATTCGCGTAGGCTTCCTGCAACCAGTGGGGCCGCTCGGTGCAGACCAACCCGCACTTCGGGCACGCGTAATAGGCGACGTCGTGTCGTTGCAGCACGCGAGCGTGCGCGAACTCTTTCGTGGGCGCGCCACAAGCCGGGCAATCACGTGCGTCCATGCCCGGCAAGCAAAAGCCGCCGTCGCAGCGAGACAACGGCAATCCACCGCACGGGGTTTGCGTGGACATTATCGCTACATCGGACAGACATCCCCGCATCGCTTGCAGCCATCATGCCCGACACCACTGTCCCCATCGACTCCGGCTGGCGCCGCCTTGGCACGAGTGCCGGTTGGTTGGTCGCCGGTCGAGTCGTGTCGGCGGCGTGCGGGCTGGTGCAGGTGCCGCTTGCCCTGACAAGTCTCGGGACCGAGCGATTTGGATTATGGATCGCAATCACCGCGCTGATGTGGACGCTCAGCAGTTTCGACGGTGGGCTCGGGTTTGCCCTGCAAAACCGCATCGCCACGCTCGTTGCAACTGGAACCCAGGCGGACGCCGCCGCGCTCGTGCGCCGCGGGCGGCGATGGTTGTGGTGGCTCGCGGGCGGTGTGGGGCTCGCCGGCGTGGCGCTGGCGATCTGCGGCCCCTGGAGCCAGTGGCTGGGAGTCAATGACGCGGTGCTTGCCGCCGAAATCAAGCCAGCCGTGGCAATCGCGTTTGCGGCCGCCACGCTCAGCCTGCCGCTCTCGTTGGCGGCGCGCGTCGCTGCCGCCGTGCAATTGATGAGTCTGACCGGCCGATGGACCGCCGTCGCAAGCGTGCTGAGCCTGGTTGCGGTGGCGGTAGCCGCAAGGCTACATCTGCCGCTCGCGGGCTTTGTGCTGGCTGCCAGCATCGCGCTTCTCGTGGCGCCCGCCGGCACGTGGCTCCAATTGCACCGGCAAATCACTTGGTTGCGGCGACGGGATGCCCCCGCTCCGGCCGTGCCCGGGCTCGGTCGCGAAAGCGTCTGGTTCTTCCTGCCTCAACTCGGCGCCGCATTCAACGGATCGTTCGTGCCGGCGCTGGTGGCGTTCTTCGCCGATCCCGCGACGACTGGCACGTACGGGGTGTTGCAGCGGCTGTTTGGGCTGGCGTTGCAGTTGCAGGGCATGGTACTGATGCCCACGTGGCCCGCTTATACCCAAGCTGCGGCGCGCGGCGATCCCGCATTTGCGCGGCGAACATTTCGTGCAACCTGGATGTTGACCGCGCTTGGATTTATTCTGCCGACGCTGCTGCTCACGCCCTGGGTGCCGGCAGTCGTGCGAATGTGGCTTGGCGATCGCGCGCCCGCAATCGCCCCGTTCTTGCTTTGGATGCTCGCTGGGTGGCACGTACTGCAATACTGCGGGCAGCCGATTGCGATGCTGCTGAATGGCGTTGGCCGGATGGAAAGCATGGCGGTGCTGGGCTGGATCGGCATCGCGGTAACGCTCGCACTTTGTCCGATGCTCGGCCTGCGCTGGGGCGCCGCGGGCGTGATCGCGGCGCTGGCCCTGCCTTATGCGCTGCTGAACTTGCCCGTGACTTGGTGGCACGCGTGCCGGGCGATCGCCGCCGTGGCGCCACGTTCCGCAAGCGTTGCCGCCGCGCCAATGCCATGAGCGAATGCACTCGACTTCCCGGGTGGCTCAGGCGTGCGCTGGCGCGTCGACTGGCCGGTCCGACCGCGCCAGCCCAGGCGCCGCGACTGCGCCACGCCTGCCTCTACAAGCTCGACCGGATTGGCGACTTCGTGCTCGCGACCGGCGCTCTGCGGTTGCTCGTCGGACATTTCGGGGCGCCGAATTGCCGGCTCATTGTCTCGGCGCAGGTCACCCCGTTTGCCGCGACGGAGTTTCCCTCCGTGGACCAGTGGACGGCGCCAGCCGCCGCGGGCGGCGGCCCAATTGCGGCCGCGGCGTTCAATTTGTTGCAACGCGTCTACGGCCTTGTTGTCCAGATGCATTGGGTGGCGCTCTCAGCTCTCTGGCCTGCCTATAGTGAAGCTCACGCCCGCGGCGACCACTCTTGGATGCGCCAGGCCTACCGTCGTTCGTGGCAAGCGACGCTGGGTTTGTTTGTGCCTGCCATGCCTCTGCTCGCTGTGCTGATGCCGTGGCTGGTAAACCTGTGGGTCGGCAAGACCCCGCCCGCCCTTTCCCCCACCCTAATCTGGATCAGCGGCGCCTGGTTCGCCCTACAGCTTCTCGGCCAACCTCCGGCCATGCTGCTCATCGGACTCGGCCGACTGCGGGGCTTGGCCCTCTACGGCACCGTGAACCACGGAGTGTCCCTCGCGGGAATGATCGTGGGCGGCCGTCACCTTGGCCCGCCGGGGGCAATCGCCGGCATGGCGCTGGGCTACGCCTTGGTAGGCTTGCCGGGAACACTGCTCGAATCTAGACACGCACGGGCCGACCTGACGTCATGATTTCGCCTGCAGAGCTTCGCGCCCTTTCTGTCCGGCAACACGAGTGGGGCCGGTTCGGGCCGCTCCGGAATTTTCTGGCCCGCCGGATCGCGGGCCGGCCGGCCCGTCCGCCGGATCGCGCTGCTTTCGCCTGCACGATCGTGAAGCTCGATCGCCTCGGAGATTTCGTCCTCGCCACGGGGGCCATCGGGCGCCTGCTCGAACATTTCGGCGCGGCCCACTGCGCGCTCATCACTTCGTTCGAGGTAGCCGCGCTTGCCGCGCGCGAATTTCCCAACGTCGCCCGGCATTCGTTGCCAAACACCGCCCGACGCTTGTTCCGGGAAATCGCGCCGTCGCATCGGGCTTGGCAGGCCGCTCTCGCGGCGTTCCCCAGTGAACATGTCGTGTGTCTCCGGCACCAACGCTCGCTTTACCGCGATCTCGTACTGCGCGCGATCCCGGCCCGCCAGCGCTGGTGGCTCGAAAACTCTCCGTTCAGCGATCGCGCGATCCTTGATCTCACGCCAGCCGCCGCCAGTTATCCGCTCCTGTGCGACCCCAAGACACCCACCGAACTGGCGGCCCATTGCGCGTTGGTCGGGGCTCTGTTAGGCCAGCCGGTTGCGCCGCAGGAAATCCTCCCGTGTCTGCGCCAGCCGGCGCCCGGCTCCGGTTCATTGCCGATCGTCGTTTCGCCCCTGGGTCACGACCGGATTCGCGACGTTCCCGCCGCACACTTGTGGCCGGCGCTCCTCGCCCGATCCGAGCTGGCCGACGCTCCGATCATCCTCGCGGGCAGCACGGCCCAGCACGCCCAGCTCGCTTCCTTTGCTGCGGCTGCCCCCGCCGCACTTCGCGCCCGTTGCACGATCGCAGCGGGCATGCCACTCGACGACTGGATCAGTCTGATCGGCGGCGCGCGCCTCGTCCTGTCCGCGGATAGTGCTTCCGCGCATATCGCCACCGCGTTGGACCGCCCGCTTGTCGCCTGGCTCGGTGGCGGACATCCCGGCGTTCTTGCCCCGTGGGCCCGGTCAGCGAAGCAACGCTGGCTCCAGCACCCGCAGCCGTGCTACGGTTGCGACTGGAGTTGCCCCTATCCAGAGCCGCACTGCCTCACTGGCATCGGCCCTGATGCTGTGTCCGCTGCCATCGAGGCCGTGACCGCCGGCACCCCTGCGCCATGACAAGCGACGCCACTATCATCATCCCCGCGCACAACCGGCGCGCGACCACGCTCGCGTGCCTCCGCCGACTCGCGAGGGATGGCACATTCGGATGGGCGCACGTGATCGTCGTGGACGACGCCTCGACCGACGGCACCGCGGCTGCGATCGCCGCCGATTTTCCCCAAGTGGAACTCCTGTCCGGCACAGGGGAATTGTGGTGGACAGGTGCGATCTCCCTCGGCATGGCCGTCGCGCTTCGCCACGGGCCGAAATATCTTTACTGGCTGAACGACGACTGCGCTCCCGCACCGCAGGCCTTGCGGCGCCTTTGCGAGGTCGCGGCAGAACGCGGCGCCATGACCGGCGGCACGTGCGTGCTGCCCGGAAGTGACGTCGTAGTCTACGGTGGACTGCGCCGACGCGGCTTCGCGTTCGATCTGCTTCCGCTGCGGCCCGGCGTGATTGAGCCCTGCGACGCGCTCTCGGGCAATCTCGTCTGCCTGCCGGCCGCGCTCGCACAAGAGATCGGCCTGCCGGACGCGCGCCGATTGCCGCATGCCATCGGCGATTTGGACTACGCCATGCGCGCCGCTGCCGCCGGCTGGCCCGTGCTCGTCGTCCATGACGCCGTCGCTGAGGCGATACCCAACACCTGGGACAATCACGCCTCTTGGCTGTTGAGCGACATTCCGGTGGCGGACATCTGGCGGAACGCCTGGCGCAAGCGCTCCTATGGTTACTTCCCCACGCAGTGGTTCTTCTTCACCCGCCATTGGGGGTGGCGGGGCGCCGTGCAGGCGATCTGGCTGCTCGCCAAGCGCGGCCCGATCATGTGCGTGCGGCTGATCGTTCCGCAAACCTGGCTCCGCCGCACTTTCGGCCACCGGTCACAGGCGTGGAAGGAAGAGCAACGACTGCGGGCAGCACTGGCTTCGGTTTCGAGCACGATATCGCCGCCCGCGCCGCCGGCGGCCCATGGTTTCAGCTCACCCACCGGCCGGGAAAAAGATTGAGGCTCACCGCCAGCGCGTTGGCGCACGGGCGCCAGTCGGCGCCCCGGCTTTCGCGCAGCAGCCGCCAGCCCAGCACCGTGCACCGCCCGGGACGCCGGCCGAGCTTGGCCAGCGCCAGCAGCGTCTGAAGCACGTAGCGCCGGCGCGCTCCCCGGGAGTAAAAGCCGCGGCGCGCTGCGAGGATCCGCGCAGCCGCGGGGCGCACGGGCGCGGCCGTGACGTTCACCCGCGGTCCGGGCTGGGGAAAAATATCCACCAATGGGCGGGGCACGACCGGCACGGCCGGGACGCCGGCGCGCGCCAGCAGCCGATGCGCAAACTCCGCGTCCTCTCCGGGGCTCAGGCTCTCGTCGAAACGCGCGTCGCCCGGGTGCCGGTGGAAGAGCAGCGGCGTGTTCCATCGGGCGCGCAGGATGAGATCGTCTCCGCGCCACTCCGGCGCATCACATTGCACCGCGCGCTCCCGGCCGCGCAGGTGAAACGTCGCGCCGCAAAGCACCAGCGGTGCGCCCGTCGTGAGCGCAAGCGCAAGCTGCCGCTCGAGCTTGTCGGGGCGATAGGTGTCGTCGTCGTCGAGGTAACTCACCCAGGCGCCCCGCGCAGCCGCAAGCCCGGCGTTGCGCGCGACCGCGGCATTGCGCATCGCGTCGGGCCGGATAATCTGGACCCGCGGATCGCGCCGCCAGCCGGCGGCGACGGACTGGCCGGCGAGCGGCGGATCGCCGCGATTGTTGTCGATCACCAGCAATTCGAAATCCGGCTCGGTTTGCGCCAGCACACTCGCGACCGCGCGGGGCAACAACGCCGGACGATCGCAGGTGGGAAGAATGACGGTGATAAGTGCCATGGGCGTCAGCGCCGTCGTACCCGCACGGCCCTTTGACAGGCGGAAGCTTGCGGGGCATCATGCGCAGGCAAGCCAAGATTCGCCGCGGCAGCGTTGCGCTCAGGCGACTATGGCCAAAAAATCATCCCGTGAATCCGCGTTTGAGAAACAGCCTGATCGTCGCGCTGGGCGTCGCCATCGCCATGGTGGCCGGATGGCAAATCGCAAACGAAAGCCTGATTCAGGCGGGTGCCCTCGGCACCGCGCTGGCGTTGTGGTTGGCCAGCCGGCTCTGCGGCATATCCGCCGACGCCCTGGTCGCCGGATTGGCGCTCGCCGGTTACCTGATTGGCAACCGCGGTTTCGCCCAGCTCAGCGTCCCAAATCTGCCGCTCCTTCCCGGTGAACTGACCTTGGGGCTGGGCCTGTGCTTCATAATCTGGAACGCCGCGCGCACCAAGGAACTGCCCGTGCGGCGCGATGCGCTGAACGCCATGCTGCTCACGTGGCTGGCCTGCGGAGCCATCCGCTTCGGGTACGACGTTCGAGTCCACGGCCTCATGGCCCTCCGGGATTTTGCGATTTTATATTACTCGCTGTTTTTCTTCCTGGCGCAGGGGTGGTGGGCTGATCCCGATCAACGGCGCTGGGTGCAGCGCTGCCTGACCGTCGGGTTCGCGGTCGGCGCCCCCATCTTCCTCGCGTTCGCACGTTGGCCCGATTTCTTTGTGAACAATCTGTCGGTGAGAGGGGTGCCGCTAGTCTACGTGAAGAGCGACGTTCAGGCGGGCCTGCTCATCGCCGGAACCTACTGGTTCCTGCACCGCTACGTCTCCTCGCGGCGCCTTGGGTGGCTGCTGCTGGCGGCGACGAATCTGCTCGGGGTCCTGTCGGCCAACAGCCGGGCCGCGCTGGTCGCGTTTGGCGTGACCTGCCTCTGGCTCGTCGCCTGCCGCGATTGGCGCATCCTCCGGCCGATCGCCGCTCTCGGCGCGGTCGGACTCGCCGTCCTGCTCACGTTGCCAATTGTAACCCAGCGACCGTGGAAGGAGAGCATTGCCTACCGGTTTTACGAAAGCGCTGCCTCGATCGGAGACACGCAAGGCGCGCGCTCCTACGAAACCGCCGATCTCGGCGACAAACCGGATAACAATCGCTTTCGTCTAACCTGGTGGCGAATAGTGGTGGGCGAGACCTGGTCCGAAGGCCGTTGGACCGGCCTCGGCTTCGGGTACGATCTTTCCGACCAGTTTCTGCGCATTTACTATGCCGAAAGTTCCGAGGAATTCAGCACGCGCAGCCCGCACAACTATCCCCTCACGGTATTCGCCCGCACCGGCCTGATCGGCGTCGGGTTGCTCCTCGTTTGCCTCGCGGGAATCACGATGCGCACTTGGCGGGCGGGACGGCGCGCCGCGCAATCCGACCAGCCCAGCGAGCCGTTCGCGATGTGGGTGGGCACGTGGGGCATTTTCGTCAGCGCCTGCTTCGGCGTCGTGCTGGAGGGCCCGATGGGCGCCGTCGTGTTTTGGACATTGCTGGGCATGGCCAACGCCGCCGGTTCGGAACCCGCGCCCACCTCTGAACCCGCCCTGCCCGACCCCGCTCCAGACTTGCGCGACGCCCCGTCTGCGCCCCAAGTCGCACCCTCCCCGTGAATCTCCCCGCGCCCACCGAATACCTCAGCGTTTTCAAGCCGACGACGCGCGCGAACTGGGATATCCTCACGCCGCTCGCGCTGCTCGGGCTCGGCGTGTTCGGGATCGCGTTCATCTACTCGGCCCAGTTCTCCACCCCGCGGTCGGCGGCGGCGGCCGGGCTGGTCGCGCTCCTGCGCCAGGAATGGTTCAAGCAGATCATCTATCTCGGGCTCGGCGCAGCCGTTTACCTCGCGGTGTCGCTCATCGACTACCGGTTCTGGCTCAGCGTCGCCCACTGGGTCTATGGCCTGTGCATGGTGCCGCTCGTCATCGTGCTCATCCCCGGGCTCACCGAGGCGCGGTGGGGCGCCCAGCGCTGGATCGACCTCGGCGTCTTCTCCTACCAGCCGTCCGAGACCGCGAAAATCGCCGTCCTCCTCCTCGCCGCCAGCCTCCTCAACCGGTCGCGCATCGGCACCGTGACCGAATCGATCGGCGTCCTCGGGAAATTGGCCCTTGCGGTTGGCGCGCCCATGCTGCTTATCCTGCTTCAACCCGACCTCAAGTCGGCGATTGTCCTGCCCCCCATGGTGTTTTCGATGCTCTACGTCTCCAAGCTCTCCGCGCGATTCTTCGCCGGCGCGCTCGCGGCGTTTTTGCTCCTGCTCGGCGCCGTCACGTGGGACATGTTTCGCTACGTGGATTACATGGAGACCCACGCCAAGTCGTTCTCCCGCGACAGGGGCGCCTACGAAAACGCCACCTGGCTGCGCCTCCCCCTCCACGACTACCAGCGCAACCGCATCCTCAGCTTCGTCAACCCCGACAAATACGACCCCACCGGCATCGGCTGGAACCAGCGGCAGTCGCTCATCTCGGTCGGCAGCGGCGGGCTCGCCGGCAAGGGCTGGACGGAGGGAACGCAGGCCCAGCTCGGCTATCTGCCGCGCTCGGTCGCACACAACGATTTTATCTTCTCGGTCATCGCCGAGGAAAAAGGTTTTCTGGGAAGTCTTACGGTCCTGGGCCTGTTTGGTCTGGTTTTGTTCAACGGCATTCGCATCGCCGGTTCCGCCAGGGACCGACTCGGCACCCTGATCGCCATCGGCGTCACCGTGCTGTTCGCCGTGCACGTGTTTGTGAACATCGCCATGACCATCGGGCTCGTGCCCATCACGGGCATACCGCTTCCCTTCATCAGCTACGGAGGCTCCTTTGTGCTTAGTTGCTGTCTGCTGCAAGGACTGGTCCAGAGCGTCTGGCGCTTCAGGAAGGATTTCACATGAGATCCCTTCTTCGCGCCATCGACCGCCCTGCCGGAATTTCCTGCGCCGCAACTGCCGCATCCGGGTGCCCCGCGATCAACCCAGCCACCCGCCATGAGCGAACCATCACCGTCTCAACCCGTCGTCCCGCCGGACGTCGCCCACAAATATGACGAGGAACTCGTCCACCCGCCGCAGGAAAAGGTAGCCGATCCGATCAGCAACGCCGAACTGAAGGCCGGCGCCGCCCAACGCGCGAAACAGCGCCCCTTGCTCCAAAAGATCCTCGCCGTGTTCAAGAAGGAGGACAAGGGCGCGTATCGCGAGCTCATCATCAATTCCGAGTCGCTCGAGAAGCGCGTTGCGCTCCTGGTCGACGGCCGCCTCGAGAAATTCGAGATCGAGCGCGAGTCGGACAGCCGGATGGTCGGCGGCATCTACAAGGGCCGGATCAAGAACCTCGACACCGGCCTCAAGGCCGCCTTCGTCGACATCGGCTACACCAAGAACGCATTTCTCCACTACTGGGACATGCTCCCGGCCGCCGCCGACTCGTCCATCGAGGTCGTGCGCGTCAACAAGAAGCGGAACGCGCCCGCCCGCCCCGCCGAGCCGACGGTCAAGGACATTCCGCAACTCTACCCGCCGGGCAGCGACATCGTCATCCAGGTCACCAAGGGCCCCATCGGCACCAAGGGCCCGCGCACGACGACGAACCTCTCGCTCCCCGGCCGCTACCTGATCCTCACCCCGTTCAGCGACGGCTGCGGCATCTCGCGCAAGATCGAGGACCCGCTCGAGCGCAAGCGGCTCAAGACCCTGATCAACGAACTCACCCTGCCCGAGGGCGTCGGCGTCATCGTCCGCACCGCCGGCGAGGGGAAGAAATCCCGCTACTTCGTCCGCGACCTGCACATCCTGCTGAAAACGTGGGAAGCCATCCAGGCCCGGATGCAGAGCGAGCGTGCGCCCTCCTGCCTGTACCAGGAACCCGACGTCGTCGAGCGCACGGTCCGCGATTTCCTCACCGAGGAGGTCGACCGCGTCCTGATCGACAACAAGGACGACTTCGAGCGCACGCAGCGGCTCGTCGGCCAGATTTCCAAACGCTCCGCCGGCAAGATCGCGTTTTACAAGGACAGCATCCCGATTTTCGAACGCTTCAACATCGAGCGGCAGATCGAGCAGACCGGCCAGCGCAAGGTCCCCCTTCCCTCGGGCGGCGAAATCATCATCGACGAGACCGAGGCGCTCATCGCCATCGACGTGAACACCGGCTCGCACAAGAACCGCGGCGGCGACGAGAAGAACGTCATCTACGCCGTCAACCTCGAGGCCGCGGCCGAAATCGCCCGCCAGATCCGCCTCCGCAACCTCGGCGGCCTGATCATCATGGACTTCATCGACATGAAGGAGCGGCGCCACCGCAACGCGGTGTACGAGAAGATGGTGGAGCTGATGTCGACCGACAAGGCGAAGAACCACCTCCTGCCCATCTCGTCGCTCGGCATCATGCAGATGACCCGTCAGCGGCAGCAGGAGTCGCTCTCGAGCAATTTGTACACGGATTGTCCGTATTGCCGCGGCCGCGGCATCGTGAAGAGCGCGACGACGATGTCGGTCGAGTTGCAGCGCAAGCTGTCGTCGGTCGTGCGCCGGCTGCAGTTGCGCAACGACGGCAAGGAGTATTCGCTCCGGGTGCTGGTGCATCCGAGCATCCTCGAGCGTCTGCGCAGCGAAGACGCCGACCTGCTGGTGCGGATCGAGAAGCTCTTCGGCGTGAAGCTGGCCTTCCGGGCGGATTTAAACTATCACGTCGAAAACTTTAAAATCATAAACGCGGTAACGGGGGAAGAATACCGCTGACCCCCAAGCCCGCCGCGCCGTAGCCTTGGCGAAGGCGGGCCAACGGACCTGAATTATCACGTCGAGAACTTCAAGATCATCAATGCGGTCACGGGGGAAGAGTACCGGTGAGAGGTGAGGTGAGGTGAGGTCTCGCCCAATTTGGCGGAAATCCGCCAAATTGGGCGGCCACGCCAGCCCGACTGTTTGATGGGGATGCGACGCCCCCGTCGCGTCTCCAAAACTCCTCTCGATCCGCTTCGAACCCGTCGGTGACGATTCGATCTTTCTCTTTGCTGGTGGAGGGCCGAGCTCCGTCGAGGCCGCTGCGATGTCGCCGGATTTTCGGCCGCGGCGGAGCTCGGCCCTCCGTGGGATGCGCAGGACCCGACGACAGACTTCGCAACGGGCCGCGCCCGACGCCGCGGTCTCTCACTTCAGCAATTCCGGCTCCCAGTCGCCGAACTGCCACGCGTCCTTCCGCTCCGCGTGGCCGTTTTCGAGCAGGGCATTGTTCAGAAAAATTTCCACGTCATCGCCGGGCCCATGTCCCAGTGCCGACCCTGAGCCCGTCGCAGGGTCACTCGTCACACTCAAAAATGCATCCGCCAGGTACCGGTCGTATTTGTCGGGCTTCGTCGTGTTGATCGTGACGGCGGTGGTTTTGGCCACGAGCGCATCGACGAACCGCTTCGCGGCCCTGCCCTCGGGCGTGGTCATCTCCGGGCAGTCGAGCCCGCGCAGCCGCAGCTTCTGCTTCAACCACTGGCGTGGCCGCAGGTAGATCTTCACCCACAGCGTGTCGCCGTCGACAACCTTGATGAGTTCGACGCGGTAGTTAAAAAGATCCGCCTTCGTCGCGTGGTCCGCCGCCGTGAGCCGGTCGTTGTCGTCGAGTTGAACCAAGTCGCCTGCCTTCAAGGCCGCCGCCTGCTCCGCGCTCGGATCGAAGTAACACGCGAAGCCGAGGTCCACCGCGAGCGCCCCACCAACGCTCACCACGCGATAAATGCCCGGGCGCCCGCGCTTGGGCGCGAGCAGCTCCGAAGCCGCCGCGCCCTTGCCGCCCGGCGTCGCCAGCCGCGCCGTGGTCTCGCGCGCCGTCAGGGCGATGACGCGGTCGTGCAGTTCCCGCGAGGTCCATTTTCTGGCTTCGGCTTCGGCCGCCAGCGCATTGCGCACCTTCGCATCGTCAATCTGAACGAGCCGCCGGTAATGCGCCCACGTCAATTGTCGGCGCGCGCCGACAATTGGGAAATACCGCGCGAAGAGGGTGCATTGGTAAAGCGTCGTCCGGTCGACGCCGAGGTCGCGCGCCAGGCGGGCGATAACCTGGGCGCCATAATCCGCCCGCTTCTGATGGAGCAGCACGTGCTCGTTGATCAGCCAGCCGGTTCGCCAATACGTCAGCACTTTCGCTCGCTCCACCGCGCGCTGGCCCGCGAACAACGTCTCCGCCACGCCGCGCCGCAGCTCAGGGTACGTTGTGTACTTTATTGAAACGCTCGCAGGAGTGATCGGACGCTCGGTCATGGCGGAACGGGACGTGACCGTTGTGACCGCAGATCGCCCGGATGTCGCGGAAAAACGTGGAGAAGTGGGCGTGCAGCAATTACCGCCGTAGCCGCTCAGAGTTCGCCTTTGAAGGCGCGGTCGAGGATGGCGGGGAGCAAGGCGTCCAATTCGGCGGCGGTCTCGGCTTGCAGGCGCTTCAGCGCGTCCACCTCCGCTTGCAATGCGTCAAGCTCCGCCACGATCCGGCGTTGCTCGGGGAGCGGGGGGACGAGGATAGTTTTCTCCCGCATGTATGAAACGGGAACGCGCTGCTGGCCCGCAGTCCCTGTGAAATGCTCCGCGGCGTTCCGCAGAAATTCACGATGGCGAAACAGATGGTGAAGCCATGCCGGTTCAACTTCCGCGCCCGGTCTTACGACATGAAATTCAGTCGAGCCAAATCCAACCCCGTTTCTAAGGCCAGCAGCGACAGCCGATTTCCCGTTTTGCATACATGGTGTGATTCGTGCAAAAATCACATCTCCATCCTCAAACCGGGTGTAGCCGGTTTTCACTTCGGCGTAGGTGCGCGCCTCGCTTGCTACGATTTGACCGGTCTCATCGCTGACGGCACGCATTGGCACGAACGTGACTTTGCTATCCGAATCAAGTTCTCTCTTGCCACGTCTCGGATTTATTTCTGCAACCGCGCTGAGTGATCGGATCGGCCAACGTGCACGGGTTTCTTCGGCGCGAAGCAGACTTGATAGATAGGAGTGCGATAGGGCTGCGGCTTCCTCGGCGGCTTGGTCGCGGATAATCAGGGCGTGGCGGATTTGTGCAGCTAGCTCTTCAATCCGAGCCACCACTCGCCTCTGCTCCACAAGCGGCGGCAGCGGCACAAGCACCTCAGGGATTCGTCTGATGCTCAGCACCCGATTGCGGCCTGCGGAGCCAGGGCAAATCTTCACGAGCTGCTTCAGGCCCTCCTCGGTCCGAAAATAGTTCAGGAGGAAATGCGGGACGCAGCGGCTCTCATCGACGCGAAACGTCGGGTAACGAGTAGAGCCGAACATTCCGTCCTCAGCGGCGGACACGATGGCGATGGCTCCTTCCCAGGCGAATGTGACTTGGAGGATGAAGTCGCCCTCCTTCATCAGGAACAAGTCTTTGTCTCCGACCTCGAATCCGGTGCGCGGCGTCTTGTGAAAGATGCCGCGGCCGAAACAGTAGATGCCGATTTCCTGGTAGAGTTTTTCGGCGTCAACGTTCACCCGGCGGCGCTCAAGCCGAAGCAACTCGCCGAGGCTGACTCTTGGCCACGGCTTGCTCATGACGGGTTGGGCGGCTTCGGTTGGGCGGTGCCCAGCTTGGGCGGCAGGGCATTGGACGAATCGGACGGATGGGGCGGTGTGACTGGCTTGGGAGGATTGGTTCTATTCCGGCTGAAGCTGGGGCGCGGCGGGACGGTGCGCGCCATCGGATGATCCTTGGGCCACATACCGAGGCCACGCTGACGCAGGAAGTCCTGATAGTCTCCCAGCAATTCCTCGAGGCTCGCGCGGGCCACACCCACGAGCTTCAGCTCCATTTTTTTGGAGGTGCCGCTCACCTGGCTGCCCTCGGCGATGTTCTTGTTTCCGCTGCGCGCCGCCTGCACCATCTGGTCGTGGGTGCGGGAGCGCGGGTCGATGAAGCGATCGCAGAACTTCACCGTGGCATCATACACCAGCTCGGACATCTGATAGGACTTCAGCTTTTGGTAGCCGCCGTGCGGCGGGATGAAGCCAGGTTGGTTTTCGAAAGCGCCCGGATTGGTCATATAGGACCTATTTGTTTAGCAGGTTTTGAATATTGCCGATGATTTCCGCGATGCGTTTTTCCTTTTCGAGGATGCTCGCGGCGAGTTGGTCGGGCGGGAGGTGCGTGATGTCTTCCTTGGTGCTCGGGTTCTTCCGGTCGAGATTGCAGCCGGCGGCGAGCAGCTCGGCGGCGGGGACTTTCCAGGCGCGGTCGTTCTCTTTGCGCTTATCCCACCACGCGAAGCAGTCGGCGAATTCCTCGAACTGAATCGGCGCCGTTTTGGTGGAGTTTTTGCGGCCCTCGGGCAGGGGTTGCTCGTAATACCACACGTCCCTCGTCGGGCCGGAGCGGTCGAAGAAAAGCAGGTTGGTCGGGATGCCGGTGTAGGGCGCGAAGACGCCGTTCGGCAGCCGGACGATGGTGTGCAGGTTGAATTCCTTGAGCAGCTCTTCCTTGATGCGGGCACACACGCCGTCGCCGAAAAGCACGCCGTTGGGCACGACGACGGCGGCGCGGGCGGGCGGGAAACCGGCAAGCGGGGCGCGGCGCAGTTTGCGCATGATATCCCAACCGGCTGCCTGCAGGAGGGGGACGACATATTTCCGGCAGGTATCGGCTTCGCTGAGCATCAGAGGCGTGGACGATTCCTTTTATGGTTGGACGAGGCACCGAAGCAATGACCGTCTCTGCCGTGCTGCTGACGGCAGCTGCTGCGGGGTCAGGGCGTTCGATGTTCGAAAACGCCTCGCCCACGTGTTTCGCTTCCACGGGAACACCGAACGCCCTGACCCGTCCGTTTTAATTCTGGCAGTCGGTGCTGAATCGAGGCTGACCTTCTTCCCGACGCAGTACCTCAACGCCCGAGGTGTCTTGACTGTCGGCATGGCCGGTCACGAAATCAAACGCGAGGGGAGGACCGACAAATGATGAACCGCGAATCCTGGACTGCTGCGCTCCTGGCGTTTTTCACTCCGGTGCCGCTTTTCGCGGCGCAAGGGCCACTGGCGTTTTCCGTCGATGAGAAAACGCAGAGTTATACGATCACCGAGGATCGCCTGCCGGTACTGACCTATCGATTCGGCGAGGTTCCGCTCCCGGCCGGGGTCGAGGCGCATCATTTCACCAAGCGGGACACGCCTTACAACGGCGCGTACTTTACCGACGGGAGCCGGTTCGGGGGCGAGCGGAGCGATTACATCTATCCGCTCCACGGCTTCCGCGGCGAGTCGCTCACCGCCGACTACCCGAAAGACCATCTGCATCACCGCAGTCTCTGGTGGAGCTGGTGCGAGGTCCGCCGAAACGGCAAGATCGGCGATCTTTGGGCCGTCTGCAAAATCCGCGCCTACCCGGTAAAGATTACCAAAATGGCAGCCGGCACCGCTTCCGCCGTGCTTCAAGCGGTGAACGTCTGGCGGTACGACGATGACCCGGCCGACGTGGTGAAAGAGACCGTCACGATTCAGGCGCACCGAACCGAAGGGGTGAAGGGGGCCAGGAGCCGCGCGGTCGATGTCGATGTCCGGCTCGAGGCGTTGGTCGACGGCATGGCGATTGCCGGACGGCAAACCGTCGACTACGGCGGCTACGGCGGAATGACGGTCCGGATGAATCCGCGCGTACAGGATTTTTCGATCCGCGCCGTTCACCCGAATCCAGACAAGTGGCGCGGTGACAATCTGGCGATGGCGCAAAGGGTGACCGATCCGGCCGCGTTCGGCGCCGCCGCCTGGCTTGCCCTATACGGAAAGTACCCGGCGGCCGAAATCCCGAATCCCGATTTCACGACCGTCATGATGTTCGAGTCGAAGGAAACGCCGCTCTATCCCAACAATTTCCGCTATTACGGCTCGACCTGCATTTCCTTGGCCTTCCCCGCAAAAACGATTGTCCCGCTCGAACAGCACCAGCCGCTCGACTACAAAACCCGCTTGGCGATTTGTGAGGGGAAAACGACCATCGAGCGGGAAAAGGCGATTTGGGACGCGTATCAACGCCCGAGTCATTGAACTCCGGTGGCAGACGACGACGCCAAAACTACGCACTAATGATGGACGAAGCGTGGGAGCAACTTGATGTGCGGTTGATTTCGGCGATCGAAATGCCGGTGGGATAATTGAGGGCATCTACCAGCGAGGCCCCTCACTTGATCAAGTCCGGCTCCCAGTCGCCGAATTGCCACGCGTCCTTCCGCCCGGCCTGGCCGTCTTCGAGCAGTTCATTCGCCAATGGGTCCGATACCCCGAAGCTTGCTTCGGCTTGGTTGTAGCCGGCTTCGTTGAGGCCGGTCCGGGGTCGCCGACCCCGGCTACAAGGTACGGCTTGCCCAAATGCCCCGGAGCTTGCGCCGGGGATGCTTTACTTCCGCACCGCCGCAGGGCTCGAGGTGGACGTGATTTTGGAAAAGCCCGACGGCACGGTGGCCGGCATCGAGGTCAAGGGCAGCGCCACCGTGGCCGCGGCCGACTTCGCGGCGCTCCAGGCGCTTCAGGCGAGCCGCTGACGACGTCAGGGCGTTCGATGTTCGAAAACGCCTCGCCCACGTCTTTCGCTTCAAGGGAACACCGGACGCCCTGACCCCGCCCGTTTTCCGGTCGCCTCTTATTGTAGTCCCTGCAATCCGCCGCATTCTGAGCACGTGCTCAGAATCGGGAGGCGCCCGGAAAATTGCGCGTAGTGGCAGCCTCGCACGCGTCTCGAGCCCTTCATGCGCCTTTTCGCGGCAACTGGATTGGCGGGTTGCACCCCTTCGCCAAGGGCACCTGACCAAGGAGAATGTCCGCCAGCTCTGTAAAGTTGGCGACCGTCACGTCAGGCAGGTAGCGGGAGTGGGTGTCTTCAAATGGCAGGCGGAAGCGGGACTTGAGCCTCTGGAGCGCCGCCAGAACGTCGGGGAACGGCGCGAGCATTTGCCAGCTCTCCATCCATTCCTTGATCTTCTCCCGGGACGGGTTCAACCCGTTCAACCGGCACACGTATGAGAACGCCTTTTCTGCGGTCTCCAGGTAACCGGAGTGGCCCAATTCAAGGAGGGAGTCCTGATACTGTTCGATTCGCTGGCGGTGCCTGAGTTCCCGCCAGAACCCGGCGGGATCGACGGCCCTCCCCTGTCGCTTCAGGAAATCGGCCAGGTACGGCGTAAGGCTCCCGCCGAGGTCCAGCACCGTGCCGAACAGGTCGAAGGTCAGGACCTTGGTGGCGTCTAGCTCGCGGATCATAGGTCTGGTGCTTTCTGCCGCCGTGCGCTCGGAAGCATCGCGCCAAATCGTGCGGGAATCCGCCCGGAAAGGAAGCCCGATTCTGCCACGGGATGACCACTGGGGCGCATCTGCCGGTTGGGGGTGCCAAATGCTTGAGCACTGCGGAATCCGGCAAACGCTCAACACTCAACTCTTAACGCTCAAGTAAGGGCCACCTTGAGCGTTGAGCGTTTTTCCAAGCTTCAACTCCACCTTTGGCTGGCGCCACCGACAACTCGCAGATGCGCCCTGACCACTGGCAAGGGACCAAAGACCACGGGCCACGAAGCCCGGCGGGAATTCCAATTTCCTCCGTTCGCGGTTTTTTTTCGAGAACTGCCCGGACGAAGAGACGGCGCCGTCCCGAACCCCAATCCGGGAAAATCTCTCACGCGGAGCGCGCGGAGACGCGGAGAGCAACGCTGCGTCCTCCGCGCCTCCGCGCGCTCCGCGTGAGAGTCAGTTCCAAGCAATCAGATACCCCTGTTGGCCGTCGCCGCTCACTTCGGCAGGGCGAAGGCGACGTAGGCATCGCCGCTCCTGGCGCCAATCTTGCCGCCGCCGCAGGCGATGACGACATACTGCCGATCGCCGACGGAGTAGATGGCAGGAGTGGCGTAGCCGGCGGCGGGGAGCTTTGCCTTCCAGAGTTCCCGGCCCGTGCGCCGGTCGAACGCGCGCAGGTGCTCATCGCGGCTGGCGGCGATGAAGATGACTCCACCGGCCGTAACCGCGGGACCGCCGTAATTCTCAGTGCCGGTCCTGGGGACGCCCTTCGCGGCGAGTTCCGGCCACTCGCCGAGCGGCACGCTCCACCGGTACTCGCCGGTGTTGAGATCGATGGCATTCAGCGTGCCCCAAGGCGGCTTGATCGCCGGGTAGCCTTCGGGATCGAGCCAACGGTTGTAGCCGGTTATCGTATACGGGATGCGACCGAGGGCATCGCCACCGTCGTCGAGTTCCTGCTTGCGGGTGACGTCATTGGCGGCGGGGGCGTTGGCCGCGGGGGCGTTGCGCGGGTCGACCACGGGCTCAAGGCCGAACAAATGGCCGGCCACGGCCGTGCGTTGGGCCTCGGAAAGGAAGGCAAAGGACGGCATTACGCCCTTGCCCGTCTGCAACAATGTGAGGACCTCGGGGAGCTTCAGCCGCTGCCCGACGTTTTCGAGCGGCGGGATGTTCTGGGCGGCGTTGCCCTTGCCCTCGAGGCCGTGGCAGGCGGCGCAAATCTGCGTGAAAAGACCCGCGCCGCTCACCGGGCCGCCGGGGGCTGAGGCCTTCGCGTCGACCAGCGTGAGGATCCAGGCCATTTCGTTGGCGTTGACGTAGAGGATGCCATCGGGGTCCGTGGCGGCGCCGCCCCACTCCGCGCCGCCATCGAACCCCGGAAGGATGATCGTACCCGCACGGCTCGGCGGCATGAAAGGCAGGTGCGGGCGAAGCATGGCATACGTTTCGAGCACCGCCCGGTGCGCTTCCGGCGTGCGCCGGGTGATTTCGGCGTGCGTGAAAAGCTGACGGGCGAACGGAGCGGGTTTCAACGGCTGCGGTTGGCTCGACCAGGCGGACTCGCCCGGGATGTCGGATTTCGGCACCGGGATGTCCTCGACCGGGAAAAGCGGCTCGCCCGTCTCACGGTTGAAGACGAAGACATGACCCGACTTGGTGGTCTGCGCGACCGCATCGATCCGCTGGCCACCGTGCGTCACCGTGAGGAGGTCTGGCGGTGAGGGCAGGTCGCGATCCCAGAGGTCGTGGCGGACAAATTGGAAGTGCCACACCCGGCGGCCGGTGGTGGCATCGAGGGCGATGAGGCAGTTGGCGTAGAGATTCTGACCGATGCGATTGCCGCCCCAAAAGTCGAACGCAGCCGAGCCGGTCGGGCAGAACACGAGCCCGCGTTTCTCGTCGAGGGCGAAGCCCGCCCAGACGTTGACGCCGCCGATGTACTTGTGGGCGTCCGGCGGCCACGTCTCGTAGCCGGGCTCTCCCGGCGACGGAATGGTGTTGAACCGCCAGACCATCGCGCCCGTCCGCACATCGAACGCCCGGATGTGGCCCGGCGCGGCGGGGCCGGGTCCCTCGCCGAGCCGCATGCCCATGACGATCAGGTCGCGATAGACGATTCCGGGCGTCGTCACCTGTAACGAAAGCTTGGAGACATCGCGGCCGAGGCCGTCCTTGAGATTGATCGATCCCTCCCGGCCGAAGCCCGGGATGCGCCTGCCCGTGGCGGCATCGATGGCGTGGAGCCAGTTGCTGTTGGCGTAAAGGATCCGCCGGGCCGGGCCGTCGGTCCACGTCGCCAGGCCGCGGTTGACGCCGACCTTGGTCATGCCGGGGATGGCGGCGGGATCGAAGCGCCAGCGCTCGGCACCGGTGGCGGCGTCGAGGGCGAAGAGCTGGAGATCGGGGGTCGTGCCGTAGAGCACGCCGTCGATCACGAGCGGGTTGCACTGGATCTGCGTGCGATTCTTGCCGTCGAGGCCGCCCGCGCGGTAGGTCCAGGCAACCTCAAGCCCGGCGACGTTTTGCGGCGTGATCTGGCGTAGCGGCGAGAACTGGCTGCCGGCGCTGTCACCGAGGTAGGTGCCCCAGTTGCCGGTGGCGGCGCTCGAGATCGCGGCGGCGGACAGGAAGAGGAGGAGGCGTTTCATCGGGTGGGTCGGGACCGTACTTCGCCGCGTCGGAAGGGCGGCGCCAGTCAATTCTTACCCGCGACTCCGCGGCGGGCAAACATCTGGATTGCCCGGTTCGGAGCCCGCCCGCGGAGGGCGAGATCCGAAAGGTTGGGATTGTCGTGCCGGCGAATTCCGCGAATCTGGCGGTTGCGCATGCCTTCCAAACCCATTCCCGGCTCCAGCGGCGAGGTGCTCGCCTGCCTGCCGTCGCCGTATCTGCCGCACGCGGCGACCGGACTGCTTTACCTGCCCCGGTTTCTCGCGAAATGCCGCTACGTCAAGGAGCACGGGGCGCTGCCGGCGAGCTACGCGAAAAACTACAAGCGGGGCTGCGACCGTTTTCTCAGCCACCACCTCGGAATCGATCCGGCCGAGGTGGAGAAAATCGTGCGCGACTCGGCGGGCGACGACGAAATCGAGGCGCGGTTGAAACACCTTTTTCCCGCCGACGTGCGCGCCGCGGCGTGGAACCGGCGGTTCGTGCAGATGGGCATGTCGACGGCGGGGCGCGAGTTCATCAAGGAGGCGCTGACCGCGATGGGCTGCGCCGATCGCGCCAACGACATCAAGAGCGTGCCCGATCTGATCGACTTCGACGAGGGCCGGATCGAGTGACGCCCAAATTCTCGTTGTGACGTTCCCGACGCTTGTGCTACGTTATGGGATCCCAAAACCATGATCAAAGGCCAGAAAGTCGTCTGCATCAACGATACCTTCTCCCCGACGATCCGCGCGCTCTACCAGCAGCTGCCGGTGAAGGATAACATCTACACGGTGCGCCAGGTCTTCCTCGGCCGCGAAAAAATCGTGAGAGGCGGCGACACCGCGACGGTCGGGCTGCTGCTGGAGGAATTGAAGAACCCGCCCGACCCTTTTCACCAGGGCGAACAGGAGCTCGGGTTTTCGTCCGAACGATTTGCGCCCCTGAACGAGCTCCCGGACGAGGAGGCCGAGGTGGAGGATGTGGTCGGCGTCGGCGCGTGGGCGCCGGTGTGAAACGGGGCCCCTATTGAATCGCGAGCTCGACTTCCCGGAAGTCGACCGGATCGGTTTCAGCCCTGCCGGCCGACTCCACGAGGACGAAACGGATGCGCGTCACGCCGGTGCGCACAGCGAGGAACGACACCGTCGATCCACTTTCCGGGTCCGCGGCGGCGGTGATTTCGGTTCGCTGCTTCAGGAAACGCGTGTCGTGCGCGGAAATCTGCCACACGTAGCCGGCCGGCTTCGCCGGCGGCAGCGCCAGGGTCACGTCGCTGGCAAAAGGCACTCGCGCCAACGTCCGTCTGTTCGACGCATCGACGGTCACGGTGACACTGCCCACGGCCTTGATTTCCGGCGGCCGGGGCGTGCCGCAGCCGGCCAGTGCGAACCACAGTGCCGGAACAAAGGCGACTAAAACGGTCGGGCGAATCATCACGGCGGGATGGTAGAAAAATCAGTCGAAAAAAGAAGCATCAATGCGGTGCGAGGCGGGAGCCGGGCGAACCTTTTGGTTTGGCGCGCGTTGACTCCCGCAGATTCGCCCGCAACCATGGCGGCCTCTTCACCCAAACCCAGCCATGCTCCCTTCGCTCCGACCCCTCCTCCTCGCCTTGTTGGCAATTGGCACTTCCGCCGCGACGCCGACGCCGGCGCGCGCAGCCGACGCCCCGGTTTTTGAGTTGCGGACTTACACCGCCGAGCCGGGAAAGCTCGACGCCCTGCTGGCGCGTTTTCGCGATCACACCTGCAAGCTCTTCGAAAAACACGGCATGGTAAACGTGGGTTACTGGGTGCCGCTCGACGCCAAGGATGGCGCCGGCGAAAAGCTCATTTACCTGCTCCAGCACAAGAGCCGGGAAGCGGCCCAGGCCTCATGGAAGGCGTTTGGCGCCGATCCGGGCTGGCAGGCCGCGCGCAAGGCGAGCGAGGCCGCGGGCAAGATTCTCGCCCGGAGCCCCGAGGCGGTTTTTCTCAGCGCCACGGATTATTCGCCCGCCCTCAGCGCCGGCAAGGCGGCCCGTGGAGCCCCGCCGCGGGTGTTTGAACTGCGCACCTACACGGCGGCCGAGGGCAAACTCGCCGCACTCGACGCCCGGTTCCGCGATTACACCCTCGCCCTGTTCACGAAGCACGGCATGACGAACATCATCTACCTGCATCCGCTCGACGCCGACAAAGGCGCGGGCCGCACGCTGATTTACCTGCTGGCGCATGCGGACCGCGAGGCGGCCAAGGCCTCGTGGGCGGCGTTCCGGGCGAACCCTGCTTGGGCGACAGCCAGGGCTGACTCGGAAAAGGGCGGCAAACTGACGGACAAGACCGGGGCGGTCTTCCTGGCGCCGACGGATTTCTCGACGCTGAAGTGACCGTGGTGGAGCGGCGGGCGCAAATCAGTTTTTCTGTTGTCGACGCGGCGGCGACGGCGCGCCGCCCTCCACCAACTACGTTCTGGCTGCGACTGGAGGGCGCTGCGCTGTCAGCGCCGGTTCGCGTTCAAAAATTGATGCATTGTAGGGGCGCCGCTCGCCGGCGCCCGCGGGCGTCGTCAAGCGACGCCCCTGCAAAGACCGTCTGATCTTGAAAGCGAATTGGACCTACTCCGGGACCAGCTCAGGCACAACGGGGCGGCCGATGTCGCGGCGGATCGATTCGAGGTTCTGGCGGATCAGCGCGCCCATCGATTCGCAGCGCAGGTAATCAGTGCGGTCGTAGTACTCGGCGAGACCCTCGCGCAGCGTGCGGACCTTCTCGGGCGGCGATATCGGATCGTGCGCCATGTCGTGCAACAGCAGCCCGAGCCGCTCGGAGGCGAGCGAGGCGCGCTGGAGGATGAGCGTCTGCTCCTCGCGCTCGTACTGGTGCGCGGTCTCGGGTCGCAGGTGTTTGGTGCAGAAACGGACCAGCGGCGAATTGTCCTTGAAGAACTGCGGCCGGTAGAAGTTCTTGCGGCCGTCAAAGCTCTGCTGGTCGAAATCCATCGCGCGAATCCGCAGCTGCGCCTCCTCGAAATCCGGCGTGAAGACGAAGACGAAATTGTAGGAGCGCATGTCGCCGAGCAGCCGGATGAAGCAGCGTTCGTTGAACTTCACGAGCTCCTTGGCCACACGGATCGGCTTGAGTTCGGGGCGCTGCCCGAGCCAGTGCTGGATGAAGATGTCGCCCGGGATTCCGGCGACGTGTTCCTCGACGAGCGTGTTGCCGTGGGTGATGAAGTTGAGTCGGTTGGGCGAGAGGAGGTGCTCCAGCTCGAGCCCGTAGACCCGCGAGGAGTCGGCCTTCTTTACGTAAAAGTAGTCCTGATTGTCGTTATAGGCGTTGACGATTCGGATGCGAAAGGGCGTCGAGTTGCCGAAGGTGCAAAAGTCGACGCGGTCGACATACAGGTGGCCGACGACGGACAGATCGCCGGCGACCTTGAGCCATGCGTAGACCTCCTTCAGCGCCTCGTTGAGCGCGGGCATCTCGCTGGCGTCGTAGATGACGGTGTCCCAGAGGGTGGGCCGGCCGGCGTCGTCGGTGAGGGGGATGACTTCGTGAAACGCGCGCAGCCGATCGTAGGTCAGCGGCAGCTCGCGTTCGCGCTTGTACCGGCGGAGGTAGCCGCGCAGATCCACGCTGATCGGGAAGCTCGGCTTCCGATGCGTCGGCAGCAGATGGTTGGGGCCGTTGGCAGCCATGTGGGCGGAGGCTGGGGCGCCGCGCCACCGGAGGCAATCCCGCGGGTTGTGGGGCGCGCTGAGGCGGCGGGCGAGGTGGGCGTGCGGAAGAGAGGTTCCAGGAAACACCCGGCACGTCGCACCTGCAACCGGAAGAAATGTTCCGAACATTTTGACCGCGGATTGCACGGATCACGCGGGTAAAACCATCTGTGAAATCCGTGTGACCGCGGTCAATGGATTGAAAAGGCGAACCAGAAAGCGGCCGGCCTGCAATTCGATGGTGACTTTCATCCCGTCGTGCCCGCAACGTTGCGCGCCATGGGATCAATCGATGCGTCTGTAAATCGCGCCGGAAAATTCGGGAACGATGCCGGTCCGGCGGTCACGATCATCAAGAGCGTGACGCGCGTCATGGCCTGCGAACGCCGGCGCGAAATGCCGGCGCCGGCACGTTTCCCTGGCGCGGGTACACCTGCGAGGATGGCTGAGCCGGAGCCATGCAGTCGGATTCGAACGTCAATTTGGCCGACGAAAGAAGTTGGTGGACCGTGCGCTCCGCGCGCGGTTACGGGCACGTCCGCAGGTCAGCCACGCGCGGAGCGCGCGGCCCACCTCGTCTGCGGCATGATTCCGGCTAAGCCGTATCCATGCAGCAGAACCCCGTTTACCTGTTGAACGTCCAAACTAATTGGTGAGTGTAGGGG